>DATABR010000001.1:0-4384 GCA_036259435.1 Glycomyces sp.
AGCAGACCGGCGCCCGCGAGGGCACCGTGAAGTCCTGGCTCCACCGCGGCCGCAAGGAACTCGCCGCGCTGCTCACCGACGAGGCCCCGAAGCCCGCCGCCGAGACCGACCCCGACACCATGCCGATCCGTATCCGGCGCACGATTCCGGGAGCCCAGCGCGTCTCCCGGACCGCGAGCCGCCGAGCCTCCGTGAAGGAGGACCGCTCATGACCATCGACCCTGAGGACGAGCAGGTCAAAGCGGTTTTCGCGAGCTTGAAGGCGGAGTCTTCCGCGCACTTTCCGCCGCCGCCGGTGAACGAGCTGATCATGCGCGGCCCGGCCGCCATGCGCCGTCGCCGCCTGGTGTCGCTCGCGGCCGTGGTGGGCGCGTGCACCGCGGTCACCGCGGGCGGTTTCGCCGTGGCCCAGACGCTCGGCCCGCTCGCGGGCGGGCCCGATCCGGCCAAGTCCGACAGCGCCGCCGTCGCGACCTCGACCTCGGACGAGTCGCCGAGCTTCACTCTCGGCGACCCGGCGAGCCCGGAGTCCAACGAGGGCGAGGACCCGACCGTCGACGCGACGGCCCCTCCCGAGACGACGCTGGTCCTCACCGATCCCGGCGAGTACGGCGAGGCCTGCGCCGCCGGTCCGCTCGGTTTGAACGGCGAGGACTGGACGTTCACTGCGGAAACGCCGTGGAAGATCGCGTTCATGCCTGACGACGGCGTCGGGCCGGTGCCCGGCGACGTGGACGCCGACGGCGACGACGATGTGGTCGCCGTGCTCGAATGCCACCCGGCCGACTCCGACGAGACCTTCGTGGTCGGCGCCGCGGCCTTCGCGTGGAACGAGGACGGCACCGCGCTCGAGCAGCTCGGCTGGGTGTGGGAGACGACCTCGGTCAAGGCCACCGCCGAGGTCGCGCAGATCGAGGACGGCGTCGTGTCGGTCAAGGTCGACACGCCGAACGACCCCGATCGCACGGGCGTCTTCCGCTACGCGTGGATCGCCGAGACCGCGTCCTTCGCGGCGATCGTGGACGACGTGACCGTCGAGCCGACCCCGTCGGAGACGAGCTCCAGCCCCACGCCGGCCGAGACGCCGACGACCACCGAGGGCACGGTCGCGGCCACCTCCAGCGAGTCCTGAGAGGAGCGCCGCCGAGGGTCGGATGTGCGACTCCGGCGTGTCGCGCGCGGGCCCGTGCGTCCACGATCCGGGACGGCGAATGCGAGCAGAAGCAGCGCTGTGGAAGCCGTAACGAGAGGTCCAGGTCACTGCGGCCGGAGATTCGTCTCAGCATGTGAGCCGGTTTGCGGGATGTGGTGTCGCCTACATCGCCCCCGCGTCGCGGGGTTGGCGAGGCGAGGTGACCCCCGCGTAGCATCGCAAGTAGCAGACATGGCGGAGCGCCGCTCCCCGAACCGAAACGCCGCATTCCTTGCGTGCCCCCGAACCCGCATGAGGAGAACTAGGTGAATACCGTCCGGCAGCTCGACCGGGTCGTCATCCGCTTCGCAGGGGACTCCGGCGACGGGATGCAGCTCACGGGTGACCGCTTCACAGCGGAGACCGCCAAGCTCGGCAACGACCTGTCGACCCTCCCGAACTATCCCGCCGAGATCCGGGCCCCCGCCGGAACGCTCCCGGGGGTGTCGAGCTTCCAGATCCACTTCGCCGACACCGACATCCTCACCCCGGGCGACCACCCCGAGGTGCTCATCGCGATGAACCCGGCGGCGCTCAAGGCCAACCTGCGCGACCTCAAGTCGGGCGGGACCATCGTCGTCAACACCGACGAGTTCACCAAGCGCAACCTCACCAAGGTCGGGTACGAGGCCAACCCCATCGAGGACGGCTCGCTCGACGACTACCAGGTGCACGCGGTCGCGCTCGCCACCTTGACCATCGGCGCCCTCGCCGAGCACGAGGTCAGCAAGAAGGACGCCGAGCGCGCGAAGAACATGTTCGACCTCGGGCTCGTCTCCTGGATGTACTCGCGCCCCACCGAGGCGACCGAGGACTTCCTGCGCGGCAAGTTCAAGTCCAAGCCCGCCATCGCCGAGGCGAACATCGCCGCGCTCAAGGCCGGGTGGAACTACGGCGACACGACTGAGGCCTTCGCCGTCCGCTTCGAGATCCCGCCGGCCAAGCTCGCCGCGGGCACCTACCGGAACATCACCGGCAACCAGGCGCTCGCGTGGGGCATCACCGCCGCCGGCGTCGCCTCGGGGCTCCCGGTCTTCCTGGGCGCGTATCCGATCACCCCGGCCAGCGACATCCTCCACGAGCTGTCCAAGCACAAGCGCTTCGGCGTCACCACCGTGCAGGCCGAGGACGAGATCGCCGCGGTCGGCGCGGCTCTGGGCGCCTCGTGGGGCGGGGCGCTCGGCGTCACCACCTCCTCTGGCCCGGGCATCGCGCTCAAGTCCGAGACCATCTCGCTCGGCGTCTCCCTGGAGCTGCCGCTCCTGGTCGTGGACGTGCAGCGCGCCGGTCCCTCGACCGGTCTGCCCACCAAGACCGAGCAGGCCGACCTCGTGATGGCCATGTTCGGCCGCCACGGCGAGGCCCCCATCGCGATCCTCGCCCCGCAGTCCCCTTCGGACTGCTACGAGATCATGGTCGAGGCCGCGCGCATCGCTCTGGCGTACCGCACCCCGGTCATGGTCCTGTCGGACGGCTACATCGCCAACGGCGCCGAGCCGTGGAAGCTCCCCGAGTTCGCCGATCTGCCGGACATCTCCGTGGCGTTCGCGACCGAGACGAACGGCGTGGACGCCAAGGGCGAGCCGGTGTTCCTGCCGTACCTGCGCGACCCCGAGACCCTGGCCCGCCCGTGGGCCGTGCCCGGCACCCCCGGCCTCCAGCACCGCATCGGCGGCATCGAGAAGGCCGACAAGACCGGCGACATCTCCTACGACCCCGAGAACCACGACCACATGGTGCGCACCCGCGCGGCGAAGATCGCCGGGATCGACGTGCCGGACCTCGAAGTGGACGACCCGGCCGGCGACGCCGACGTGCTCGTCCTCGGCTGGGGCTCCACGTGGGGCCCGGTCGGCGCGGCCGTGCGCGGCCTGCGCGACAAGGGCGTGCCGATCGCCCGCGCGCACCTGCGCTACCTCAACCCGATGCCGAAGAACACCGCCGAGGTCCTCGCGCGCTACGACAGGGTCGTGGTGCCCGAGATGAACCTGGGGCAGCTCGCGCTGCTGCTGCGCGGCAACTTCCCCGGCACGAACGTGATCGGCTACAACAAGGTGCGCGGCCTGCCGTTCACCTCCAATGAACTGCAGGACGCCCTGGAGGAGGTCATCAAGAATGGCTGACACTGCGCAAGCGGGAAGAACCGTGCTCGACGCCCCCAAGCTGAAGGCCAAGGACTTCAAGTCGACCCAGGAGGTGCGCTGGTGCCCCGGCTGCGGCGACTACGCCATCCTGGCCGCGGTCCAGTCGTTCCTGCCCGAGCTGGGCCTCGAGCGCGAGAAGATCGCGTTCGTCTCCGGCATCGGCTGCTCCTCGCGGTTCCCGTACTACCTCAACACGTACGGCATCCACTCGATCCACGGCCGCGCCCCGGCCATCGCCACGGGTCTGGCGGTGTCCCGCCCGGACCTGTCGGTGTGGGTCGTCACCGGCGACGGCGACGCGCTGTCGATCGGCGGCAACCACCTCATCCACGCGCTGCGCCGCAACGTGAACCTGAAGATCCTCCTGTTCAACAACCGGATCTACGGGCTCACCAAGGGCCAGTACTCGCCCACCTCGGGCGCGGGCACGCTCACCAAGTCGAGCCCGATGGGTTCGGTCGACGCGCCGTTCAACCCGCTCTCGCTCGCGTTGGGCTCCGAGGCCACGTTCGTGGCCCGCACGCTCGACTCCGACCGCGCGCACCTGCAGGAAGTCCTGCGGGCCGCGGCCGAGCACGAGGGCAGCGCGTTCGTCGAGATCTACCAGAACTGCCCGATCTTCAACGACGGCGCGTTCGAGGTGCTCAAGAACCCCGAGACCCGCGATGAGTCGATCATCCGCCTCCAGGACGGCGAGCCGATCAGGTTCGGCGGGCCCGGCGGCGACAAGGTAGTCGTGCAGTCCGGTTACGGGCTCCAGGTCAAGGACGCGGCCGAGACGGACCCGTCCGAGGTCGTGGTCCACAAGGCCGATGTGGACGACCCGGCTTACGCGTTCGCGCTGTCGCGCCTCTCGGGCGTGGCGCTCGACCACACCCCGATCGGCGTGTTCCGCAACGTCAAGCGGCCCACTTACGACACGGGCGTGCGCGTCCAGGTCGAAGAGGCCGTGGCGGGCGTGGACCGCAAGGAGGCCCTTGACAGGCTCCTCCACTCGGGCGACACCTGGACCGTCCTCTAAGGTCGAACGAACGAAGGCGTGGGGGGG
>DATABR010000002.1:0-5443 GCA_036259435.1 Glycomyces sp.
CGGCCGTCGCCGCGACCGCGCGGAGCTTCTCGGCCAGGTCACCGCGCCGCTGCTCGACTCCCGTTGCGGCCAAACGCGATGCGGCGCTGGCGAGCAGGTCCTCGGCCCGGTCGGCGGCTCCGGCGGCCTCGCGCAGCCGCGCGGCAACCCGCTCCAGTTCGGTCCGCCAAGTCAATGCCGCCTCCACAAGGTAGGGCCCGTCACCGGGCCGCGGCCGAAGCCGCACCGGACGAGACCACCTTACCGAGCGGAGGCACCGTCCAGGGCACCCGGAGTGGACCCGTCTAGTGCGCGAACAGGCCGAGCGCCAGGTCCGCGAGCAGGCCCGGGTCCTCCGCGCCGCACAGCTCCCGCGCCGAGTGCATCGACAGGATCGGCAGGCCGACATCCACAGTGAGGATCCCCAGCTGCGTACCGGAGATCGGGCCGATGGTGGTGCCGCCGGGGATGTCGTTGCGGTTCACATAGGTCTGCCACGGGATGCCCGCCGCCTCGGCCGAGCGCCTGAACAGCGCCTGCTCCTCCGCGCCGCTGGCGTAGCGCTGGTTCGCGCTGACCTTGATCATGGGGCCGCCGCCGGGGATCGGCCGGTGGCCGGGCTCGTGCTTCTCGGGGAAGTTGGGATGGACGGCGTTGCCGGTGTCGGAGGACATCATCGCGCTGGCGGCGAAGGCCTGCGCGGCGAACTCGGGGTCGTCGGCGCCGAGGATGCGGCGCAGCACGGTCTCCAGGAAGGGGCTCTGCGCGCCCGAGTAGGTCATGGAGCCGACCTCCTCGTAGTTGAACGAGGCGAGTACCGGCACGTTCTCGCCGGTCTCCTCGGCGGCGATGAGGGCCGCGAGTCCGGCGTGGACGCTGGTGAGGTTGTCGAGCCGCCAGGCCGCGAACAGCTCGTCGTCCTTGCCCAGGAAGGCGGGCGGGTCGAGGGCGACGGTGAAGAGGTCGTGGCCGAACACATCGGTCGCGTCGACTCCGGCTTCTCCCGCGATGAACTCGAGGAACTCGCCCTCGCGGGCCGCGCCGATGCCCCAGATCGGGGTCAGCTGCGACTGGGCGTTGAGCTTCTGGCCCTCGTTCACGCCCCGGTCGAGGTGGATCGCCAGACGCGGAATGCGCAACAGCGGCCGGTCGACGTGCACGAGCACTTCGGATCCGTCGCGCATGACGAGCCGCCCCGCCACGGAGAGATCGCGGTCGAGCCAGGTCTGGTGCGGCACGCCGCCGTAGACCTCGACGGCGATCTGCTTCCAACCGGCCGAGGCGGTGTCGGGGTTGGGCTTGACCTTGAACGTCGGAGTGTCGGTGTGGGCGCCGAAGATCCGGAACGCGCCGACTCCGGGGTTGTCGACCCGCCACGCGATGATCGAGCCGTCGCGCACCGTGTAGTAGCCGCCGGTCTCGGCGAGCGGCCAATTGTGGGTCTCCGGCAGCCGCTGGAATCCGGCCGCCTCGAGCCTGCGGCCCGCTTCGGCGCAGGCGTGGTACGGCGTCGGGCTGGCCTTGATGAACGCGGCGAGGTCGTCGGTGTGCGACCGGTCGAACCGTGGCATCGGTGCTCCTTTTCTGAGCTCATTCAGTCTCCGCAAGCCTTCGACGCTGTGCTCTTCACGTCTCCGCCAGCTTCGTCTACTAGCGGGTAGCTGCAGCGGCTGTCAGCATAGACGGATGCGAGCGTTGAAACTGGGCCGACGGGTGTTCGATGAGGGCGACTACGCGGTGATGGCGATCGTCAACCGCACGCCCGACTCCTTCTTCGACTCGGGCGCGACCTTCGCGTTCGAAGCGGCGATCGCGGCCGTGGACAACGCGGTGGCGCACGGCGCCGACGTGGTCGACATCGGCGGCGTCAAAGCGGGTGACGGCCCGGAGGTCTCGGTCGCCGAGGAGGTCGACAGAGTGGTCCCCTTCATCGCGGCGGTGCACGACAAGCACCCGGACCTGGTGATCTCGGTGGACACGTGGCGCGGTGAGGTCGCCCGCGAAGCGGTCGCGGCCGGGGCCGAGCTCATCAACGACACCTGGGCCGGGTGGGACCCGGCCGTGATCGAGGTCGCGGCCGACACCGGCGCAGGGCTCGTCGTCTCCCACACCGGCGGCCTGGAGCCGCGCACGGTGGCGGCGAAGGCCGTCTACGGCGACGTCGTCGCCGAGGTCCGCGCAGAACTGGTGGAACGCGCCGAGGGCGCGGTGGCCGCGGGCGTGCGCGCCGACGGGATCCTCATCGACCCGACCCATGACTTCGGCAAGACCACGTACCACTCCCTCGACCTGACCCGCCGCCTCAATGAACTCGCGGCGACCGGCTGGCCGGTCCTGGTGGCCCTGTCCCGCAAGGATTTCGTGGGCGAAACGCTCGACCTCCCGGTCGACCGCCGCCTGAACGGCACCCTCGCCGCGACCGCGGTCTCGGCCTGGAACGGCGCGAGAGTCTTCCGCGCCCATGACGTGGCCGCGACAAGAGAAGTCCTCGACATGATCGCGGCCATCAGAGGCAACAAGCCCCCAAAGGCCCCCCACCGCAGTCTCTGAGGGGATCAGTCGGCGCTGAGAACGCGCAGGAGATCAACTGCTTGTGGCAGTTGTCGCACGGGGATTCACTGGTCGTCGAGGCGGCGCGCCAGGCGGTTGCGCGAAGATCCTTACCGAGGACCTCGCCGACGGCGCGGCCTACAACAGTCTGGTCATCGAGAACCCGTTCCGCTGAGCCTTATTCCGCTTGCTTCATGTGCTCGACGGCCTCATCGAGGTCGTCGGTGATCATGAGCAGGTCTACGTCGTCGGGGTTGATCTTGCCCTCGCCGACCATCGACTTTCGCAGCCAGTCGACCAGGCCGCCCCAGTAGTCGGTGCCGATGAGCGCGATCGGGAACTTGCCGACCTTCTCGGTCTGCACCAGCGTCAGTGATTCGAACAGCTCGTCCATGGTCCCGAAGCCGCCCGGCAGGGCGCAGAAGCCGTCCGAGTACTTGAGAAACATGACCTTGCGGACGAAGAAGTAGTGGAAGTCCAGCTGGATGTCGACGTACGGGTTGATGCCCTGCTCGAACGGCAGCTCGATGCCGAGGCCGACCGATTTGACGCCCGCGTCGGCGGCGCCGCGGTTGGCGGCCTCCATCGCGCCGGGGCCGCCGCCGGTGATGACCGAGAACCCCGCCTCGCCGAGCTTGCGGCCGAGTTCGACGCCGAGCTTGTACTCGTCGCCGTCGACGCCGGTTCGGGCGGAGCCGTAGACGCCGATGGCGTCGCCCAGTTCGGCCGCTTCGAGTGTGTCGAAGCCCTCGACGAACTCGGCCTGGATCTTCATGACCCGCCAGGCGGCCTTCTGCTTCCATTCCTCGCTGTGGCGGGTGTCGAGCAGGTGCTCGTCGGCGGTGACGCGGCGCTTGAGGGTCATGATGCCTCCACATAGGCTCGGAGCGCGTCCGCGCAGGCGCGGATGCGCGGGATCTCGACTCGTTCGTCCTGCTTGTGGGCGAGGTTCGGGTCGCCCGGCCCGAAGTTCACCGCTGGGATACCCAAAGTCGCGAAGCGGGCGACGTCGGTCCAGCCGAGTTTGGCGCGGAACTCGCCGCCGGCGGCGGCCACGAACGCGGCGGCTTCGGGCCGGTCCAGGCCGGGGCGGCACGACGGCGCGGAGTCCGAGAGCGCGACTTCGAAACCGGCGAAGACCTCGCGCACGTGTGCTTCGGCGGCGGCCTCGTCGCGGTCGGGCGCGAAGCGGTAGTTGACCTCGACCCAGGCGTCGTCGGGAATGACGTTCCCGGCCACGCCGCCGCCGATGAAGACCGCGTTCAGGCCCTCCCGGTAGGTGCAGCCGTCGACCTCGACCTCCCGCGCTTCGTACGCGTTCAGCCGCTCGAGCACGGGTGCGATCTTGTGGATCGCGTTCTCGCCCTTCCAGGACCGCGCCGAGTGCGCCCGTTTGCCGCTGGCCCTGACGCGCGCCCGCATGGTGCCCTGGCATCCGGCCTCGACGAGTCCGTACGTCGGCTCCAGGAGGATCGCGAAATCGGCGGCGAGCAGTTCGGGCCGCGTCTTGGACAGCTTGTTGAGCCCGTTGTGCTCGGCCTCGATCTCCTCGCAGTCGTAGAACGCGAAGCTGAGGTCGAACTTGGGATTCGCGACGGTGGCGGCGATCCACAGCGCCAGCGCGGTGCCCGACTTCATGTCGGAGGTGCCCAGGCCCCACAGCACGTCGCCTTCGAGCCGGGTGGGGAAGTTGCCGTTGACCGGCACGGTGTCGAGGTGTCCGGCGAGCATGACGCGGCGGCCGGTGCCCAGGTCGGTGCGGGCGACGAGGGTGTTGCCGACTCGTTCGGTCGTCAAGTGGCCCATGCGCTTGAGGGCCGACTCGACTTCGTCGCAGATTTCGGCCTCGTTCCAGGACACGGACTGGATGTCGCACAGGGCCCGCGTCAGCGCGACCGGGTCGGCGAGGACTGCCTCACTCAGAACTGTCACATCCGCTGACGATACTCGTCGTCTCGATAGGCTTTTCGCATGAGTGATTTCCTGACTGACGGAGCATGGGGCGTCGGCGTGGCCACGGTCGCCGCCGACGGCACGGTCCTCGACGTGTGGTTCACGCGCCTGGGCCTCGGCGAGGCCCCGACTGGCGTGGCCGCTCCGGAGCTCGACCGCCTGAATCCGGGCGGGACGAGGTCGAAGGGCGTGTCGGTCACCGTCGAGTCCCTCGCGGACGAGCCGGTCGACACTGCGGACGTCTACCTGCGCCTGCACCTGCTCTCGCACCGGTTCGTCATCCCGCACTCGATCAACCTCTCGGGGATCTTCGGCCTCCTGCCGAACAACGCCTGGACGAACGTCGGCCCGATCCCGGCCGACGCGGTGAACGCCGCGCGCCTGAAGCTGCGCGGCAAGGGGTACACCCTCGAGGTGCGGTCCCTCGACAAGTTCCCGCCGATGGCCGACTACGTGACGCCGACGGGCGTGCGGATCGCGGACGCCTCGCGGGTCCGCCTGGGTGCGCATCTCGCCGAGGGCACCACGGTCATGCACGAGGGCTTCGTGAACTTCAACGCCGGGACGCTCGGCAACTCGATGGTGGAGGGCCGCATCTCGGCCGGAGTCGTGGTCGGCGACGGCTCGGACATCGGCGGCGGCTCCTCGATCATGGGGACGCTCTCGGGCGGCGGCAAGGAGGTCATCTCGATCGGTGAGCGCTGCCTGCTGGGCGCGAACGCCGGGATCGGGATCTCCTTGGGCGACAACTGCGTCGTCGCCGCGGGCTGCTACGTGACCGCCGGTTCGAAGGTGACGCTGCCGGACGGCCAGGTCGTCAAGGCGGCGACCCTCTCGGGCAAGGACAACCTGCAGTTCTGGACCAACACCCAGACGGGCGTCCTCGAAGTGCGCCCGCGCTCGGGCACGTGGGGCGAACTGAACGCCGCTCTGCACAGCGCTCAATAGCGATATTGCCCAG
>DATABR010000003.1:0-12334 GCA_036259435.1 Glycomyces sp.
TTGCGAATGTCGCCAACACAGCGGTGACCCTTGTATCGCCGGCAGTAACTTCTGTTCGCGAAGTAATATGTCACACGCCATCGAGATTGGAACACTATGACGGCACCCGAATCGCGTCCCTGGCGCGGCGTCCTCGTCGCCACCGCGCTGCCGTTCCATGATGACCGCTCAGTCGATTTCGAGGCGTTCTCAGAGCATTGCGCCTGGCTGGTGGCGAACGGCTGCGACGGCGTGGTCCCCAACGGCTCGCTCGGCGAGTACCAGGTCCTCACCGAGGCCGAGCGCGCCAAGGTGGTCGAAACCGCGGTCGCGGCGGTCGGCGGCGAGCGGGTCATGCCCGGCGTGGCCGCGTACGGCTCCGCCGAGTCCCGCCGCTGGGCCGACCAGGCGCGCGACGCCGGCTGCGGCGCGGTGATGCTCCTGCCGCCCAACGCCTACCGGGCCGACGAGCGCTCGGTGATGGCCCACTACGCGGAGGTGGCCGAAGCGGGACTGCCGATCACCGCCTACAACAACCCGATCGACACCAAAGTGGATCTCACTCCCGAGATACTGGCGAAGCTCCACGCCGAGGGCCTGATCCAGGCGGTCAAGGAGTTCTCGGGCGACGTGCGCCGCGCCTATCGCATCGCCGAGCTGGCCCCCGACCTCGACCTCCTCGTCGGCGCCGACGACGTGCTCCTCGAACTGGCCGTCGCGGGCGCCAAAGGCTGGGTCTCGGGCTACCCCAACGCCCTCCCGAGGTCCACCGTGGAGCTGTATCGGGCGGCGATCGCAGGCGACCTCGCCGCCGCGCTGCCGCTCTACCGCCAGTTGCACCCGCTGCTGCGCTGGGATTCCAAAGTAGAGTTCGTGCAGGCGATCAAGCTCTCGATGGACTTGGTCGGCCGCAAGGGCGGCCAGTGCCGCCCGCCGCGGATGCCGCTCCTGCCCGAGCAGGCCGCCGAAGTCCGCACCGCCACCGAGCAGGCCGTCACGGCCGGACTCGACTAGGAGGGACCCGCATGCGCAGCAAGCTCGTGATCCAGACCGTGGAGTCGCACACCGAGGGCATGCCCACCAGGGTCGTCACCGGCGGGATCGCGCCCGTCCCGGGTTCCACCATGATGGAGCGCCGGAACCACTTCGCGGCACACCTGGATCACGTACGGGCCTTTTTGATGAACGAACCGCGGGGCCACGCCGCCATGAGCGGGGCGATCCTCCAGCCGCCGACCCGCCCCGACGCCGACTGGGGCGTGCTGTTCATCGAAGTCTCCGGCTTCCTGCCGATGTGCGGGCACGGCACCATCGGCGTGGCGACGGTCCTGGTCGAGACCGGGCTGGTGCCCGTGACCGAACCGGTCACCACCGTCCGGCTCGACACCCCCGCCGGCCTGGTCACCGTCGAAGTCCAGGTCGAGGACGGGTCGGCCAAGGCCGTCACGCTGGTGAACGTGCCCGCGTTCTCGGTCGGGCTCGATCGCACCGTCACCCTCGCCGACGGCCGCGAGGTCCGCTACGACCTCGCCTTCGGTGGCAACTTCTACGCGATCGTCGACCTCGGCGACCTCGGTCTGCCCTTCGAACGCACCGCCAAGAACGACCTCATCACCGCCGGTCTCTCCATCATGGATTCCGTGAACGCCGAGGCCGAGCCCGTGCACCCGCTCGAACCGTCGATCCGGGGCCTCCACCACGTGTACCTGACCGCGCCCGGCTCCGACGCGAAGCACTCCCGCCACGCCATGGCCATCCACCCCGGCTGGTTCGACCGCTCCCCCTGCGGCACCGGCACCTCCGCGCGGATGGCCCAACTCCACGCCCGGGGCGAACTCGAACTCGGACGGGACTTCGTGAACGAATCGTTCATCGGCTCCCGCTTCACCGGCCGACTGGTCGGCGAAACCGACGTCGCCGGACACTCCGCCGTCATCCCGTCCGTCACCGGCCGAGCCTGGATAACCGGTACCGCGCAGTACACACTCGACCCCGACGACCCCTTCCCCAGCGGATTCGCCCTTTGAGCACTCCCGCATACAATGCGCCTCAGTCGTGTCAGCGGCTCGTGGGCCATGCCTTGCGCACCGGCGGGAACGCGGAACGGCCGTGAGCGCGAGTCTCACGGCCGCTTCGCGTCGCGCCGCCGTTCGGCGGCCCTGTCGCTCAGTGGTCGTCCCAGTGGCCGGCGTGGGCGGCGTGGCGGTGGCCGTCGTGGACGTAGTCGGTGTGGTCGCCGTGGGCGACCGCCGTGTGCCCGCAGTCCTTACCGTGCTCGTGGCCGTGGCCGTCGTGGATCTGGTGGCCTTGGGGTTCGCATTCGTCGACGTGGTCGCCGTGGATGCGGTGCAGGTGCCCGTCGTGCGCGTAGTCGGTGTGGTCGCCGTGCATGACCGCGACGTGGCCGCAGCCGTCGCCGTGCTGGTGGTCGTGTGCGGTGTGTTCCTTGTGCGCGGCCATGTCGCCGCCCTCCTCAGTCGATCCCCGTTGCGAGCCGGCCCGAGGGCCCGGGCTCTGAATTCACCGTAGCGTCCCCCTTGCGCCGATTGCACCCGTTTCGGTTTCCCGCCGGACGGGTTCGCGAGCTTCGGATCGGCCGGTTCCAGGCCGCCGAATCAGGGCCGCGACGCGGCGGAAAGCTCGAATGCGGTGGGTCGGCCGTGTTCGGCATCGCGGATGGCGACGGCCGCGTTGATGAGCCCGATATGGCTGAAGGCCTGCGGGAAGTTGCCGAGGAGCGCCCCGGTGGCGGTTTCAACCTCCTCTGACATCAGACCGAGGTCGTTGGCGCAGGCCGCCGCGAGGTGGAACGCGTCGGTCGCGCGGTCGACGCGGCCGGTCAGGGCGAGGGCCTGGGCCAGCCAGAAGGTGCACAGCACGAAGGAGCCCTCTTCGCCGTCGAGGCCGTCGAGGCCGTGCTCGTAGCGGAGCAGGAGGCCTCGCGAGTCGCGGAGGCGCTTGTCGATGGCGTCCACTGTCGAGACGACTCTCGGATCGTCGCCGGGCAGGAAGCCGACCGCGGGCAGGAGGAGCACGGCCGCGTCGAGGTCGTCGCCGTCGAAGGCGGCCCCGAACGCGCCGATCTCGGGCTTCCAGGCGTGCGTCTCGATGGCCTCGCGGATCTCGTCACGGGCGGCCGCCCACTTCGACACCAAGGCCATGGGGTCGGTGTCCTCGGGGGTGATGTGCTCGGGGCCGGAGAAGCCTTCGCGCTGCGCGGCTTCGACGAGTTCGGCGTGCTTGACGGAGCGGTCGAGCGCGACCCAGCACATGAGTTTGGAGTACGTGTAGTGGCGCGGGGCGCCGCGCAACTCCCAGATCCCGTGGTCGGGCCAGCCCCATTGGTCGGCGGCGGCATCGGCGACGCCGGCGAGGAACCGGCGGGCGGGCGCGTCGAGGCGCTGCAGGTGGTGACGCAGCAGCCAGGCGGCGTCGATGAGCTCGCCGTAGACGTCGAGCTGGTGCTGGCGCCAGGCGGCGTTGCCGACCCGCACGGGACGCGATCCGCGCCAACCCGACAGGTGTGTGAGTTCCCTTTCGGAGAGATCGCGTTCGCCGCCGATGCCGAACATGATCTGGAGCGGCTTCTCGGGGCGGTAATGGGCGGCGGCGTGGGTCATGAACTCGAAGAACTCGACGGCCTCCTCGTCGCATCCGGCTGCGGCCAGCGCCTGCATGGTGAGGCTGGCGTCGCGGATCCAGGAGTAGCGGTAGTCCCAGTTGCGGCCAGCGCCCACGGCTTCGGGCAGGGAGGTGGTGGGGGCGGCGATGATGGCGCCGGTGGGCTGGTACCGGAGGGCTTCGAGGACAAGCAGTGACCGGCGCACGAGGTGGGGCAGGGGACCGTCCCAGGCGGGGTGCGAGTCGCTCCAGTGCTGCCAGCCTTGGAGGGTCTCTTCGAGGGCGGCGTCGATGGCTTCGGGGGCCCAGGTCGCGGGCGGTTTGTCGGCGAGACCGGCGCTTTGGGAGATGAAGCGAAGTTTGTCTCCTCTTTTGAGACTGAGGCGTGCGATGGCGCCGCCCTCGATGAAGTCGAGTTCGATAGGGGTGGTGAGGACGGAGCGGACGGGTCCGCCCGTGGCGAGGATGCCGCCGGGAATCCTGGTGAAGATCGGGTTGACGAGGCCGTATTCGGGCCGGGGGCGGAAGTCGAAGTCGAATTCGACTTCGCCTGCGGTGCATTCGAGGACGCGGATGGTCGCCCTGGGGGCGTGGGAGGCGAGGCGGAGCCGCACCCCGGTTCCCGCCTCGAAGGAGGGGCCGATGGGCAGGGTGTCGATGAGGTGGGCGGTGCCCGTGTCCGTGGTGAAGACGGTGCGCAGGACGAAGGTCTCGCCGACGTAGGAGCGCTCGTGATGGAAGGGGCCGGCGGGACGGATCGACCAGTAGCCCGCGTCGGGGTCGAGGAGCCGGCCGTAGACGGAGGGGCTGTCGAAGCGGGGGCGGCAGAACCAGTCGATGGAGCCGTCGGAGGAGACGAGGGCGGCGCAGTGGCGGTCGGAGAGCAGCGCGTAGTCCTCGATGGGGCGGCCGGTCTCGTGGCCCGCGGTGGTGGCCTCGTCCTCGTTCACTGTGCGCCTCCTCGCGCGTCGGTGCTGGAAGTCTAAATCGCCCAAGACCCTCGCGGCACGTTCTTCAGAGTCGTCTCATGTACCACCTCCCGTCACTCCAGCCGCCGCTGCCAGTGCCACATGATGCGCGCGAGTGGTTTATCTGCGTTCGTGACAGCTGAGACCGGTTCCGGTCTTGTGACCTGGGGCAAGTCGCAGGCCTCAAGAAATGAATACGGTTTTCATTTGGATATGGTTCCGGGACGCACTGTCCGCACCTCGCCCTTGGAGTCCTCCCTTGCCTGTCTCCCGCCGTTCGCTCCTCGCGGCCGCCTCCGCCGTCCCCGTCCTCGGCCTGGCCGCGTGCTTCTCGGAAGGCTCCAGCGGGAGCGACGCGTCCGGTCGCATCCGCGTCGCCCACATGCAGCCGCCCCGCTCGGGCCTGTCGCCGCTGACCGACGACGCGTTCAAGCTCTCCCGCTGGGCCACCGCCGAGACCCTCGTCGTCCTCGACACCGACGGCGAGGCGCTGCCGTGGCTCGCCACCGAGTGGACCCAGCTGGGCGCGGCATGGACGTTCACCGTCCGCGAGGGAGTGTCCTTCCATGACGGCACGCCCCTGACCGCCGAGGCGATCGCGAACTCGCTCACCGTGGCCGCCGAGGCCGCGCCCAAGCCGCGCATCCTCGACGGCGTGGACCTGACCGTGGAGGCCGCCGGGAGCACGGTCACCGTCACCACCGCCGAAGTCGACCCGCTGCTGCCCCACCGGCTCTCCTCGCCGCAGCTCGCGGTCCTCGCCGCGAAGGCCTACCGCGACGGCATCGTCGACCCCGTCGGCGCCGGCTCGGGCGCGTTCGTGCTCACCGCCGTCGACGGCACCTCCTCGGCCACCTTGGACCGCAACGAGGACTGGTGGGGCGGCGAGGTCAAAGCCGCGGGAATCGACGCGACCTTCGTCCCCGACGGCACCGCCCGCGCCGGGAAGCTCCGCGCCGGCGAGGCCGACATCGTCGAGTCCATCCCGGTCTCCCAGGCGAGCCTCCTGGAGGAGGACCAGATCACCGAGGTGCCCATGCCGCGCACCTGCACGCTCTACCTCAACTGCTCCGCCGGGCCCATGAGCGAGCCGGCCGTGCGCGCCGCCGTCCGGGAGGCCATCGACGCGACCGCGCTCGTCGAGGGCGTCTACGACAATCGCGCCGACCTCGCCGAGGGCCTGCTCGGACCGGCGATCCCGTGGGCCGCCGAGCGCGCCGGCCGCACCGAGCCGACCGCCGCGGCCGTCGCCGCGGGAACCGCGATCACCCTTGGCACCTTCACTGACCGGGCCGAGCTGCCCGAGGTCGCCCAAGTCCTCCAGCAGCAGCTGCAGGACGCCGGGTTCACCGTGGAGCTGGACATCCGCGAGTACGCCAACATCGAGGCGGACGCGCTCGACGGGGCGTTCGACGCCTTCCTGCTCTCGCGCGCGACCGTCCTCGACTCCGGCGACCCTGTCGCCTACATGTACTCGGACTTCGGCTCGGACGGCTCGTTCAACCTCTCCCAGTTCGCCGACGACGGCGTGGACGCGGCCCTCGACGCGGCCTCGGCCACGTTGCCCGGCGACGAGCGCCGCACCGCGATCCTGGCCGCCGAGACCGCGATCCTCAACGCCGACGCGGCCATCCCGCTCCTGCACGAGCGGGTCATCCAAGGCGACGCGGCGGGCGTGGTCGGCTCCCGAAAGGACCCGCGCGAACGCGAACTCGTCGGCCCCGAGACCCACCTGGCGTAGCGGTGAGGACCGTCCTGGCCCGACTGGGCGCGCTCGTCGTGCTCCTCGCCATCGTGGGACTCCTGCCGTGGCTGTCCCGCAACGACCCGGCACTGACCGTGCTCCGCGCCAAGTCCGCCGAGCAGGAGGCGACCCCGGAGGCCCTCGACGCGATCCGCGCCGACCTCGGGCTCGACGCCGGGCCGCTGGCGCTCCTGGGGCGCTGGGCCGCGGGACTGCTCCGAGGCGACCTCGGCACCTCCTGGGTCTCGGGCTATCCGGTCGGGCCCGCGGTCGCGTCCGGGCTCGCGACCTCGTTGACGCTCATGGCGTGCGCACTCGCGGTGGCCCTGCTGCTGGCGGCCGCGCTGTGCGCCCCGACGATCTGGCGCGGCATGCGCGGGCAGCTCGGCGAGGGCCGCCCGGGCGGTGCGATCGGCGCCATCCTCGTGGCCTGCCCCGAATTCCTCATCGCCACCCTCGGGCTCATCGTCGTCGGCGTGTGGCTCGGCTGGCTGCCGACCTCCGGATGGACCGGGCCCGCGAACCTCGTCCTGCCCGCCGTCGCCATGGGCATCCCGGCCGGGGCGATGATCGGCAGGCTCGTCGGCGACGCCCTCCCGGGCGCGTTCGACGAACGATGGGTCGCCCTGTGGCGCACCGCGGGCGTCACCGAAGGTCGGATCGCATTTGGGGCGCTGCGGCGCGCGCTGCCGCCGGTCATGCCGCAGTTCGGCATGGTGGTGGTCGCCCTGACCGGCGGCGCGGTCGCCGTCGAGACGATCTTCGCCATCCCCGGGATCGGCCGCACCGCGTTGGGAGCGGCCAAGTCGCAGGACCTGCCGCTGCTGCAGGGCTGCGTGCTCGCGCTCATGTGCCTCGGCCTCGCGGCCGGCGCGGCCGGGCACCTGGCCCGGCGCGCCATGCTCGGCTCGGGCCTGCGCGACGCCGCCCTGAGCCCGCCGCCGCCCCCGCGTGGCCCTTCCGGGGCGCGCCAGTGTGCGATCCCGGTGTCGCTCGCCGCCGTCCTCGTCGTGATCGTCGTCTGGGGCTTGCTCCGTGATCCGCTCACCGTCGACGTCACCGCGAAGCTCCTGAACCCCTCGTGGGCGCACCCGCTGGGCACCGACGCGCTCGGACGCGACGTCCTGGCCCGACTCGGCCACGGCGCGGCCAACACGGTCGGCGCGGCGGTGGCGGTGTGCCTCTGCGGTTTCGTGCTGTCGCTCGGCCTCGGATTCGCGCCGCGGGTCTCCACGGGCGCCGCCGACGTCGCCAACGCGGTCCCGGCGGTCCTCGCCGGGGTCCTCGTGGCGGCGGCGATCGGGCCGGGCACGGCGGGCGCGGCCATCGCGGTCGCGGTCGTCTCCTGGCCGAACCTCACCGCTCACGCGGCGGCCCTGACGCACGAGGCGCGCGCCGCCTCGTACCTCGCCGCGCAGCGGGCCCTGGGGGCGAGCCCGCGGTGGATCACCGTCCGACACGTCCTGCCGCATGTCGCGGGGCCGCTCGCGCGGCACGCGGTGCTGCGGCTGCCGGGGACGGCACTGGCGATCGCCTCGCTCGGTTTTCTGGGACTGGGCACGCAACCGCCGACGCCCGAATGGGGACTCCTGCTGGACGAATCAAGGGCCTATGTGGAAGTCGCACCGGCGGCGGCGCTGGCCCCGGCCGTAGCGATCGCCTTCCTTGCGGCGCTGACGATGTCGAGCGCGAACCTGACGAGGCTGCCGCGGCGGAGAACGGCCGCCGCATGATCTCTCTCGATACCCGCATTCGCGGCATCTCCATACAAATCGGACTCCAGAGGACCCCCCGATTCCAACGATGCCTCCCGGGTCCGACGATCCAGACCCCAGCGGTATCACTCGAAAAGGTGACTTCACCATGAGCGACCCCGCACTCGACGTCCGCGACCTGCGCATCGCCTTGGGCGGCGCAGACATCGTGCGGGGCGTCTCGTTCACTGTGGACTCTGGCGAGGCGGTGGCGCTCGTGGGTGCTTCCGGGGCGGGAAAGTCCTTGACCGCCAAGGCGATCCTGGGCCTGCTCCCCCGGTCCGCTCGCGCCGAGGGGAGCGCGATGGTCGACGGGACTGAAGTACTCGGCGCGAGCCGCGAGGTCCTCGCGGGGCTGCGCGGTCGCGCCCTCGGCTACATCCCGCAGGACGCGCTGACCGTGCTGAGCCCGGTCCACCGGGTCGGCGACCAGATCGCCGGAGCGATCGCCTCGGTGCGCGGCATCGGCAAAGCCGCCGCGCGCGAGGCCGCGGTGGCCGCGCTCGCCGAGGTCGGCATTTCCGATCCGACCGCGCGCGCCCGGGACTTCCCGCACCAGTTCTCCGGCGGCATGCGCCAGCGCGCGGTCATCGCCTTGGCCACAGCGGGGTCCCCGAAGCTGATCGTGGCCGACGAACCTACCACGGCACTGGACACCCGCACCCGAACGCAGATCCTCGACCTGCTCCGAGAACGATGCGCCGCTACCGGAGCGGGCTTGCTCATCATCACCCACGACCTCGCGGTGGTCGACGAGTACGCCGACCGGGTGCTGGCGATCGCCACCGGCCGCCTGCTCCCCGACGCGGACCCGCATCGATTCGAGGTCGAGCCGCGTGCGGCGCTAGGCGAACGAGAGCCACTGCTCGAGGTCGAGGATCTGACAGTGGAATATCACATGTCGCATGTGCCGCTCCACCATCGGCTGGGGCTTGGTCGAGGCCAATTCTTGAAGCGGCACTTCGGAAGACAGGACCTCGGTCGATCAGGCCACGCGGAGAACCTGCCGACCGAGCCGGAGGCTTCGGGACCGGACGGCGCACCGGTGAACCGCTCACCGCGATCGGCGCACCGAGCGGTCGAACATATCTCCTTCGCCATCGCGGCGGGCGAAACCCTGGCGCTCATCGGCCCCTCGGGCTCGGGAAAGTCCTCGACGGCCGCGGCCGTCCTGCGTTTGATCGAACCGGCTGCGGGGACCATCCGCTTCGAAGGAGCGAACCTGACCGGGATGCCGGAAGACGAACTACGGGCGCTGCGTCCGCGATTCCAACCGGTCCTGCAAGATCCCTACGGTTCGCTCAGCCCACGTCTGACCGCCGGTGACGCCGTGGCCGAACCGCTGCGGGTGCAGCGCCGGTGGGACCCGGCGGCAGGGCCCGAGAAAGTGCGGGAGCTGTTCGCGCTCACCGGGCTCGACTCCGAACTGGCCGAGCGCCGTCCGCATGAACTCTCGGGTGGTCAATGCCAGCGTGTGAACATCGCGAGAGCGCTGGCGAGCGAGCCGCGCCTGCTGGTCCTCGACGAGCCGACCTCGGCACTCGACGCCCATCTGCGCCAGGAGATCTTCGACCTGCTCATCGATCTGCAGGAGCGGCTCGACTTGAGTTATCTGTTCATCTGCCACGACATGGAGGCGGTGCGGGGCTTCGCCCACCGCGTGGCGGTCATGGAGCGCGGCCGGATCGTCCGAATCGGAACAACGGAGGAAGTCTGCGCCGAGGCCGCAGCAGTCTCAACTACGGCGTGTCCGGGAGCGTCGCGGTGACCCGAACCGAACCGGCTTCGGTCCGGGTCACCGCTCTCCGCGGCAGTCCGGTCAAGCCCGCTTGAAGTCCGCGCGGCCGTATTGCTTCGGGAGCGGGCGGGTCTCGCCGAGTTCGTGCGCGGCCTGGCGCGGCCAGTACGGGTTGCGCAGGAGCTCGCGGCCGAGCAGGACCGCGTCGGCCTCGCCGTCGGCGATGATCTTCTCGGCCTGCTGCACCTCGGTGATGAGCCCGACCGCCGCGCTCGGCAGTCCTGCCTCGCGGCGCACCCGCGCCGCGAACGGCGCCTGGTAGCCCGGACCCACGGGAATGGTCGCCCGCGGCAGGTTGCCTCCCGACGAGACGTCCAGCAGGTCCACGCCGTGCCGGCGCAGCAGCGCAGCAAGAAGCACGGTCTCGTCGGCGGTCCAGCCCTCCGGCTCGATCCAGTCGGTCGCCGAGAGCCGGAAGAACACCGGCACCTGCTCCCCCACCACTTCACGCACGGCATCGGCGACCTCGATCGCGAGGCGGGCGCGGTGCTCGAACGAACCGCCGTAAGTGTCCTCGCGCCGGTTCGAGACCGGCGATAGGAACTCGTGGAGGAGATACCCGTGCGCGCCGTGCACCTCGATGACCTCGTACCCGGCCTCGATGGCTCGCCGGGACGCGTCGGCGAACGCCGCGACCACATCACGCACCTCCTCGACGCTCAGCTCGTGCGGCACGGGCATCGCGTCGCTGAAGGCGATCGCGCTGGGCGCGACCGTCTCCCAGCCGCCCTCGTCTTCTCCCAACGCACCGCCCCCATTGAACTGCAGGTCGGTGCTGGCCTTGCGGCCCGCGTGCGCGATCTGGATCCCGGGGACGACGCCTTGGGCGCGCATGAACGCGGTGAGCCGTCGATGGCCCTCGATCTGGGCGTCGTTCCAGATGCCGAGGTCGCCGGGGCTGATGCGACCCTCGGCCGCGACCGCGGTGGCCTCCACCAGGATCAGACCGGGTCCGCCGACCGCGCGGGCGCCGTAGTGCTGGAAGTGCCAGTCGTTCGGCACGCCGGCGGCGGGCCCCGAAAAGTCGGCGCTGTACTGGCACATCGGGGCCATCCAGATCCGGTTGGGGATCGTCGTGCCGCGCAGTGTGAGCGGGGAGAAGAGCTTGCTGGACACGTTGTCTTCCTTCAGGTTTCGAGGTGGGCGGCGTCAGCCGACGAGTTCGGTGAGGGCCTGGGCCGCGGCCGCGGAGGACTGCGGGTTCTGGCCGGTCACGAGGTTGCGGTCGACGATGACGTGCGAGTTGAACGGCTTCCCGGCCGAGAAGTCGAGGCCTGCGGCCTCCAATCGGTCCTCGAGCAACCAGGCCGCCTTGTCGGCGAGGCCCGCGAGGCGCTCCTCCTCGTTCGTGAAACCGGTGATCCGGTAGCCCGCGAAGGCGTTCACGCCGTCCGCGGCGTTCGCCGGGAGCAGTGCGGCGAGGCCGTGGCAGACGAGGCCGACCGGCTTGCCGGACCAGAGCGCGCCGGCGAACAGGCGCCCGGAGTCGGCGTCAGCGGACAGGTCTTCCATGGGGCCGTGGCCGCCGGGTGCGTACACGGCGTCGTAGTCGTCGAGGTCCACTTGGGAGAGGGCGATCGGCTCGGCGAACTCGCGGGCGGTCGTGACCGCGTCGCGGACGTGTGCGCCGTTCTCGGCGCCGCCGTTGGCGTCGTCGGTGAGGCTCGAGGCGTCCGGCTTGGGGACGACGCCGCCGGGAGTGGCGACGGTGACCTCGTGGCCCGCGGCCTTGAACGCCTCGAGCGGCACCACGGCCTCCTCGGCCCAGTAGCCGGTCGTGTGCTTGGAGCCGTCCGCGAGCGTCCACTCGTCGGCCCCGGTCATGATGAACAGGATCTTCGCCATCGGTCTTCCTTCCCGTCTGGGTGCTCTCGTCTCCGTGCGGCCGCGGCGCAGGAGCGACCGGAGCCCATATTACTTGCAGACGCCGATTAATGCATGTTACGTATATCGCCGTACACTAGAGTCGACACCGTCCGAGGCAGAGGAGCGCCGTGACCACAGCACCGTCCCCCAGTGCCGCACTCGCCCAGCACTGGTGCGTCCTGTCCGCGCTGCACGAGGGCATCGCCGATCACATCGGTCGGCGACTCGAAGCCGAGCACGGGCTCAGCGTCCGCGAGTTCTCGCTGCTCACGGTCCTCAACCGCCAGGAGGCGGGCCGGCACCTCCAGATGCGGCAGGTGGCCGAGGCGATCGTGCTGAGCCAGAGCGCGACCACCCGCCTGGTGACCCGTATGGAAGACCGCGGGCTGCTCGAGCGCACCATCTGCGCCGACGATCGGCGCGGCATCTACACGGACGTCACCGAGGCCGGGCACGCGCTGCTCGAGGCCGCCAGGTCGACGCACGACCGGGCGCTCGCCGAAGCCCTAGATAACGCGCGGAAGAACCCCGAGTTCGAACCGCTCGTGGAGGCCTTGGAGCGCATCGGCGACCGCTGAACTCCACCCCAGCGCATGAAGGCGCG
>DATABR010000004.1:0-2053 GCA_036259435.1 Glycomyces sp.
CCGCGAAGGACCCCGAGGTCAACCACGCACTGGTCCTCAAAGCGTGGCTCGAGGAGCAGCTGGCCGCGTGAGCCCGCCGGCCGACGGTCGGCGGGCCCCGGCGGTCACTTCGGTTCGAGCACGTCCTTGCCGAGGTACGGCTGGAGCGCCTTCGGCACCGCCACCGTGCCGTCCGGCCGCTGGTGGTTCTCGAGGATCGCCACGAGCCAGCGCGTGGTCGCGAGCGTCCCGTTGAGGGTCGCGGCGACCGCGTTGCGGCCCTGTTCGTCGCGGTACTTCACGTTCAAGCGGCGGGCCTGGAAGGTCGTGCAGTTCGAGGTCGAAGTGAGCTCGCGATACCGGCCCTGGGTCGGCACCCACGCCTCGCAGTCGAACTTGCGCGACGCCGACGTGCCGAGGTCGCCCGCGGCCACGTCGATCACCCGGTAGGGCAGCTCCATCTTCTGGAGCATCTGCTCCTCGTAGGACAGGAACTTCTCGTGCTCGGCCACCGCGTCCTCGGGACGGCAGAACGAGAACATCTCGATCTTGTCGAACTGGTGGACCCGGATGATGCCGCGCGTGTCCTTGCCGTACGACCCGGCCTCGCGCCGGAAGCACGACGACCAGGCCGCATAGCGGCGCGGCGCGGTGAGCTCGCCGAGGTTCTCGCCCGAGTGGTAGGCCGCGAGCGGCACTTCCGAGGTGCCGACGAGGTACATCTCGTCGCGCTCGAGGTAGTAGATCTCGTCGGAGTGCTCGCCGAGGAAACCGGTGCCCTCCATCGCCTCCGGGCGCACGAGCACCGGCGGGATCATCGGTGTGAAGCCGGTCTCGACGGCCTGCTGCATGGCCAGGTTGAGCATGGCGAGCTGGAGCATGGCGCCGTCGCCGGTGAGGTAGTAGAAGCGCGCACCGGAGGTCTTCGCCCCGCGCTCGGTGTCGAGCAGGCCCAGAGCCGTGCCGATCTCGAGGTGGTCCTTCGGCTCGTCTACGGCGGTCTTCTCGCCGATCTCGCGCAGGACGATGTAGTCGTCCTCGCCGCCGGCGGGAGCCTTGTCGGCGACCAGGTTCGGGATGGCCTTCCCGGCCGCGTCGAACGCGGCGGCGGTTTCGGTCACCTTGAGCTCGGCGGCCTTGACCTCCTCCGAGAGGGTCTTGGTGCGGTCGAGGAGGGCGCGCTTCTCCTCGGGGTCGGCGCCGGAGATCCGCTTGCCCAGGCTCTTCTGCTCGGCGCGGAGCGTCTCGAAGGACTTGAGGGCACTGCGGTGGTCGGCGTCGGCGGAGAGGAGGGCGTCGACGGCTTCGACGGAGGCACCCCGCTTGCGCTGGCTGTCGCGGTAGGCGTCCGGGTTCTCTCGCAGTGCACGCAGATCAATCACGCCATCAGATTACCGGCCAGCTCATCGCGGCATCGAGCGCATATTGTGGGCGTGTGGCGGTCGATATGGGCGAGGCGGAATTCGAGGCGGCGGTGTCGGACGCGCTGGACGCGGTGCCGCAGGAGCTGATGGCGATGCTCGACAACGTGGTGATCCTGCTGGAGGAGGAACCCGAGGGGTCTGAGAAGGAGCTGCTGGGGCTCTACCATGGGACGGCGCTGACGGACCGGGGCTGGGAGTACGGCGGGGTGTTGCCGGACACGATCACGATCTACCGGGGCCCGACGCTGCGGATGTGCTCGACACCGGAGGAGGTGGTCGAGGAGGTCGCGGTGACGGTGGTGCACGAGATCGCCCACCATTTCGGGATCAAGGAGGAGCGCCTCCACGAACTCGGCTGGGGTTGAGCGGCGCGGAGTGCGGCGCGGAGCGGGGGCGATGCGGCGGGTTTCGCGCCTCATTCACGGGCCCCCGGTTCAATAACACTGGCACAGGGGTATGACGGATTTCGTGGCGCGCTGTGGCCAGATTGTTTGGCAGGCAGCGCAAAGCGAAAGAAATTCGGTTGGCGACCCGACTTATTCGTGGGCCCCCGGTTCAACAACCCTGCCATGGGGGTATGACACTTTCGGTCTCGCAGGTGCGTGTTGTTCGCCGTAACAGACCGGTAAATACGAGTCTTGTTCGGTTCC
>DATABR010000005.1:0-2011 GCA_036259435.1 Glycomyces sp.
AGCGCCTTAGCCTTCGCCGCGGCGCCCCGCCCATCGCGGTAGCAGATCGGATTGGCGACCAGATGGCCGCCTGAGTCGATCAGGCCGTAGTCGACCGCCCAGGAGTCCACGCCGATCGAGGCGACCTCGCCGACCGATCGCAGTCCGTCCAAGACGCCCGACCACAGGCCCAGGAGGTCCCAATACAGGCGCCCGCGCACGGCCACGGCACGATTGGGGAACCGGGCCGCCTCGCGCAGGTCGATCCGGTCCCCCTCCACACGGGCGGCCATGACGCGTCCCGAAGACGCACCGAGGTCGACAGCTGCAAGTGTCGTCACCGCAGGAATCCCTGCGGGTTGCCCGAGTCCACGGGAATGTGGACACCGGTGGTCAGGCCCAGGTCGGGGCCTACGACCGCGTACACCGCGTCGGCCACCGACGACGGCAGCACCTCTTTCTTCAACAGGGTGCGTCCGGCGTAGTACTGGCCGAGATCCTCTTCCTTGACGCCGTAGACGGCGGCCCGCTCGGCGCCCCAGCCGCCCGCGAAGATCCCCGAACCGCGCACGACCCCGTCGGGGTTGACGCCGTTGACGCGGATCCCGTACTCCCCCAGCTCGGCGGCGAGGAGTCGCACCTGGTGCGCCTGGTCGGCCTTCGCCGCCGAATAGGCGATGTTCTTCGGCCCGGCGAACACCGAGTTCTTCGAGACGATGTAGACGATGTCCCCGCCCATCTGCTGCGCCATCATCAGCCGCGCCGATTCGCGGCTGACCAGGAACGAGCCCTTGGCCATCACGTCGTGCTGCAGGTCCCAGTCGGCCGCGGTGGTTTCCACGAGCGGCTTGGACTGCGACAGCCCGGCGTTGTTGACCACCAGGTCGACCCCGCCGAACGCCAACGACGCCTTCGCGATCGCAGCGGCCACGGCGTCCTCATCGGTCACGTCGACCGCCACGCCGATCGCGACGTCGCTGCCGCCGATCTCGGCCGCGGCCGCTTCGGCCTTGACTTGGTCGAGGTCGGCGATGACCACGCACGCGCCCTCGGCGGCGAGCCGGTCGGCGCTGGCCTTGCCGATGCCTCCGGCCGCGCCGGTCACGAACGCGACGCGTCCGGCGAGCGGCTTGGGCTTGGGGAGCCGCCTCAGCTTGGCTTCTTCGAGTTCCCAGTATTCGATGCGGAACTTCTCGGATTCGTCGATGGGCTGGTAGGTCGAGATCGCTTCGGCCCCGCGCATCACGTTGACGGCGTTGACGTAGAACTCGCCCGCGACGCGCGCGGTCTTCTTGTCGGCCCCGAACGAGAACATGCCGACGCCGGGCACGAGCACGATCGCGGGGTCCGCGCCGCGCATGGCCGGCGAGTCGTCGGTCGCGAAGCGCTCGTAGTAGGCCCGGTAGTCCTCCCGGTAGGCCTGGTGCAGGACCCGCAACCGCTCGATCGTGTCCTCAAGGGACGCCGTGGGCGGCAGGTCGAGGACCATGGGCCGGACCTTGGTGCGCAGGAAGTGGTCCGGGCACGACGTGCCCAGGGCCGCGAGCTCGGTCAGGCGCTCGGAGGCGAGGAAGTCCAGGACCACCGCGTCGTCGGTGAAGTGCCCGACCTGGCGGCGGTCGGTCGAGGCCAGGCCGCGGATGACCGGGGCGAGAGCGGCGGCCCGCTCGGTCCGGTCCGCGGCGTCGAGGGGTTCGGTGATGCGCGCGCCGAACGGATCGGCCTTGCCGCGCTCGGCGATGAACGCCTCGCAGCCGCGAATGATCTCGAGGGAGTTCGCTTCGCACTCCTCGCTCGTCGCACCCCATGCGGTGATGCCGTGGCCGCCGAGGACGCACCCGATGGCCTGCGGGTTCGCGTCCTTGATCGCACTGATGTCGAGGCCGAGCTGGAAGCCGGGGCGACGCCAATCGACCCACACCACGCGGTCGGCGAAGCATTCCTTCGTCAGCGCGGGCCCGTCGGCGGCGGTCGCGAACGCGATCCCCGAATCGGGGTGCAGATGGTCCACATGCGCGGCGTCGACCAGGCC
>DATABR010000006.1:0-5906 GCA_036259435.1 Glycomyces sp.
CGGATCGGCATGGTGTCGGGGTCGGTCTGGTTCTCGGTGGCCTTCGCGGGCTTCGCTTCAGCGACATCGTCCGTGAGCAGCGCGGCCAGCTCCTTGCGGCCGCGGTGCAGCCAGGACTTCACGGTGCCCTCGCGCGCGCCGGTGTGCTCGGCGATCGCGGCGACCGTCATGTCCGCCATGTAGTGCATGACGAGCGCCTGGCGGCGCTTGCCGGGGACCAGCTTCAGCGCGGCGACCAGCGCCACGTGATCCGGGCTCGCACCCGGGGCCGCCTCAGGGGCGGACGACTTCTGGAGGAACTTGCGCGCCACCTGGTTGCGGCGGTGGCGGCTCGTGGCGAGGTTCCAGGCCACGCGGCGGACCCACGCGACAGGCTCCTCGTAGCCGCCGACTTTGTCCCAGCGCTGCCACGCCCGCAGGAAGGCCTCTTGGACCAGGTCCTGGGCTTCGGTGGCGTCGCCGAGATACGCGCATACCTGGGCAGCGAGCTCCGAGAAATGCTTCTCGTAGAGGTCGGTGAATTCCGCCTCCGTTCGCACATCGGCTCCAGCGCAGGTAGGGGAAACAAGGGCAACGTCCGGGTCATCGCGTTCGTGCCCGGCGGCCACCATTGTCGCTTTCTCGGAGGCGGAGACGCGAGGCGGGGTCGCCATGTCGACAATCCGGTCAGCGGCCGGATCGGCAGCGGCAACGGAGGTCTCGACGGCCACCGGAGTAGGCCATGCGTCCAGCATCGAATCGAACTCGGCCTCGACCATCGGGGCCTCCAACGTCTGGGCCCACGCCGGAAGGGGCCGCGCGCCGCCGGACCGGAGGTCGGCCCGGGGCAGCGGCAGGGCGCTGGCGGCGGTCATGTGCGGTGGTCCCATTCCGTTGACGCAGGCTTGCAGACTCTTGTGCGGTGGACGACGCGATCGGGCGCATCGGACTCCGGCTTCTGGCCGGGTCCCCGCGCCGCATTCGGCGTGAATCCTCTTCGTACATCAACACGCCCGGGAGAGCCGCTCGGTTGCGTCCCGAATGCGGCAGATCCGTGAGGATGTTCAAAGCCGAACGTACTCGATCCGGGTGCGATTCCGGCGCGCTGACGGGTATCGCGGACACCCTTGCGGCATTAAGGTGTCCGTATGAACACCGCAGCACTCGGCGACTACGCGTCCTTCGGGGTGCTGCTGCTCGCCGGGTTCGCATTCGTGGCCGCCGCGATGACCGCCAACCGACTCCTGCGACCCAGCGCGCCGTCGAAAGAAAAGGGCGAAACGTACGAATGCGGCGTGGATCCGGTCGGCAAGGACTGGGCGCAAGTGCAGATCCGCTACTACGTCTACGCGTTCTTGTTCGTGCTCTTCGCGGTCGAGGCGGTGTTCCTGTTCCCGTGGGCCGCCGTGTTCCGGGCCTTCGGCGCCGCCGCGGCGGTCGAGATGGGCGTCTTCGTCGGGGTGCTCGCCCTCGGACTCGCCTACGCCTGGAGGAAAGGAGTGCTGCGATGGCGGTGAGACTGCCATTCCCGGCCCGCGCCTCGGGAGAGGACGCGAGCGTCCTCGGCGACCCGATTCGGTTCGTCCTCAACTGGGGCCGCCGCTATTCACTGTGGGTCTTCAATTTCGGATTGGCCTGCTGCGCCATCGAATTCATCGCCGCTTCGATGAGCCGCCACGACTTCATGCGCCTCGGCGTGATCCCCTTCGCGCATTCGCCGCGCCAAGCCGACCTCATGGTCGTCTCGGGCACCGTGACCGACAAGATGGCCCCCGCGATCAAACGGCTCTACGAGCAGATGCCCGAGCCGAAGTACGTGATCTCCTTCGGCGCCTGCTCCAATTCCGGTGGGCCCTATTGGGACTCGTACTGCGTGACCAAAGGCGTGGACCAGATCGTCCCGGTCGACGTCTACATCCCCGGCTGCCCGCCGCGCCCCGAAGCGCTCCTCTACGGCATCGGCGAACTGCAGAAGAAGATCGCCAGGGAACCGCTGCGCAAACCGAGCCTGCGGCCGCTGCTGAGGAGGCCCAGTGACTGACGAAGCCGAACCCGCCGCCCCCGCGCCCGACCCGTGGCGCGACCGCGTCAGCACCGCGCTCGACCTCGAGGAGATCGGCTCGGACGGCCCTCGCGCCGTGGCCGACGTCGGCCCCAAGCGCTGGCACGAGGCCGTGCTTGTCTGCCGCGACGACCTCGGCTGCGACTTCTTCGACTGGCTCTCCGCCATCGACGAAGGCCCCGAAGGCTTCCGGATCGTCGCCCACCTCTGGTCCGTGGCCGAGCGCCGCGGCGTGCTCCTGCGGTCGATGCTGACCGAGGGCGCGATCGCGTCCGTCGTCGACCTCTACCCCGGCGCGGACTGGCACGAGCGCGAGACCCACGAGATGTTCGGCGTCGACTTCCCCGGCCACCCCGACCTCAAGCCGCTCCTGCTCACCCCCGAGTTCGAGGGCCACCCGCTCCGCAAGGACTTCGTGCTCGCCTCCCGCGTCGTCAAACCCTGGCCCGGCGCGAAGGAACCCGGCGAAGGGCGCGGCACCGCCCGCAAACGAGCCCCGAAACGCCCGCCGGGCGTCCCTGACGACTGGATCAAGTCCGAGGCGACCGAGCCCGAGGCGAGCGACCCCGAAGCTCCCGAACCGCGCACCAGGCGGCCCGATGCTCCTTGAGATCGCGGTCAAGGTCGCGTCGGTGCTCGCCGCGTTCCTGGTGCTGCCCTTGGTCGTCGGCCAGACCGAGCACAAGCTCATGGCCCACATGCAGGGCCGCCTCGGCCCGATGCACGCCGGGGGCTTCCACGGCTGGGCCCAGCTCATCGCCGACGGCGTGAAGTTCGCGCAGAAGGAGGACCTCGTCCCCGACGCCGCGGACAAGCCCGTCTTCAAACTCGCGCCCGCCGTCGCGCTCCTGCCTTATCTCCTGGTCATCCTCTTCATCCCTCTCGGCCCCGGCGACCTCGTCGGCGCGAACCTCGACATGGGACTGTTCATCGTGATCGCCCTCGTCGGCGTCGGCGTCCTCGCGGTGCTCATGGCCGGGTGGTCCTCCGCCAACAAGTACACACTCGTCGGGGCTCTGCGCGGGGCCGCGCAGCTCATGGCCTACGAACTGCCGCTCGTGCTCGCGGCCGCCTCGGTCGCCGTGGCCGCCGGGACGCTCAGCCTCCCCGGCATCGTGGAAGCCTGGAACCCCTGGTGGCTCCTGTGGCAGGCTCCGGCCGCGCTCGTGTTCTTCACCGCCGGGCTCGCTGAGATCCGCCGCCCGCCGTTCGACGCGCCCGTGGCCGATTCCGAGCTCGTCTTCGGCTACCTCACCGAGTACGCCGGGCTGCGATTCGCGCTGCTGCTGCTCGCCGAGTACGTCGGCATCGTGGTCATCTCGGCCCTCACCGCCGTGCTCTTCCTCGGCGGCTGGCGCGGCCCCGGCCCCGAATCGCTCGGCTGGCTGTGGACGCTCCTCAAGACCGGCGCGCTCGCCGCTGTCGTCATCTGGCTGCGCGTCGCGTGGCCGCGCCTGCGCGTCGACCAGATCCAGGCCCTGTGCTGGAAGGGCCTCGTCCCGATCGCGCTCGCGCAACTGGTCCTCACCACCGCCGTGGCACTGGCGCTCTGAGACTCCGCATCTGCCGAAGGTGTTGTCCTATTCGGAGCCTTTGTGCGCTGACGCAACCAATACGTCCGATTCCCGCGTACTGAATGCATGGACGGTCCCGAAACCTCCGAAGTCCCCGACACGGGGCGCACCCTCAACCTCCGGCCTCTGCTGCGGCGGGTCGCTCGGCCTTTCGATCACAGGACGACCGAGAAGCGGCCGCGGAAGGTCCGGCCGAAGCACCGCCGCAAGAAACGCACCCTCGCCGCGATCGGTCTCGTGATCGCGCTCGTGGGCACGACCGCGTTCGTGGTCGGATCGGTCTTCTACGCCTCCGTCGACCTCCCCGAGGACCTCGACGCCGCGCTCAGCCAGGGCTCCACGGTCTATTACAGCGACGGCAGCACCGTGCTGGGCGAGCTCGCCGCCGAGCAGCGCACGTCCGTGGACATCGACGAGATCGCCGACGACGTCGAGAAAGCCCTGGTCGCGGCTGAGGACGCCAACTTCTACGAGCACCCTGGGGTCGACGCCAAGGGCGTGCTGCGCGCGCTCGTCAACAACATCAAAGGCGGCGACCAGCAGGGCGCCTCGACGCTGACGCAGCAGTACGTGGGCGTCGTCGCCGACATCCGCGGCGACGGCTCCTACCTCCGCAAGGCCCGCGAAGCGGCCATGGCGATGAAGATGGAGGAGGAGTTCACCAAGGACGAGATCCTCAACCACTACCTCAACATCGTCTACTTCGGACGCGGCGCGTACGGGGTGGAGGCCGCCGCGCAGGCGTTCTTCGGCCGTTCGGCCGCCGACCTCTCCACCTCGCAGTCCGCGCTCCTAATCGCCCAGATCAAGTCCCCGGACGGGCCTTACGATCCGCGCGATCCCTACGGCCAGGGCTGTGACATCGAGGTCGCGACCGAGCGCTGGGCGTACGTGCTCGACCAGATGGTCGCCACCGGCAAACTCGATCAAGTCAAGCGCGACGTGCTCACGGAGATGCCCGAGACCCTCGATCCCACGAACGACCCGGACGGCCTCGGCCCGGAGGGCTTCGTGACGAACGGGTACGTGCTCAAGGAGCTGGGAGACGCCGGGATCGAGACCGACGAGGTGCTGCGCGGCGGCTTCGACATCGTGACCACGCTCGACGCCGAGCTTCAGGACTTCGCGTTGCACCAGACCGGCATCCGCGAGGTCGCCGAGAAGGACGAGAAGGTCGCGGCCGCGCTCACGGCCGTCGAGCCGGGCACCGGCCGGGTCCTCGCCTACTACGGCGGCGAGAACGGGGCCGGGCTCGACCAGGCCGCGGACCTCGGCCATCGGCCCGGCACCGCGTTCAACACCGTCGTGGGCGTGGCCGCCGCCGAAGCGGGCATCGATCTGTGGACGGAGGACCTCGACGGCTCCTCGCCCCAGCAGTTCGACTCGTACGTCGACGACGACGGTAGAGCAATGGATCTTGTGAACATCGGCGGCGCGGGCGACGACTCGATCAGTCTGGCCGAGGCCCTGTCCCAGAAGCTCGACACGCCCGTCTACGCCGTGTCCCAGAAGCTCGGCGGCGCCGCGATCGCTACGACGGCCGCCTCCCTCGGCTTCGACCGGATGTGGGACCCGCACGATGTGGACGAGCGCGGCGTGGCCGCCGAAATCGTGCCCGGCGAGGAGGCCGAGGACTTCCATCCCGACATCGGCATCGGCGCGTACCCGGTCACCACCCTCGACATGGCCTCGATGCACGCGACGTTCGCGGACCTCGGGACCGTCGCCGAACCGTATTTCGTGGAGCGGGTGGACGGCCCCGACGGCGAGCTCTACGACGCCGATCCCGCAGCGGTCGATGCGGCCGTGGACCCGTGGATCGTCGCCCAGGCCGCCGATCTGCTGCGCATGAACGGCTTCGAGGCGGGGCACGAGGAGGTCGCCGTCAACGCCTCCTCGACTTGGCATGTGGGCTTCAGCCCGGGCCTGTCGCTCGCGGTCTGGGCCGGGGACGAGACGAAGGAGGGCGATGGCAGCTCGCACGAGAAGACCATCGCCGAGTCGATCTGGTGGAAGGTGATGGACGGCCGCCCCGACCGCTACCGCGAGGACCCGGACGACTTCGTTCCGACCGACGCCCCGGAGGGCGGCGACTACAGCGAGGAGGAGTGGCAGCCGCCGCCCCCAACCGACGAGGAGGCCGCGGCGGCCGCCGAGGAAGAGGCCGCCCAGCAGAGCGAGGAAGACCAGGCCGACGAAACCACCGCCGACGAGGGGCTCATCGAGCCCACCGACTGGTTCGGCGAGGACTGACCAATGCGAAAACCGGGGCCCGGCCGCTTTCGCGGCCG
>DATABR010000007.1:0-7547 GCA_036259435.1 Glycomyces sp.
CTCCACGGCGCGACCGTCGTCGCCGGCGGCGCCGTGATCGGCCCGGACACGACCCTCACCGACGTCGAGGTGGGGGAGGGGGCTACCGTGACCCGCACGCACGGGTCCCTCGCGGTGATCGGCCCGAACGCCTCGGTCGGCCCGTTCTCGTACCTGCGGCCCGGCACCCGGCTCGGCCCGACCGGCAAGATCGGCGCGTTCGTCGAGACCAAGAACGCCGAGATCGGCCCCCGCTCCAAGGCCGCCCACCTCGCCTACCTCGGCGACGCCACCCTCGGCGCCGACGTCAACATCGGCTGCGGCGTCATCGTCGTCAATTACGACGGCGTGAAGAAGCACAACAGCGAGATCCGCGACGGCGCCTTCATCGGCTGCGACTCCGTCCTGGTCTCCCCCGTCTCGATCGGCGAGGGCGCCTACGTCGCCGCCGGATCCACCATCGTCAAGGACGTCGCCCCCGGGGACCTCGGCGTCGCCCGCGCGCGCCAGACCTCCATCGAGGGCTGGGTCGCCCGCAAGCGCCCCGGCACGGTCTCGGATGAAGCAGCAAGGAAAGCAAAGGGTGAGGCGGGAGTGTCCGAAGCGTGACGGGACACTAAACGCGCCGGTCCCCTCGCGCTTTCCAGGCCCGTCGGGGACACTGGAACCGTCGAGGTTCAGGTGAGACGACCTATGGGGGAGCCCACGTCATGGCGAGCATGTCCGCTGTCAACTCCAAGATGCTCATGCTGTTCTCCGGGCGCGCGTACCCGGAGCTGGCCGAGGAGTTCGGCAAGCACCTCGGGGTCGCGCCGACCCCGATGAGCGCCTACTCCTTCGCCAACGGCGAGCTCTTCGTCCGGTACCAGGAGTCCGTCCGCGGCTGCGACGCCTTCGTCGTCCAGTCCATGCCCGCGCCGATCAACGAATGGGTCATGGAGACCCTCATCATGATCGACGCGCTCAAACGCGGCTCGGCCAAGCGCATCACCGTCGTGCTGCCCTTCTATCCCTACGCCCGCCAGGACAAGAAGCACCGCGGCCGCGAACCCATCTCCGCCCGCCTCATGGCCGACCTGTTCAAGACCGCCGGCGCCGACCGCATCCTCACCGTCGACCTCCACACCGCCCAGATCCAGGGCTTCTTCGACGGCCCCGTCGACCACCTCTTCGCCATGGGCACCCTCGCCCGTTATGTGGAGGAGAAGTACGCCGACCGCCAGATGGCCGTCGTCTCGCCCGACACCGGGCGCGTACGCCTCGCCGAGCGCTGGTCCGACCGCCTCGGCGGCTGCCCCATCGCGTTCGTGCACAAGACCCGCGACCCGCTCAAGCCCAACCAGGTCGTCGCGCACAAGGTCGTCGGCGACGTCGAGGGCCGCACCTGCCTGCTCATCGACGACATGATCGACACCGCGGGCACCATCTGCTCCGCCGCCGAGATGCTCCACCAGGCCGGCGTCGAGGACATCGTCATCGCCTCCACTCACCCGATCATGTCAGGGCCCGCCGCCGAGCGCCTCGCCGCCGCGCCCGTCAGCGAGGTCATCGTGACCAACACGCTGCCGATGCCCAAGGAGGCCGCGGACCTCGAGAAGCTCACCGTCCTGTCGATCGCACCCTTGGTGGCCAAGGCCATCTGGGAGGTCTTCAACGACGGCTCCGTCACCACGCTCTTCGGCGGCCTCTCCTAAGTCACACCTCGACGCCCGTGTCAAGCGCGATCGGATGCGCGTAGTACTCTGGTGGGGTTGCCGACGGCGAGGGCGTCCTCCAGCGGGCGCCGTAATCGACGCATAGGCGTAGGTCTTTTTCAGGGCTGCGTGCCCTTCTGAATGCCGACGTGAGCGTCGAGCGCCGCATGAAATGTCACTTGAAAAACAGGGGAGTATTTCCGTGTCCGAAGTTCGTATCAGCGCCGAGCCTCGCACTGACTTCGGGAAGGGCGGTGCCCGCCGTACGCGCAGGGCTGGAAAGGTTCCCGCGGTGGTCTACGGCCACGGCGAGAAGCCGCGCCACATTTCCCTTCCCGGGCTCGAGTTCGCAGCGGCCATCCGCAAAGGCGGGTCCAACCAGCTCATCAGCATCGAAGTCACCGACGGCTCTCGCGAACTGGTGATCCCGAAGGACATCCAGCGCGACCCGCTCCGTGACGACATCGTCCACGCCGACCTCATCATCGTGCGCAAGGGCGAGACCGTCACCACCGACATCTCGATCGCCTTCGTCGGCGAAGCGGAGAAGGGCGGCCTGGTCGTGCACGAGCTCACCAGCCTGTCCGTCGAGGCAGAGGCCACCCACATCCCCGAGTCCGTCGAGGTGAGCATCGAGGGCCTGGCCATCGGCTCGCAGCGCTACGTGCGCGAGATCGAGGTCCCCGAGGGTCTCGTGATCCTCACCGACGGCGACCAGGTCGTGGCCTCCGTGAGCGAGCCGCGCGGCGAAGTCGACGCCGAAGAAGCCGCCGAAGGCGAAGTCGCCGAGTAAGCCGAGAACGAAAATGACCGACACCCCTTGGATCGTGGCCGGCCTGGGCAACCCCGGGTCGAAGTATGCCGCGAACCGCCACAATGTCGGTTTCATGGTGGCCGCCGCGCTCGCCCGGCGCGTCGGCGGGCGATTCTCCGTGGTCCGCAAGGCCCGTGCCGAAGTCTGCGAGGCCCGCTTGGGGGTAGGCGGGCCTCGCGTCATACTCGTCAAACCCCTGACCTACATGAACCTCGTGGGCGAGGCCGTCGGGCCGCTCGCCCAGTACTTCGGCGTCGCACCGGAATCGGTGATCGCCGTCCACGACGAGCTCGACATCCCCTTCGGCCAACTGCGCATCAAGCGCGGAGGCGGCGAGGGCGGCCACAACGGCCTCCGCTCGCTCACGAAGATCCTGGGCACCAAGGACTACGCCCGGGTGCGGTTCGGCATCGGCCGCCCGCCCGGCCGCCTGGACGCGGCGGATTACGTCCTCAAGGACTTCGCCAAAGCCGAACGCCCGGAAGTCGATCTCAATATCGAACTCGCGGCCGACGCGGTCGAAGCCATCATCGAGAAGGGCTTCGTGATGGCGCAGAATCAGTTCAACGCAACGCAGTGAAGTTGAACGGGCAGTGCGGTAACGCATCGCAGTGAAGTTGAACGGGCGGCGCGGTAACGCATCGCAGTGAAGTTGAACGGGCGGCGCGGCAACGCAACGCAGTGAAGTTGTCCTGAAGCGCAATAACGCGCCTGCTTAGCACCGACTTAACACCGACGTCGCCTCGTTCTCAGAAAGCGCTCCGCCGCATCCTCTTCGCGCGCGAATCGTTATTCCCGATACCCGCTCCGCTGGCAGTGGACCAGAACTCACGTACTCCATAGCGTGATGTGGCCGTCACTCATCGTCCATTCGCTCGTTAGATCGATCATGACAGTGGTTGAGGCGGACACGGCGGCTTTCGAAGGCGCACAGGGAACGCAGGCCAAAGGCCGCGTCTATTCCATAGGACCTCAAGGGACACGCCCTTACGGCAGCCCGCCCGGATGGCAGCGCAAGTACTTCGCGGGGATCATCGGCTCGGACATCGCCGCCGGGATCATCGGCGCGGGGCTGGCCTTTTTCGCCCGCTTCGGCGGGCATTTCGACCACCACAGCCGCGTCTACGCGCTGGCGCTCATAGCGCTGCCCGCTGTATGGATAGCGGCGCTCGGGCTTTCGCGGGCCTTCGAGAAGCGGTACCTGTTCGTCGGCACCGAGGAGTACCAGCGGATCGTGCATGCCGCGGTGGCGCTCACCGCCGCCGTCGCGCTCGTCTCCTATGGACTCGAACTGCCGACCTCGCGCGTGTTCGTGCTCATCGCGATCCCCACGGCCGCCGCGTGTTCCATCATCGCGCGTTTCGCGTGGCGCAAGTGGCTGCACCGGATGCGGCGCGGCGGCAGGTGCATGAAGCGGGTGGTCCTGGTCGGCCACGAGTCGTCCGTGGCCGCGCTCATCGTGCAGCTGCACCGCGAGCACTACCACGGCCTCAAGGTGGTCGCGGCCTGCCTGCCCACCGAGAAGCCGCAGGGTGCGTTGCTGGACTTCGTCACTCGGGTGCGCGGCAGTTTCGACCGCATCGCCGAGGCCGTGGCTGCTGAACGCGCCGACACCGTGATCGTGCTGTCCTGCCCCGAGATCGACGGAACGGCGCTGCGCCGCCTCGCCTGGAAACTCGAGCGCAGCGAGGTCGATTTGATCGTGGCCTCGGCGCTCGTCGACGTCGCCGGGGACCGCACGACCGTGCGTCCGGTCGACGGCCTGCCGATGCTGCACCTCGACCACGCCCGCCTCACCGGAGTGCGCCGTCTGGCCAAGGAGGCGGTCGACCGGGTCGGCGCCGCGATGCTGCTCCTCGCGCTCTTGCCGCTGCTGCTCTGCGCGGCGTTCCTGATCCGCTGTACCTCGCCCGGCCCGGCTCTGTTCAAGCAGGAGCGCATCGGCAAGGACGGGCAGCCGTTCACGATCTGGAAGTTCCGCACCATGTACACCGATGCTGAGCGGCGGCTGGCGGCGATCGCGCACTTGAACGAGACCGACGGCGTGCTGTTCAAGATGAAGGACGACCCCCGGATCACGAAGGTGGGCAAGTACCTGCGCCGCTTCTCGATCGACGAGTTCCCGCAGCTGGTGAACGTGTTGCGCGGGGACATGAGCCTGGTCGGTCCGCGCCCGCCGCTCGCGGTGGAGGTCGCCGCGTACGAGAGCGACATGCGGCGGCGCCTCGCCGTGAAGCCGGGCATGACGGGCCTGTGGCAGGTCTCGGGCCGCTCGGACCTGCCGTGGGAGGAGGCCGTGCGCCTCGACCTGCGCTACGTCGAGCACTGGAACCTCTCGCTCGACTTCGTGATTTTGCTGCGCACCGTGAGCGCGATCCTGCGCCCACAGGGGGCGTACTGACGAGTGCCGCTCCCCGGGGCCGGGTGCGCGCGACGGCGGCGCCCCCGGTCCGATAACGGCGCGGAGGTCCGACAAGTCGGACACTCCGCTCCACGAGGAGTGTGTCGCAACGGCGAAGCCCCGATTCAATATTGGCGCGGGGGTCCGACAGTTCGGCGGCGGTCTTGGCGGGGGCCGGAACGAACCCGCGAATCGCTCCCATTTTGCGGGATCGCACGGCCCAACATTTGGACGGCATTGGGCCGCAGCGTAGACTGTCCGGCATGCATGACGCCCCCGACTCCGCTTCAGCGACCGGAGTCCCCACCGCCACGCCCCAGGCCGCATCGCCTGCCGACGTGGCCTTCGCCGCGGAGCTCGCGACCGGCGCGGGGGAGCTGCTGCTCAAGCTCAGGGCCGAACTCGGCTTCGACGACCCCAAGGCCCTCAAGGCAGCCGGGGACCGAGAAGCCGACGATTACCTGCTCGGCCGCGTCGCCGCCGAACGTCCCGGCGACGCCGTGCTCTCTGAGGAGGGCAAGGGCGAATCGGGCCGCGTCGGCACCACTCGCCTCGACGCCGACCGGGTCTGGATCATCGACCCGCTCGACGGCACCCGCGAGTACTCCGAGACCGGCCGCGAGGACTGGGCCGTGCACGTGGCGCTGTGGCAGCGCGGCCTCGGCCTCACCGCCGCCGCCGTCGCGCTCCCCGCGCAGTCTGTGACGTTGCGCACCGACGGCAGCTACTCGGTTCCCGAGACGCGCCCCGCCGTCCCGCGAATCGCCGTGTCCCGCACCAGACCACCGGCTGCGGCCGAAGCCGTCGCCGTCGCGCTCGGCGCCGAACTCGTGCCGATGGGCTCCGCCGGAGCCAAAGTCATGGCCGTCGTCGCCGGTACAGTTGACGCCTATGTGCACGCCGGCGGGCAGTTCGAGTGGGACTCCGCCGCGCCCGTCGCAGTGGCCCTCGCCTCCGGCTGGCACGCCACGCGGATCGACGGCAGCCCGCTGCGGTACAACAACGCCGACCCGTATTTGCCGGACCTGTTGGTCTGCCGCCCCGACCTGGCCGGGCCCGCGCTCGAGGCCATCCACGGGACCAACTGACCACCCGGTTCCGACCGGATCCAACGACATCGAACCCACCCCCGAACGGGGTCGAGCCGAGAGGAGTATTGCGCCGGTGAGCGACTACCGCATCAGCCACATCGCCGCGCTGGAGGCCGAGGCGATCTTCATCTTCCGTGAGGTCGCGGCCACCTGTCAGCGCCCCGTGCTGCTGTTCTCCGGCGGCAAGGACTCCATCGTCATGCTGCACCTGGCGCGAAAGGCCTTCGCGCCCGCGCCGATCCCGTTCCCGGTGATGCACGTCGACACCGGCCAGAACTTCGCCGAGGTCATCGAGTACCGCGACCGCCGCGTGGCCGAGACCGGCGTCCAGCTCATCGTCGCCTCCGTCCAGGACGCGATCGATCGCGGCACGGTCGCCGAGCCCCCGGACGGCACCCGCAACCGCATCCAGACCCCCGTGCTCCTGGAGGCGGCCGAGAAGTACCAGTTCGACGCCCTGTTCGGCGGCGCTCGTCGCGACGAGGAGAAGGCCCGCGCCAAGGAGCGCGTGTTCTCCTTCCGCGACGACTTCGGTCAGTGGGACCCCAAGAACCAGCGGCCCGAGCTGTGGAACCTGTACAACGGCCGGGTCCACCCGGGCGAGCAGATCCGCGTGTTCCCGCTGTCGAACTGGACCGAACTCGACGTGTGGCGCTACATCGGCTCCGAGGACATCCCGCTTCCGGTGGTGTACTTCGCCTCCGACCGCGAGGTCGTCGACCGCGGCGGCATGCTCTACGCCGTCAACGAGTTCATCAAGGTGCGCGAGGGCGAGGAGATCTTCACCGAGACCATCCGCTACCGCACCGTCGGCGACGCCAACCTGACCGCCGGGGTGCGCTCGAACGCGACCACGATCGAGGAGATCATCGCCGAGGTCGAGGTCACTCGCGTCACCGAGCGCGGCGCGACCCGCGGCGACGACAGGACCTCCGAGGCCGCGATGGAAGACCGGAAACGGGAAGGCTACTTCTAATGACGGACACCCTGACCACCTCCGAGGACACGCATGAGCTGCTGCGCTTCGCCACGGCCGGCTCGGTGGACGACGGCAAGTCGACCCTCATCGGGCGCCTCCTGTTCGACTCCAAGGCGCTGTTCGACGACCAGTGGGACGCGGTGGAGGCCGTCAGCGCCGGCCGCGGCGACGAGTACACCGACCTGGCGCTGCTGACCGACGGCCTGCGGAGCGAGCGCGAGCAGGGCATCACGATCGACGTGGCCTACCGCTACTTCTCCACGCCCGAGCGCAAGTTCATCATCGCCGACACGCCCGGACACATCCAGTACACGCGCAACATGGTCACCGGCGCGTCGACCGCCGACCTGGCGCTGATCCTGGTCGACGCCCGCAAGGGCCTGGTGGAGCAGTCGCGACGCCACGCGTTCCTGTGCTCGCTGCTGCGCGTGCCGCACATGGTCCTGTGCGTCAACAAGATGGACCTCGTGGACTACGACGAGGCCGTCTTCAAGCAGATCGAGAACGAGTTCTCCGCGTTCGCGACCAAGCTCGACATCCCCGACCTGACGGTCATCCCGGTCTCGGCCCTCAAGGGCGACAACGTGGT
>DATABR010000008.1:0-2643 GCA_036259435.1 Glycomyces sp.
CCCCCCCCCCCCCCCCCCCCCCCCGCCCCGGTTACGCGAGTCGGCCGAGCTGCGCGGTGATGCGGGCGATGTCGGCTTCGGCGGTCGCCTTGCGCGCCTTGATCTTGTCGACCACGGCGTCGGGCGCCTTCGCCAGGAACGCCTCGTTGCCGAGCTTTCCGGTCGTGCCGGCCATCTCCTTCTCGGCGATCTTGAGGGCTTTCTCGAGCCGGGCCCGCTCGGCCGCGACGTCGATGGTCCCCGAAGTGTCGAGCGCGACCGTGACCTGGTCGGACACGGCCAGTTCGGCGGTCGGCGCGAAGCCCTCCGCCTCGGCGTCCAGCTTCGCGAACGCGCGGATGAGCGCCTCGAGGTCCGCCAAACCCGCGGCGTCCAGCCCGCTGATGCGCGCGGCCACCCTCTGGCCGGGATTCACGCCCTGATCCGAACGGAAGCGCCGCACCTCGACCACCAGGTGCTGGAGCGCGGCGACGAGGCGCTCGGCCTCCTCGTCCGCCCCGGCCCGGGTCGGCCAGGCGGCCACGGTCAGCGACTCCCCACGCGGCTCGCCGCCGGTGAGGGTGAGCCACAGTTCTTCGGTGACGAACGGGATCACGGGGTGCAGCAGGCGCAGCAGCTGGTCGAAGACGTGGCCGAGCACCCGCCGGGTGTCGGCGGCCGCCTGCCCTCCCTCGGCGAGCACCGGTTTGGTGAGCTCGAGGTACCAGTCGAACACGTCGTCCCACGCGAAGTGGTAGAGCACGTCCATGGCTTTGGCGAACTCGTAGTCCTCCAGGTGCGCGTCCACCGTCTCGATCGTCTGCGACAGTCGCGAAAGGACCCACCGGTCGATCAACGACAGGTCAGTGGGCAGCTCGCCCTCCACAGTGGCGCCGCTCATGAGCGCGAACCGGGTGCCGTTCCACAGCTTGTTGCAGAAGTTCCGGCTGATCTCGGCCAGCTCGATCGACGCGATGCCGTCCGCGCCCGGATTCGCCTCGCGCGCCAGCATGAAGCGAAGCGCGTCCGCCCCGAATTGGTCGACCACCTCGAGCGGGTCGATGCCGTTCCCCAGCGTCTTCGACATCTTGACGCCGTTCTTGTCGCGGAGGAGCCCGTGCAGCACCACATCGGAGAAGGGCGCCTTGCCCATCGCGTAGGTGCCGAACATCATCATCCGCACCACCCAGAAGAAGATGATGTCCCAGCCCGTGATGAGCGCGGCCGTCGGATAGAACTTGTCGAGCGCGGGCGTCTGCTCGGGCCAGCCGAACGTGGAGAACGGCCACACGCCCGAGGAGAACCACGTGTCGAGCACGTCCGGGTCCTGCACGTAGCCCTCGGGGGCGGTCTCGCCCGGGCCCACGCAGACCTCTTCGCCGTTGGGGCCGTACCAGATCGGGATGCGGTGGCCCCACCACAGCTGACGCGAGATGCACCAGTCGAGCAGGTTGTCCACCCACGAGAAGTAGCGCTTCTCCATCTCCGGCGGGTGGATCTTCGTCTCGCCGCTTCGCACCGCGTCACCGGCGAGCTTCGCGAGGCGCTCCACCTTCACGAACCACTGCAGCGACAAGCGCGGCTCCACCGTGGTGTCGCAGCGCTCGCAGTGGCCCACGGCGTGCATGTACGGGCGCTTCTCGGCCACGATCCGGCCCTCGGCCCGCAGAGCGGCCGCGATCGCCGACCGCGCCTCGAAGCGGTCGAGGCCCTGGAACGGGCCGTGCGCGGTGATCGTGCCGCGCTCGTCCATGATGAGGATCGACTCCAGGTTGTGCCGCTGTCCGATCGCGAAGTCGTTCGGGTCGTGCGCCGGCGTGACCTTCACCGCGCCGGTCCCGAACTCGGGGTCGACGTGGGCGTCGGCGATGACCGGGATGCGACGCCCGGTGAAGGGCACCTCCACCGTCGTGTCGAGCAGGTGCCGGTAGCGCTCGTCGTCGGGGTGGACGGCCACGGCGGTGTCGCCGAGCATCGTCTCCAGACGGGTCGTGGCGACCACGATCGACTCGTCGCCCTCGCCGTAGCGCATCGACACGAGCTCGCCCGCGTCCTCCTGGTGCTCGACTTCGGCGTCCGAGAGGGCGGTCATGCAGCGCGGGCACCAGTTGATGATGCGCTCGGCGCGGTAGATCATGCCGTCGTCGTACATGCGCTTGAACATCGTCTGCACGGCACTGGAGAGCCCGTCGTCGAGCGTGAACCGCTCGCGATCCCAGTCGACGCCGTCGCCGATCTTCTTCATCTGCGAGGTGATGCGCTCGTGGTAGACGTCCTTCCACTCCCACACCTTGTCCACGAAGCCCTCGCGGCCCAGGTCGTGGCGGGAGAGGCCCTCCTTGTCGGCGAGTTGGCGCTCCACCGCGTTCTGCGTCGAGATCCCGGCGTGGTCGGTGCCCGGCAGGAACAGGGCCTCCTTGCCGCGCATGCGCTCGCGGCGCACCATCCAGTCGATGAGGGTGTGGTTGAGCGCGTGACCCAGGTGCAGCTGGCCGGTCACGTTCGGCGGCGGGATCACGATCGCGTAAGGATCGCGGTCCGAGTCGTCGGCAGCCTTGAAGCGACCGTCGGCTACCCATTTCATGTAGCGTCGCGCCTCTACCTCTACGGGCGCGTACGTCTTTGGAAGATGGGTTTCCAGGTCGGGCGTCTTCTTCGCTGCGT
>DATABR010000009.1:0-2085 GCA_036259435.1 Glycomyces sp.
CCGGCCCTCACTCCAATGCGCCTTCCACGTCCTCGATGAATCCGCGCCTCGTGCCTCGTCATAACCGATGAGAAGCCGAACACCCAGCAAGGAGACATCATGACCGAGCCGCAGACGCACGTCCTGGAAGTTCCCGGTGCCGTGCTGCACTATGACGTCCGCAAGGGTGGCGATGATGCCGAACCGCCGCTGCTGCTCATCGGATCGCCGATGGCCGCCCCCGGATTCGTCACCCTCGCGAGCCACTTCACCGACCGCACCGTGGTCACCTACGATCCCCGCGGTTCCGAGCGCAGCAAGCGCACTGACGACGCCTCAGAGACCACGCCCGACGAACACGCCGACGACCTGCACCGCCTGATCAACGCACTCGGCTCCGGCCCGGTCGACGTCTTCGCCAGCAGCGGCGGCGCCGTGAACGCCCTCGCCTTGGTCGCGAGCCACCCGGAGCAGGTGCGGACCCTGGTCGCACATGAGCCGCCCGCGTCCCAGGAGCTACCGGACCGCAAGGCGATCCTCGCCTTCTGCGAGGACATTCGCGAGACCTATCTGCGTTCCGGCTTCGGCCCGGCGATGGCGAAATTCATCGCCCTCGTCTCGCACGCGGGCGAGGTCCCCACCGACTTCGCGAGCCGCCCGGGACCGGATCCGGCCGCCTTCGGCCTGCCGACCGAGGACGACGGATCCCGCGACGACCCGCTCGTCGGACAGAACATCGTGTCCTGCAACGCCTACCTGCACGACTTCGACGCTCTGCGGGCAGCCTCGACCCGGATTGTGATCGGCGTCGGAGCCGAATCCGGTGGTGCGCTGCCCGACCGCGCCGGGCGGGCCGTGGCCGCGAGGTTGGGAATCGATCCGGTCGTCTTCCCCAGCCACCACGCCGGTTTCCTGGGCGGCGAATACGGCCAGACGGGCGAGCCCGAGGCTTTCGCCGCTGTTCTGCGTGACGTCTTCGCCGACTGACGCGGTCGGGGCGGGGTCGCACTGGCAACGGCTGCTCTGCGCGACGCCTTCGCCGAGCGATGGGGGAGAACGGCGCCGCACAGTCCGCGGCGCCGTCGCCTCGCCCACGACGTGCTGACGCGTCGAGAGCCGGATCCGTACCGACGTTCGGGAAGGCCGCGCCGACCGGAGAGCGGTGCACCCCGAACCCGCAGCTCGACGGTGATGTCGCCTCGTGGCCAGTCGTGAGGCGACATTGCTGATTTCATTGGGGGCATGACGAAAGACAAAGCCGCCCGTTTCCGCTCTCTTCACACCACTCCGGCTCTGCGCCTTCCGAACTGCTGGGATGCCGCCAGTGCGGCGGTCATCGCCGCCGCGGGCGCTCCGGCGGTCGCCACTTCGAGTGCCGGTGTCGCCTGGAGCCTGGGCCGTCCCGACGGCGACGCCCTCGACCGCGACGCCGCCGTCGAAGCCATCGCCCGGATCGTCCGAGTCGTGAAGGTGCCGGTGAGCGCCGACATCGAGTCCGGTTTCGGCGCGACGCCGAAGGAGGTCGCCGAGACGCTCGCCGCGGTCGCGGAGGCCGGGGCGGTCGGCGTGAACATCGAGGACTCGACCGAAGAAAGCCCCGAGTCGCTGCGCGCTGTGGCCGACCAGGCCGAGCGGCTGGCCGCTGCCCGCGAGGGGGCCGGGCCGGACGTGTTCATCAACGCCCGTACCGACATCTACTTGGCCAGGATCGGTGAGGAGACGGATCGCTTCGACGCGACGGTCGCTCGGGCGGAGGCTTACGCGGCGGCCGGTGCGGACGGCATTTTCGTGCCGGGCGTGCTCGACCCGGCGACGATCGCGGCCCTCGTGAGGGCGATCCGGTTGCCGCTCAACGTGTTGGCGGGCCCCGGCGCGCCCGCTCCGTCCGAATTCGAACGCCTCGGCGTCGCCCGCATCAGCCTCGGCTCCAAACCCGCCATGGCCGCATACGAACTGGCCCGCAAGGCCACGGTCGGACTTCTGGAGGCCGACTCGTATGACGCGGTGGCGGACGGGATCGCATATGGCACCATGAACAGCTTGCTCTCGGCCGACTGACATGTGACGCGTGATGTGCCACCGGCCGCGAGCGCTGGCAGCGCTCAC
>DATABR010000010.1:0-3061 GCA_036259435.1 Glycomyces sp.
ACGGGTGGCCACTGCACGTCATCGAGGACTGCCGCGACGACCCGGCGGCCGAACAGCCCAAGGCGCTGCTGAAGGCACTGAGCATCGCGCTCGGAACGTCCACTGAAGAAGCGACATGACCACCAGAGCACTCGAGATCACCGGCCTCGACGGCGGAAGCGCCGGCCTCACGTCGCGGCAGATCGAGCAGTTCGGCTCCCGCCTCGAAGGCCGCCTGCTCACCGCCGGAGACGAGGGTTGGGCCGAAGCGGTCCTGCTCTGGAACGCCATGATCGCCAAGCGGCCGGCGCTGGTCGTCCAGGCCGCCTCGGCCCGCGACGTCGCCGCGACCGTCCGATTCGCCGCTGAGCACGGGCTCCTGTTGAGCGTCAAAGGAGGCGGCCACAACATCGCGGGCACGGCCGTCGCCGCGAACGGGCTGATGATCGACACCTCGCGCATGCGCGAAGTCGCGGTCGACCCGGCCGCCGAGCTCGTGCACGTCGGCCCGGGCTGCCTCCTGGCCGACGTCGATCGAGCGACCCAGGAATACGGACTGGCGACCGTCCTCGGATTCGTATCGGAGACCGGCGTCGCAGGCCTGACCCTCGGCGGCGGCTTCGGCTACCTGACCCGCCGATTCGGCTGGGCTGCCGACAATCTCGAACAGGTCGAGATCGTCACCGCCGACGGCAGGATCCGTACCGCGAGCCGCACTGCGGACGCGGACCTGTTCTGGGCTGTTCGGGGCGGCGGCGGGAACTTCGGCATCGTCACCGGATTCACGTTCCGGCTGCACGAGGTCGGCCCGCTGGTGACCGGGGGTCTGATCGTCTGGAGCGCCGACCGCGCCGACGAGGTCCTCGCCGCCTACCGGGAACTGACCTCGTCCGCGCCGCGAGCGCTCACCGCGGCGGTGATGATCCGGCTTGCCCCGCCCGCACCGTTCGTGCCGCCCGAATGGCACCGCAAGCCCGTCGTCGCCGTGCTCGTCTGCCACACCGGCCCGAACGCCGAAGCCGACCTCGCGACGCTGCGGGGCCTGGGCGACCCGATCGTCGACGTCATCGCCCCGAAGCCCTACACCGCGCAGCAGTCGATGCTCGACGCCATGGAGCCCAAGGGGATGAACCAGTACTGGAAGTCGGAGTTCCTACCCGACCTCACGCCCGAATTCCTGGACGTGTTCCGCGACGCCGCACTGCGCGTCGCATCGCCGATGTCGTTCTCCGTGATCTTCCATCTGGCGGGCGCGTTGAACGAGACCGACGACGGCGCGGTCGGCAATCGGGACGCGAAGTACATCACCGGCTTCACAGGAACCTGGCCGCCCGACGCGGACGGCGGTGACCGGATCGTGGCCGAGGTCCGCGCGGGATGGGAGCGGATCAGGCCGTTCTCCACCGGAGGGAATTACGTGAACTTCCAACTGGCTGAAGACGACGCGTCCAGAACCGAAAACGCCTACCGGGCCAACTACGAACGTCTTCGCAAGATCAAGTCCAAATACGACCCGGGCAATCTGTTCCGAGTCAATCGCAACATCAGCCCGCACCATGCGAAGAGGTTCTAGTTGACTGCGCCCTGGTGGAGATATCCGGTCAGCGGCGCGTCGTCCCAGATCTGGGCTTCGATGTAGCGCTCGGGACCGTGCGCTCCGTCGGCGTTCCACTCCTGTGGCAGGCCGTACTGATCGATCAGCACCTCGATCTCCTCGATGGTGAAAACCTGTCCCCAGTAGGGGCGCTGGCCGGCCAGCCGCAACGCCGGGAACAGGTCGCCGTAGGTGAAGCTGATCGCCGTCGGATTGAACCGGTCGAGCCCGATCGCCAGTTCCCGTCCCTCGCGGTACCAGTCCAGGAGCCACGTGCAGGCCCCGAGGGTCATGTAGTGCGGCCTGGTCCTGGCCGGACTGCCGCCCTTGCGGACGAACAGTTCGCGAGCCCGCTTCTCGAGTTCGCGCCGCACGCTCAGGTAATCGGCTGAGCGGCGGCTCGCGAACACGTCCCCGCGTTCACGTAGATCGCGCAGAACCGCTTCGGCCTCCTCGTCTGGCAGGTCCGACAAGTTCCGAAACGGACCGAGGCCATGCTCGTAGTAATGATGCGCGTCCAGCGGTCCCATCGCACCTCCAGCTTCCGAGCGAGACGGAATCATAACAATGCTGCTTCATCGTGGCGGCACCCCGACTGAACCACCTGCCGGTCGGCCGACTCCCAGCTTCCTGACAACCGCCACGGCTTCCTCAAGCACCTCAAGAGGGCAGCCCCAGTAGTCGTAGATGCCACCGCGGTCGCGGTTGCTGCCGCAGACGACGAACACGCCGGTGCCCAGCTCGGTCTTGAGGTGCGTGGCCAGCCAGCCGACGAATCCGCTGTTGTCCGCCGCATCGGGAAAGTGGAAGGAGAAGATGCCGAACCGTTCGACGCCGTCGCGCTCCTCGGCGAAGGGGACCAGGCTGCTCCAGCTTTCCTGGTCGCGAACCACCGCCAGCGTTTCGCGGGTCAGTTCCGGTGGCCGGTCCGCCGGGGACTCTTCAAAACACCAGATGCCTTCGTGCACCACCAGCTCGGCCCGCGCGATCACGCGGCGAAGGCGCGCCTCGACCTGTTCCGCAGTTTCCACGCTCACACTGACCATCGGTAAGCCCCTTATCTGTTGCAGCCTTGAACCCGGGCCTCATCGCCTAGAGGCTCTCAGCGTAGAGCGCCGAGATACTGTTCCGCGGAGTCATTTCTGGAGCAGCGCGACGGTCACCTACGAGGCCGCCGAATCAGGCGGCGCCGTGAGAGGCAACGCGACCTGAGCGACGAGGAGCGCTGCGACCCTTTGGCGTACGAATGATCGAGGTCAGGCCGCGACCAGGGGCATGAGGACCAGGTCGATGATCTCGTCGACGACCTCGGGCGGGGCGGGCTCGCCGCGGGTGAGGAAGTGGTGGGTGAGCAGGCTGGGCCCGAGGTTGACGATGCGGGGGGCGAGCGCTTCGGACCGGACGGTCCCGTTGGCGACCCCCGCTTGGAAGATCTCGCTCACGATGCGGACGCGGGGCCGCTCGATCTCGTCGCGCAGCTCTTCGCGG
>DATABR010000011.1:0-20409 GCA_036259435.1 Glycomyces sp.
GCCCGGGGCCGTCGGATCAGGCGGCGTCGATGCGGATCTCGACGCGCCTCTTCGAGTACTCGGCGGTCGCGGTGTACCCCGGGAGGTCGAGTTGGATTTCAGCGAAAGTGCCGTTGACCTGCTTGGCCTTGACGACCGGGAGCGCAACGCCTGCTGCGGGCGGGCGCTGCGGGTCGAGGACGACCTTCAGGACCGCGCCGGAGTCGAGGGTGACCTGCTTGTCGACGTCGAGGGCGGGGTCGCCGCCGTCGTTCACCGTCACCTGGAGGGTCGCGTTCGACTGGGTGTACGTGCTGCGCAGTTCGAGCTGGTCGGCGTCGACCGCGAGCGTGCCGCCGGTGACGGTGACGGCGCCCTTGCCGAGGGCGTTCTGCGAGGCCGCGCGCAGGGTGCCCTCCTGCAGGGACACACCGCCGGAGAAGCCGTTGTCGCCGGTGAGGGTCAGTGAGCCGGTGCCGGTCTTGGTGAGCTTGCCGGAGCCGCCGATGTCATTGCGCCAGGTGTCGGCCGCGTTGAAGGCGCCCTTGGCGGCGTCCATGGCGACCGTGACGTCGTCGGCGAAGCGCCCGTAGCCGTCGGCGGCGGCGAACAGGTTGAGCCGGCCCCACTGCTCGGGCCCGTCAAGGATCGGGTACCCGGCCTTCAACGCCGTGGTCGCCAGGACTGCCCGGCGCTGCTCGGCGTCCAGGTAGGGCAGCCGGGTCTCCAGGAGCACTTCAGCTCCCTTGGGGACGACGAATTCGGCGTCGTCACCGGAGCGGTCGAGGAAGTACGTGAGGCGTTCGCCGAAGCGCTCGCGGTTGACTTCGCGGTCGGCGTACTCATCGGTGTCGGGGGCCTCGCGGTGCGCGTAGGCGTACAGCTCGTCCGCGGAGACGCCGGTCTTCTCGGTGAAATAGGCCAGCGCCTGGGCGCGGGCCTCGGCCTTGATCTCGGCAGTCGCCGGGTTGTGGAGCACGGCGGCGGCCAGGGCGGTGCCGAGGATGCGGCCGCCCACTACGTCGACCACGGAGTGCATGCCGGCCGTGATGCGCGAGTGCGAGGTGTCGCAGGCGCGCGTGAGCAGTTCCTGGAACCGCTCGGGCACTGCGTAGGCGAGCGCGATGCCGGCCAGCCAGGCCGCATTGGTGTGGCCGGACGGGAAACCGCCGTCTTCGGCGGGGGTGGTGGAGCGCTGGCGCAGCAGTTCCGGGGCGGCCACGACGGCCGACTCGTAGGCGGGCACGCCGAGGACGGGGATGCCGCCGGTCTCGACCACTTCACTGTCGCGGTTCATCCGCCACGGGCGCGGATACAGGTACGCGAACTTGCTCGGGTTCGAGGAGGTGTTGTTGCCGCGCACCGTGTTCACCAGCAGCGCGACTTTGCCGAGGTCGGAGTCGGTGGCGCCGGGGCCGATGGCGGATCCGGCCGGGGCGTCCGGCGGCAGCGAGTCGCTGATCTTGTCGGCGGGGATGCCGTCGGGGGCGCCGGTGATGGCGGTGACGGCCTTCGCGCCGGTCTTGTAGAGGGCTTCGAGCGGGCCGAGGCCGCCGATGGCGCTGTAGCTCTGGTGCTGGCGGTCGAAGATGTAGGCCTGCTTGGATTGGGCGGCCGTGCGCTCGGCGGTGACCTGGGCGCTGTACTTCATGTTGTCTTCGAGGACGTCGTCGTCGACCACGACGCCGTTGTCCCAGTCGGGGCCGGTCTGCCACAGCTCCTCGAAGCCGCTGAGGATGCGGACGGCGGCGTTGCTCTCGGGGGTGAGGTTCTCGATCGTGTTGGTGCTGTAGGTGTCGACGAATGCGGGGCCGTCGTACTGGGCGTGGCGGGCGGCGGGCCGGAAGAAGGCGCTCCCGGCAGGCTCGACTGCGGGTTCGGCCACCGGAGTGGCGGGGTGCGCAACAGCCGGTTCGGCGACCGTGGCGGCGGCGATACCTGCGGCGATGGCGGCCGAGCCGGTGAGGAGACGGCGTCGGTCGAGCGTGTGCTGTTCTGGTGACATGTGGTTCGCTTTTCGGTCCGGAGGGTCGCCCGTGCGGGTTCGGGGAGGAGCCGCTGGGCGTACTGTCGCGCTCTAGACTGTCACGAACTTCGATGAACTCGGCATTGCGGGCCGGTGGACGGCGGCCGTCGATTGCGAGACAGGCCCCGGCCGACGTGCGGCCGGGGCCCTGCCCGCTCTTCGAGGGTCCTGTTGAACGACGTGCGGTGCAACGACAGTGCTATTCGAGTCCGGCGTTGAGCGCTTCCTGCTCGACGTCGAGCTCGACGGCGTCGGCCGCGGCCAGCGTGCCGAGTTGACGATGTCGAGCATCTTGCGGCCCATGGTCGCGTGGGCCTGCACGGCCGGGTGCGTGGCGCCGTAGTCGCCCCAGTGGTCGTTGAACTGGGGCATGAACGAGTAGACGAGGACGGGCGCGTCGCTGGTGTTGTAGACGACGCCGGACTCGTTGCGGTTGGGGTCGTCCGCGCCGTATTTCATGGCGATGCGAGAGCGTTCGGCCGAGGACATGTTGCGGCGGAAGCCGTCGCGGAAGCCCGAGAGACCCTTGAAGATGTTGAGGAAGAACCGGGTGCCGTTCGCCGACAGCAGCTCGCCCTTCGCGAGGCGGGCGAGCAGGTCGTTCGTCTCGGCCGTGGTGGTGTCGCCGAGCCACATGCGGCTCGGGTTGGCCGGGTCGGGGATCACGCGGGTGTCGTTGAAGCCCTTGGCGGCCAGCACCTCGTCGATCTCGGCGGGCGGGCAGACCAGGCCGCACAGCCGCACCGAGGTGTTGTCGGAGGTCAGGAGCCGCCCGCGGTCAGTCCGGCGCCGAGCTTGATCGTTCCATGGTCGCCTTTCGTCGGCTTACAACACGTCTGGGGTGTCCGAAACCATATACGCCTCCTCAGGCCCGTGCGGTTGCATGCGCTCAGAGCGAAGTGGACCACGCGTCGAGCAGCCCCGCGGCGGCGCCGCGGTAGCCGTTCGCGGCGAGCAGCCCGGCCGGGGCGAGCCGATAGTCAGCGTCGATCGTGAAGCGGGCGGCCCCCGGCGGCCGCACGCCGCCGGAGGTATCGGCCCCGACCGCCTTGCGCAACCAGTCGACCGCGTCAGGATCGCGGCGCAGGATCCCTCCGGAGCCGACGACGAGGCCGATGGCGGCGAGGTCTTTGCCGCCGCGCAGCGGCTCGGTCGGGCCGCCGATCCGCTCGCCTCTGGCGTGACGGCGCACCGCGATGCGGGCGGCCAGCGCGCTGAGCTCGGCGTCATCGGCGGGATCAGCAGCTTGAAAGGCCGGGTTCGCGGCGCGCAGGCGGGCGGCTTCGGGAAGGTGGCGGCTCATCGGGAGGTCTTCCTCGCCGGCGGCCTCGGTGATGCCCACTGCGGTGTGGCGCACGCCGAGGTCACCTTCGACGGTTCTTGAGCGCCATGCGGTCCCGGCGACTTCGAGTCGGGGACCTTCGCGTTCGGCGTCGGGGGTGAGCACGGAGTACACGTCGGTGGTCGCGCCGCCGACGTCGATCACGAGGAGGTCCGCGCCGGTGCGGTCGGCGAAGAGTTCAACGCCGGTGAGTACGGCGTCGGGGGTGGCGGCCTTGACCATCCGGGTGAAGTCGGTGCTGGTCGAGAGGTGCTTGCCCGCGATGACGTGGAGCAGGAAGACCTCGCGGAGTGCGGTGCGGGCGGGTACGGGGTTGAGAATGCCGATGCGCGGCAGTACGTTCGCGACGCGGGTGACGGCGATCCCGGCGGCGGTGAGGATCGCGGTGATGTCTTGGGCCGCGGTCGTGTTGCCTGCCAGGACGACGGGAGTGCGGGAGCCGGAGGCGGCGAGGGCTTCGGCGTGGGTGCGGAGGGCGGTCTCGTCGCCGCCGTCGGTGCCGCCGGCCAGGAGGATCACGTCCGGCCCTGCGGCGGCGAGGCCCGAGAAGTCGTCGGCGGTGAGCGTCCCGGCGCGCACGTCGACGACGCGGGCCCCGGCGCTGAGGCCGGCCCGGTAGGCGGCGCGGGCGGTGACGAGGGGCTCGTTGCCGATGACCGCGAGGCGCAGTCCGCCGCCCGCGGATGAGCAGACGAGGGTGTCGACCACGTTGGCGGTCTTGGGAGTCGCGGCGTCGGCGGCGGCGCGGAGGCCGTTCATCACATCAGTGGCGAGCGTGGTCGGGTGCGAGGCGGTGCCGAGGAGCGCGCCGGTGTCCGCGTCGACGGCCGCGGCCTTGGTGTAGGTCGATCCGACGTCGACGCAGACGACGGCCTCGCTCACGGCACTGATCTCCTTAAGGGACAACGACCGTGCCGGTCGCGGTGGTGGCGATGATCGGTTCGTCGAGCACGGTCGCGGCGGACTCGCCGCGTTCGGGATCGGCGCGGCAGACCACGCTCAACGTGAACTCGACGGTGCGGCTGCGCGTGCCCGTGCGGACCACGGTGGCGGTGGCCTCCACGACGTCTCCGGCTTTCACGGGGGCTTTGAACTGGACGTCGGCATAGGACGCGAACAGGCCTTCGTCGCCGTCGGTGATGATGCACAGTTCAGTGGCGACGTCACCGAACATGCCCAGACTGTAGGCGCCGTCCACGAGGTTGCCGCCGTAGTGGGCGTGGCCGTACGGGATGTAGCGGCGGTGCGTGACGGTGGTGCCGTTGTGGTCGGTCATGCGACGTCCTTCTGAAGTGCAGGCCTTTGCGGTGCGGTCTTGCTGGTCACGAGCCGGTGGACGAGGTACGAGGCGACGTCGGAGGGCGTGGTGCCGCGGGTGAAGACGCGGTCGACGCCGAGTTCGGTCGCGGCGCCCTCGTCGAAGCGGGGGCCGCCCACGACGAGCAGCGGGCGTTTGCCCGGCGGCAGGGCCTCGCGGAAGGCGGCGGCCATCTCGCGGGTGTTGTGCAGGTGGGCGTCCTTCTGGGTCACGACCTGGCTGACGAGCACCGCGTCGGCTTCCTCGTCCACTGCACGGTTCACGAGGTCGGGCACGGCGACCTGCGCGCCGAGGTTGACCACGCGCAGCTCGCGGTAGTACTCCAGGCCCTTCTCCCCCGCCACGCCCTTGATGTTGAGGATCGCGTCGATGCCGACGGTGTGCGCGTCGGTGCCGATGCAGGCCCCGACGACGCAGAGCTTGCGGCCGAGCCGCTCGCGGATGGCGTCGTTGACCTCCTTGGGACTCAAGTGGGTGTAGTCCTTCTCGACGACTTTGACCTCGTCGAGGTTGACGAGGTGGGTGGACGCGCCGTAGACCACGAAGAACGTGTACGCCTCGCCGATCGCCTTGGCGTGCACGAGCATCGCACCGTCGAGGCCCATCTTGGCGGCGAGCTGGAGGGCCGCGCCCTCGGCGCGCTTGTCGTGCGGCACGGGCAGGGTGAAGGAGAGCTGCACCATGCCGTCGCCAGTGGTGTCGCCGTAGGGCCGGACGATGCGGCTCATCGGGTCGCCTCCTCGTGGACATGGGCCGGCGTCGCGGCATCCTGATCGAGGATTTCCGTCGCGGGGTTCCAGTAGTCGTCTGCGCGCTTCGCGACGCCGTCGAGGCCCCGGCCGCCGTCGGCCGGGCGCTTCATGATGCCGAAGGTGCCGTCGGCGATGGCGTTGAGCAAGCCGTCGTCCACGATGCGCCCGAGCAGGTCCACGGCTTCGCCGAGGACCTCATTGGCGCGCTTGGCGATGAAGCCGTCGGCGGGCGGATGGAAGTCCTCGGCGAGCCCGGCGCAGGCGTTCAGCACGTAGCGCACGTTCTGGAGGGCGATGTCGCGGTCGGAGATCCACGGGGTGACGACCGCTTCGGTCATCATGCCCACCAAGAGGATCGACTGCCCCGTCATGACTCCGGCGAGGTTGAAGAACCCGTCGAGGAGGTTGCCGCGGAAGACGTCGCCGGTCATGTGCTTGGTCGGGGGCATCCACTTGAGTGGGGCATCCGGGAACAGCTGGCGGGCGAGGAGCGCGTGCGCGAGTTCGAGCCGGAAGGATTCGGGCAGGTCGGGGTTGATCTCGAAGGCGTGGCCGAGCCCGAGGAGGCGGTCGGGGAGTCCGGCCTCGTGGGCGAAGCGCTCGTTGAGAAGCTGCGAGACCGTGACCGTGTGCGCCGCTTCGACGGCGTCCGCCGTGGTCAGGTAGTTGTCCTCTCCAGTGTTGATGATGATTCCGGCGCGGGCGTGCACCTGGCGGCTGAAACGCTGGTCGACGAAGGTGCGGATCGGGTTGATGTCGCGAAAGAGGATGCCGTACATGCAGTCGTTGAGCATCATGTCGAGCCGGTTCATCCCCGCCAGTGCGGCGATCTCGGGCATGCAGAGTCCGGACGCGTAATTGGTGAGGCGGATGTAGCGGCCGACCTCGCGGGAGGTCTCGTCGAGGGCGGCACGCATGAGCCGGAAATTCTCGCCGGTCGCGTAGGTGCCGGCGAAACCCTCGCGAGTCGCGCCCTCGGGCACGTAGTCCAAAAGGGACTGACCGGTGGAGCGGATGACGGCGATGACGTCGGCACCCGCCTTGGCGGCTGCTTGGGCCTGCGGGATGTCCTCATAGATGTCGCCGGTGGCGACGATGAGGTAGATCCAGGGGCGCTGGGGCGGGTCGCCGATCTCGGATACCAGCGCATCACGTTCGCGGCGTTTGGCGGCGATCCTTGTGAAGCCGGGGCCGACGGCCCGGCGGGCGCGCATCCGGGCGTGTCCGGCGACCGGCTCGTCGGGCCGTTCGAAGGTGACGCCGCCCGCGGCGGCGGCGTGGGCGAGGCGGGTGAGGTCGGGGAAGTCCTTGAGGGCGTGGAAGACCGGGAGGGCGATGCCGTGCTCGATGCCGACCTGGTCGGCGACGGCGTCGGCGAGGCGGTTGACCCAGGGGATGCCGTCGGGGTCGGCGCCGGTGAGACCGGCGAGGCGGAGCGTGGCGCGTTCGACCGAAACGGTGGTGTGGCTGCGGGCCAGATCCACGACGGGCTGCGCGGCCCGGGCGGCGAGTTGGCGGGCGCGTTCGACGAGCGCCGGGTCGAGCGGCAGGAGCGGTTTCGCGGTCATCTCAGGACTCGCCTTCGGCGCTGCTCGCGGGTCGTCCATCGGCATGGCCGACGCGGTCGATGAAGAGGTCCTTCAGCTTGGAGTTCGCGCGCAGGAGGTGAAGGGCGTAGTCGGCGTGGCCGGGGACGTAGCCGTTGCCGATGAGCATCTCGACGTCGGCGGCGAGCCCTTCGGCGCCGAGCGCGGCGGCCGAAAAGGAGGTGGCCATGGAGAAGAAGACGACCGTGCCGCCGGTCGCGGTCGAAAGGATGGCGCCGTGTTCGCAGCCCGGGACGTCGACGCAGACGACGGTGACGTCCGCGCCGCGCCCGTCGAGGGCTTCCTGCACGGCTTTGGCGAGGTGGAGGGGAGCGGTGGCGTCGGCGATGACGATGTGGTCGGCGAGGTGGGTCCAGCGCAGCTGGGCGTCCTCGATCTCGTCGCGGACGACGGCGACGATCGTGGCGGCGTGCGCATCCCGGGCTGCGGCGAGCGAGAGCGACCCGGATTTTCCGGCGGCGCCGAGGACGGCGACCGTGGTGGCCGCTTGGGGGTGGCGGGCGACCACGCGGCGGACGAGGGCGGGCGCGCCGCACACGTCGAGGACGGCCAGCGCGAGGTGTTCGGGCAGGTCATCGGGGAGGACGGCGGCGATGGAGCGGCCGAAGAGGATCGCGTGGCCGCTGGTAGGTATCTGCTCGGAGTTGCCGTCCCAGCGCGCCAATCCGTCATCAATGTGCAGCGGCGTGAGCGTGAGGGAGACGAGGGTGGCGACCTTTTGTCCGACTTTCAGGCCGAGCGGGGAGCGCGGGCCGACGGCGTCGACGGTGCCGATGAGCATGCCGCCGGAGCCGGTGACGGGGTTGTGCATCTTGCCGCGGCGCTCGATGATGTCGCGGACTTCGGCGCGGACGGCCTCGCCGTCGCCGCTATGGGCGGTGTGGAGCTGCCGGTAGGAGGCCGCGTCGAGGTTGATGCGCTCGACGCTGATGCGGACCTCGTCGTCGGCGATGTCGGGGTCGGGGTCGAGCCGGTCGGCCGCTTGTGGCAGCGCTCCGGCGGGGCTGACGACTCGGTGCGATCCGACGGGTGAGCCTGTCGACATCGTTGCCGCCCTTCTTGATGGGATGTTATGGAGTCTCAATATGCGGGACCTAGCGCACAACTGTAACGGAAGGTTATCCTCGTCACAAGACGGTTATCCCCCGTCTGCGACGTTTCACCGGGACACCATCCCGGTCATGGAGGTGAGAAGGTGTCGGATCGACCATCGGGTGCAAATCCATCCGTAGTGATCGAGCAGCCCTACCAGTACCGGCGTCGGCAGCTGGTCGAACCGGACTGGACGCGATTCCCCGGCTGGACGGGCGTGACCGAGACGGACTGGGCGTCGGCGCAGTGGCAGCGCGCGCACTGCGTCAAGAACGTCAAGCAGCTCCGCGAGGTGGTGGGCGACCGGCTTGACGAGGCGTTCTATGAGGACCTCGCCGCCGACATGGAGGGCTCGGCGACCATGTCGATGCTGCTGCCGCCGCAGATGCTCAACACGATGGCCCCTCAGGTCGAGGCGACCGCTCCGGGCTCGTGGACCGATGCCTTCTATGTCGACCCCGTGCGCCGCTACATGCTGCCGGTGGCCTCCGACCGGCACGCCGACTGGCCCTCGCACCCGTTCGCGACCCGCGACTCCCTGCACGAACACGACATGTGGGCCGTCGAGGGCCTCACCCACCGGTACCCGACGAAGGTGCTCGCCGAGCTGCTCTCGACCTGCCCGCAGTACTGCGGGCACTGCACACGCATGGATCTCGTGGGCAACTCGACGCCGACCGTGGACAAGCGGCGGCTCGCGCTCAAACCGGTCGACCGGCAGACGGCGATCCTGGAGTACCTGGAGGCGCACCCGGGCGTGCGCGACGTGGTCGTCTCCGGCGGCGACGTGGCGAACCTGCCGTGGAAGCAGCTCGAACGGTTCCTCGACCGGCTCCTCGAAGTCGAGACGATCCGCGACATCCGGCTCGCGACCAAGGCGTTGATGGGCCTGCCGCAGCACTGGCTGCAGGACGAGATCGTCGACGGCATGGGCCGCATCGCCAAGACCGCGGCCGAGCGGGGCGTGAATCTGGCGATCCACACGCACGTCAACCACGTCAACTCGGTGACCCCGGCCGTGGCGAAGGCGTCGGCGGCGATGCTGGACGCGGGTGTGCGGGACGTGCGCAACCAGGGCGTGCTCATGCGCGGTGTCAACGACACGCAGGCCGACCTGCTCGACCTGTGCTTCGCGCTGCAAGGCGAAGCGAACATCCTGCCGTACTACTTCTACATGTGCGACATGATCCCCAACGCCGAACACTGGCGCACTTCGGTGGCGCAGGCGCAGGAGCTGCAGACCGCGATCATGGGCTACCTGCCCGGATACGCGACCCCCCGGATCATCTGCGACGTGCCGATGGTCGGCAAGCGCTGGGTGCACCAGCTTTCCGAATACGACCGCGAACTCGGCATCTCGTACTGGACCAAGAACTACCGGACCAGTATCGAGGCCGACGATCCGGATGCGCTGACGCGTCGGTACCCGTTCTACGACCCCATCGACTCGCTGCCGAAGGCCGGCCAGGAATGGTGGCGGCACATGCACCCACCGGTCCGAGCCAAGGAAGACGGCGACGCTGCGGCGGCGCGATCGCGTCAGGCCGTCGCACGCCAGGACAAGGCGGCAGAGGTCGCATGACCGGCACGCTGATCACGGTGGCGCCCACCGGGGCCGAGGTCGACAAGACCGAGGTCCCGGCGCTGCCGGTGACGCTGGACGAGCTGATCGACACCGCGAAGCGGTGCGAACAGGCAGGGGCCTCGATCATCCACGTGCATCTGCGCGACGACGATGCGAAGCCGACCCTGGACCCGGCGCGACTGCGGGATGCGGTTGCGGCCCTTCGGGTAACGACGGACTTGATCGTCCAGCTGTCGACGGGCGGGTCCGTCCACGATCCGGAGGAGTCCAGGCTGGCGGTGCTCGACGCGGAACCGGACATGGCCTCGTGCACGATGGGCACGGTCAACTTCGGTGACGACGTGTTCATGAACCGCTGGGCGTTCATCGTCGACTTGCATGAGCGAATGCAGGACAAGGCGGTGGTGCCAGAGTACGAACTCTTCGATCTGGGCCACCTTGCGGCGCTGGAGCGACTCCTCGGTCAGCACGGACTCCCCTTCGGTGGCCACGTACATGTGGACTTCGTGCTGGGCGTGCCAGGCGGAGCGACAGGAGACGCGGAGACAGTAACGGCCTTCGCGGAGGGCGTCCGCCGCTACCTTCCGGAAGGAACCACGTTCTCGGCCACGGGAATCGGCAGGACGACACTGCCGGTCATGTTCGCCTCGCTAGCGCATGGCGGACACCTGCGGGTCGGCATGGAGGACACGGTTTCCTTCGCAAGAAGGCAACCGGTGAAAGGCAACGACCAACTGGTGGCAAGAGCAGCGGAGGCGGCAGCACTCGCGCAGCGGCCGGCCATCTCGACGGTCGAAGCAAGGAAGCTCCTACGAATGCGAGACGCCGACTAATCAAGTGAGGCCCGGCCGCCTCCATGCTGAGTTCATCCTCACCTTCCTCGATGAGGAAGGCCGCGAGTTCTTGGAGGCGCTGATGAAGCAGGACTCGTATCTACACGAAGAACGCCTTTCACCAAATCGAGGCAAAGGCCGAGGCCCGCGGTGAGGCGAAAGGGCTTCGGGAAGGGCTGCTGCGCGTTCTTGAGACGAAAGGCATCGGCCTCACTGCGGCTCAGCGAGAGCAGACCGACGACTGCACCGACACCACGCTTCTCATGCAGTGGCTGGTCCGGGCGACGGAGGCGCAAAATTCGCTTGGCGTCTTCCACTGACACAAGGTGAAAACTGAGGCTCGACCGTAAAGCGGCCGAGCCTCAGTTCGGTATGAAGGTCAGTCGGCCCAGCGACGGCCCACACCAGAGAGGATGCCGCCGATCGCCAGGTAGACCAGGGCCGCGATGCCGTAGTTCACGACGGCGCGGACCTTCGGATCCTCGATGTTGGTGAACATGTCGCGGAACAGCCAGGCGAACCAGTTGGCGAGGTCGCCGATGAAGTTCACCAGCGGGTTGGCGGGATTGGCCTCGAGGAGGATGAATGCCAGGTGCAGCAGGATGATCAGGGCGATGAGCCCGAAGATCGCCGTGACGATGTGCACGATGACGGGGTTGTAGCGTGTGGCGACGTAAGGCATGACGGTTCCATTCGCATCGGTATCTGTCGCTCTTGGACACCTGGATATCCGTTCGAGCAGGGGCGCAAACGGGGCGGACCGGCTTTGGCACGAAAGGGAATGCGGCGGTTTAAGCGGTTTCTAGAAAACCGGTCGGCCGGTAAGCTTGGGTCCCATGCCTTCCCGACCCCGGCCGCCGACACCCGAACGGGCGCTCACACCGCTGCGCCTCCTCACCGGGCTCGCGCGGCCCCACAAGGGCCGCATCGCGATCGGCGTCGTCTTCTACACGCTCGCGGGCGCGTCCTCGATGTCGCAGCTGTGGATGATCGGTCGGATCGTCGACGAGGGGTTCATCGCCCGCGACGGCGCCGCACTCACCTCCTGGCTTTCACTCACCGCGGCCGCGGTCGTCGCGCAGCCCGTGTTCTGGGCCATGGGGTACCGGCAGTTCACCCGCGCCGAGGCCGCGAACCAGCGGGCGATCGTGCGGCGGCTCACCGACCACCTCAACGCCGCCGGGACCGGCGTGCGCGGGCGCGTCTCGGCCGGCGAGCTGGTGAACCTGCCCAGTGAGGACACCAGAAGGGCGGCGCGGTCGATCGCCGACTTCGGGTTCTTCTTCAACAACTTCGCGATGTTCGCCTTCGGGTCTGCGCTCGTGTGGACGATCCACCCGCTGCTGGGCGTCGTGATCATCGCGGGGAGCCTGCTCACCGCCCTCGTCACCGGGCCGCTGCTCACCCGTCTCCAGCGCCGCCAGTCCGACTACCGGGAGATGATCGGCGATCTCACCGCGCACGCGGCCGACATCGTGGGAGGGCTGCGGGTCCTGCGCGGCGTCGGCGGGGACCTGCTGTTCGCCGCGCGTTATCGGGAGCGCTCGTCGGCCTTGCAGCGCAAGGGGTACCGAGTGGCGAACTCGAGCTCTTGGATCCACGCGATGCGCCACTCAATGCCGATCGTGTTCGTCGCCGCGATCACCTGGGTCGGCGCGCTCCTGGCCGCTGGTGGCGCCATCACCATCGGCGGGCTGGCCTCGGCGTTCAGTTTCGCCACGATCTTCATCGCCGTCTCGGGCAACTTCATCGGCCTTGCGAACTTCCTGGTGGCCGCTTGGGTGGCGGCGCGGCGCATCACCGCGTTCCTTTCCGTGGGCGCCGATGTGGACGACAGCGGCACCGTGCGCGGCGTCGGCGGCGAGCTGCGCGACCCCGACTCGGGGCTCACGGTGCCCGTCGGCGGCCTCACTGTCGTGGTCACCGCCGAGACGGCCCCGGCGTTGGAGGCGTGCGAGCGGCTGGCGCGCTACCGCGACGCCGAGGCGGTCTGGGGCGCGAAACCCTTGGAGGAGTATGCGCTCGAGGAAGTGCGCGGGCGGATCATGCTGCTGACCGACGAGGACCACCTGTTCGCTGGCACGCTCGCGGCAACCCTCAGGGTAGACCGGGAAGCGGCACTCACGGCGATCGAGACCGCCTGCGCCGCAGACGTGTACACCGGCCTCGGCGCTTCGCTGGACGGCCGGTTGGCCGAAGGCGGCCGGAACCTCTCGGGCGGTCAGCGCCAACGCCTGCGCCTGGCCCGCGCGATCGCGGCCGAACCGGAGATCCTGCTTGCGGTGGAGCCGACCTCGGCCGTGGACGCGCACACCGAATCGCTGGTGGCCGAACGGGTCGCCGCCGCCCGCGCGGGACGCACCACGCTGGTCGTGGCCGTCTCGCCGATGTGGCTGGCCCGCGCCGACCGCGTGGTGTGGATGGTCGAGGGCAAGGTCCACACCGTCGGTGCCCACGCCGAGCTGCTGGCGGATCCGGCCTACCGCCGCCTGGCCTCCCACCGAACCGACTGATGCCCCGCCCGATTCGCGCGATGGAGACCGCATGAGCAAGACGAAGACCGTTGAGGTCGAAACCGAGGCGCGCCTGCCGATCGCGGGCCCGGCCGAGGTGCGGCGAGCGTTCGGGCGGCTGCTCGCGGCCGACCGTGCCCGGGCCGTGCAGGTCCTCGTGCTGTACACGCTCGCGGCCGCGTGCAGCGTCGCGGTGCCGATCCTGCTCGGCCGGGTCGTGGACGGGATCGGCGCGGGCTGGGGCGTCGGGCAGATCAACCTGGTGTGCGGTCTGATCGTGGCCTGCGTGGCCGTGCAGTTCGTGCTCAGCCGTCTGGGGCGGCGCGCGGGGTACCGGTTCGGGGAGCGGGCGGCGGCGCGGCTGCGCGAGGGCGTCGTGGCGAAGGTGCTCGGGCTGCCGCTGCACCGCGTTGAGCAGGCCGGGCGCGGCGACCTGGGCACCAGGACCGCGTCGGACGTGAACACGGTCGCGGACCTCCTGCGCGACAGCGGGCCGCTGGTGGCGACGGCGCTCATCGAGGTGCTGGTGCTGTACGCGGCAACGTTTCTGGTCGATCCGCTGCTGGGCCTATGCGCGCTGATCACGGTGCCGCCCCTGCTGCTGGCCGCGCGCCGGTACCTGCGCCGGGCGAGCGGGGCGTTCGTGGCCCAGCGCGCCGCGATGAGCGAGGCGGCCGAGACACTCTCGGCATCGGGCGCCGGGGCGAGGACCGTGGCCGCGCTCCGGCTCCAGGAGGAGCGGCGCGAGGCAGGACACCGCCGCGCCGAGACCATGTACCAGCGGTTCATGCGGGTGCTGCGTCTCCAGGTCGAGTTCTTCCTGCTCCTGTTGTGGTTCAACCGGATGCAACTGGTGATCGTCACCGCCGCGGCCGGCATGTGGTACTTCGAGGGCGCGCTGAGCCTGGGCACGGCGGTCGCCGCGATCACCGTGACCGTCAGGATCGCCAATCCGACCAACGCGGTCATGGTCCAGCTCAACGAGTTCCAGCAGGGCGCGGCGGCGCTCGCGCGCATCGAGGGCGTGAACCTGATCGAGGCCGAGCCCCGGACGGCGGTGCCGGAAGGCAACGACCTGCGGTTGGACGCAGTGACGTTCGGGTACGGCGACGGCCCGAACGTGCTGCACGGGCTGAGCCTCCACCCGCGCGAGGGTGAACGGCTGGTCGTCGTGGGACCTTCGGGGGCCGGGAAATCCACGATTGCGCGGCTGCTCGCCGGGATCGACCGGCCGCGGTCCGGGACGGCGACGCTCGGCGGCGTCCCGGTGTACGACATCGCGGTCGAGGAGCTGCGCCGCCGCGTCGTGCTCGTGACCCAGGAGCATTACGTGTTCACCGCGACCCTGCGCGAGAACCTGATCCTGGCCGGGCCCGATGCGGACGACGCGCGGTTGGCCGAGGCGCTGCGGCGCGTCGACGCCGGGTGGGCGCTCGCTGCCGGGCTGGACACGATGCTCGGCGACGAGCACCGGAAGCTGAGCACCGCCGAGGCGCAGCAGATCGCGCTCGCCCGCGTCGTGATCGCCGACCCGCCCATCGTGGTCCTCGACGAGGCCACGGCCGGGATCGACCCCGCCAGCGCGGGCAACGTGGAAGCGGCCCTGGCAGCGGCGCTCGCGGGCCGCACGGTCATCGCGATCGCCCACCAGCTCCAGGCGGCCCGCTCGGCCGACCGGATCGCGGTGGTCGACGGCGGCCGGATCGCCGAGGAGGGTTCACACGCGGAGCTGCTGGCAGCGGGCGGGGCCTACGCCGCGCTGTGGCGCGCGTGGGAAGGCGACTGACGAAGAAGGTTTCGCGGACCCCGTTCCAGGGTTAGGCTCCGGGCATGTCGAGAACTCCGGTAACCGGCGCCGACGTGGAGCAGGCGGTCGCGCTGACCGCCGCCGCCCTGCGCGAGGCGCCCGAGAACGCGTGGAAGAACGAAGCCGGGTCGATGGGGCTCGACTGCTGGGACACGTTGGACCATTTGAACAACGGCCTGTTCTCGTACGCGCTCCGGCTCGCGCCGCCGGTGCCGTACATCGAGGGCGGGGTGCCCCTGCTGTGGGACCGCCCGGGCCCCAAGGAGCAGGCGCGGCCGATCATCGCCGACCGGACCGACGGGCCGGGGGCGCTGGTGATCCTCCTGGAGGCCATGGGCGGCCTCGTCGCGGCCATGGTCGATGCCCGGCCGCCGACCGTGCGCGCCTGGCACATCTGGGGCGTGACCGACCCCGAGGGCTTCGCGGCGATGGGCGTGGTCGAGACGCTCGTGCACGCCTTCGACCTCACCGAAGGGCTCGGCGTGAAGTTCGAGCCGCCCGCGGACCTGGTGGTTCCGGCGATGGCGCGGCTGTTCCCGGACGCGCCGACGGACACGCCGCCGTGGCTGACCCTGCTCTGGGCCACAGGTCGCGGCCTGCTCGAGGGGTGCGAGCCGGTGGGCCCGGACTGGGCCTGGCATTCCGCACCGCTCGCCAGGTGAGCGTTAGGCGGTTTCGGGCCGGTCGACCCAGCCGCCGATGAGGACGAGCCCCGAGGACCGGTGGCGCGCGAGGTAGGCGAAGGGCCGGTCGAAGCGGACCGAGGCGCGCACGTGCCGATGGTCGAACTTGGGGAGCCCGGCGGCGCGGGTCATCGCGATCGCGGTGACGGCGGCGGCCTCGAAGCCGGTGGCGCTGAAGACGGCGGTGCAGGCCTGCTTGGCCTGACTCACGTAGACCGGTTCGGCCGCCAGGCGATCGAACTGGGCGCGGTCCTCGTCGGAGGCGAGCACGAGCCCGAGCACGGCGGCGTCGTCGCCGAGGTCGAGACCGCTGTCGAGCGTGAAGCGCACGGTCTGGACGTCGATCTCGGGGCCGGTCTGGGGCCGCATCGCCTTGTATTCGTCGACTTCGACGCCGACGGCCCGCTCCCCCACGGCCATGTCGGTGGACGAGCGGCCCCAGGCGGGGTCGGTCGCGGCGTCGATGAGCGCGTCCATGACCGCTTGGGGTTCGAGGTCGTCGCGGCCCAGGCCCAGGAGCACGTCGATGTCGCCGTCGCCGGGGACGGTGAGCACGGTGGCGTCGTCGGCGACGCGCAGCAGGTCGTCGTTGAAGGTCGCGCCGAGGACGCGACATCGTCCGAGCCCGGCCCAGGGGCCGTCCTTGAAGACGCGGCTGGAGTCCTGGAACGGCGTGGACCAGGTGGTTCGGACCGAGAGGGCGCTGGCGAGGACCAGGTCGATCGGACGGCTGAAGTCGAGCGGCATCCGCTCGATGAGGCCGCCGGTGTTCTGGGAGGCCCACTCGTCGAGGGTCGCCTTGTCAGCGGCAGGGTCGCCGCTGAGCGAGCCGACCGCGCCGACCGGGAGATCGCCGGTCCACTCGGGGTCGAGGGTGACGCGGGCCCCCGCCCAAACCGCCAGGGCGAGCCGGATCGCAGGGGCCGATCGGGCCGCTTCGAGCAGCGCGGCGGGGATTTTGACCGCTTGATCGAAGTCGATCCCGGCCGCGGCGAGCAGTTCCTCGCGGGTCGCGTCGACGGCCCCGGTCGCCAGCGCGGCGAGCAGCGGCCAGACGCCGAGCCCGGAGGCGACGGCCGGGATCTCGTCCCGGGTGGCGAACCACCGCCGGGTGAGCTTGTTGGCGGCCGCGATCTCGGCCGAGGTCAATGCGTTCTGCAGTGTCTTCTCGGTGCCCATCTCCCGCATGCTAGCGCGCGGACCCAATTCCCCGCTTCGGCGGCCCTTTCGAGATCGAGGACTATGCCGCCGGCTCGGCGACCCGACCGCCGAGGAGGACAAGGCCCGAGGGGCAGTGCCGGACCATGTCGTGCGCCGACAGCGCGTCCCGGCTCGTGTCCGGTTGCCTCTTGCGCATGGCCCGGATAGCAGCGGGCCGGTGCGCGCTAAATCGGTTGCGCGGCTCCGGCAGTGCGTTTAGCGTCGGGCGCATCGTCGGGTGTCGACGTGCCAGTCCTCGTCTTGAAGGAGATCGCCATGCGCCAAGCCTCGGAGTGCCTCACCCGATTCCAGCCGATCTCACTCCCGAGGACTTGCATTGTCGTATCTCAACCTGGGCATTCTCGCGCATGTCGACGCCGGTAAGACGAGTCTGACCGAGCGACTATTGTTCGACGCGGGCATCATCGACCGCGTCGGCAGCGTCGACTCCGGCAGCACCCAGACCGACTCGATGGACCTCGAGCGCCGCCGCGGTATCACCATCCAGTCGGCGGTGGTCGCCTTCCAGCTCGACGGCCTCACCGTCAACCTCATCGACACGCCAGGGCACACCGACTTCATCGCCGAGGTGGAGCGGGCGTTGCGCGTGCTCGACGGCGCCGTCCTGGTCATCTCGGCCGTCGAAGGCGTGCAGGCGCAGACGCGGGTGCTGTTTCGCACGCTCGAGCGTCTCGGAGTGCCGACGCTCCTGTTCGTCAACAAAGTGGACCGCCGCGGCGCCCGCGAGGCGGACCTACTCGAGGACCTGGCCTTGATGCTCAGTCCGCGGCTATTGCCGATGGGCACCGTGCGCGACATCGGCACGGGCAACGCCGCCGTGGAGCCGTACGCGTTCGGCGAGCCCGCGTTCACCGATCAAGCGGTCGAAATGCTGACTGAGGGCTCCGACGAGTTTCTCGCCGCCTACCTCGACGACGCCGCAGCGCTCGATTGTGAGGCTCAACTGGCCGCGCAGACGCGCGCGGGTACGGCCCACCCGGTGTACTTCGGTTCGGCCCTCACCGGCGCGGGCGTGGCGGCCCTGACCGAGGGCATCCGCCGGTATCTGCCGGTGCCGCAACGGGATCCGAACGGTGAGGCGGTCGGCACGGTGTTCAAAGTCGAACACGGGGGCGCGGGCCACAAGGCCGCCTACATCCGCCTGCACAGCGGCCGGATCGCGCCGCGCGACCAGCTCACGACGTATCGCCGCGTCGATGGCACCGTGCAGTCCTTCGACGGCAAGGTGACCGCCGTCGAGGTCTTCGCGACCGGTACCGCCACAGTCCCGGCCGTCGCCGACCCAGGTTGCATCGCGAAGGTCAAGGGCCTCAACGAGGTCCGCATCGGCGATGCGATCGGCTCCGAGGAGGCGCTGGCAGGCGGCGGGTTCTTCACGCCGCCGACCCTGGAGACGGTGGTGCGGCCCGCGAACTGCGGCGACCGGATCCCGCTCAACCGGGCCCTCTTGAGTCTGGCCGAACGAGACCCGCTCGTGGACCCGCACTTGGACGAGCTGGCCGAGGAGATGGCGGTGCGCCTCTACGGCGAAGTGCAGAAGGAGGTCGTGGCCTCGCTCCTCGACGAGGAATTCGGCATCGCGGTCGAGTTCGAGCAGACCCGCGCGATCCACGTCGAACGGCCACTGCGGACGGTTTCGGCATTGCACGAGATGGGCCCGTGGCAGCAGACGCCGAACATCGCCACTGTGGGCCTCCGGCTGGAACCGGGCGAACCGGACTCGGGCCTGCACTACGGACTCGAAGTCGAGCGGGGCTCGCTGACCCGCGCGCTGCGCAACGCCGTCGAAGAGACCGTCCACAAGGTTCTCAAGCGGGGCCTGTACGGCTGGGCCGTGACCGACTGCCGGGTGCTGCTGACCGCGACCGGATACCTCGGCAAGGTGAGCACGGCGAACCACTTCCGGGAGGTCACCGCGTTCCTGCTGGACGGGATGCTCAAGGAGTCCGGCACCGCTGTCTGCGAGCCGATCAACCGCTTCCATGTGGAGTTCCCGGCCGGGACCGGCAACGCCGTCCTCAAGACGCTCGGCGAGGCGCGGTCGGATATCAAGGGCCAGTTCTCGACCGAGACCACCGGCTACGTCTCGGGATTCATGCCGACCGAGGCGGTCCACGGCGTCGAGCGCCGCCTGCCGGGCCTGACCGAGGGCCTAGCGCTCTTCACCACCGAGTTCGCCGAATACCGCCCGGTCTACGGGACTCCCCCGAGGCGAGGCTGAGGAGGCCGTGATGTTGCGGATCGAAGCGACCGAGAGCGATTGGAAGGCTCTCGACTCGGCGCGGACGGTCGCCACCGGGGGCCGGTGGACCCGCCCGGACGGAAAACGCTTCGTCTGGTTCGCCGAGCGGGACCCCGAGGTCCTGGCCGCGGTGTGCGAGATCCTGGCCGAGGGCCTGCCTCTGTATACGATCGCCGATGCCGCGGATCGGTACACATTGGTGCCGCTGTCGGCGGCCGGGTTCGTCGGCGACCGGTACGAGCACGACTGGACGCTGCCCGTCGGGACGGCGGCCGACTGGAGCGAAGAGATGCTGGCCGCGTTCGAGGTCGGGCCGCCCGAGCAATTCGATACGGCCGCCTTGCGGCGCTTCGACGACGAGATCCGCGACGACAGCCCGGGCCTGCACGGCTGGCGGTGGACCGCCGAGGCATGGGCGACCGAACACGACCACCCCTCCTACGATCCCGCGCTGCATCCGGTGGCCTGGGACCCCGCCAAGCGGCGCTTCGCGGGGACGGTGCGGGTCTGGATGAATCCTTCCGGGCCGCGCCTGGGCCTGGTCGCCGCCGCGCGGCCGTACCGTCGGACGGGTCTCGCTGCGGCGCTGCTGGCCCGTGCGTTCCGCGTGCTGCGCGAGCGCGGCCACACCGAGGTCCGCACCGAATGCGACGCCGCGAACGCGGCTTCGAACGCATTCCTGACCAAAGCCGGGGGTCAGATCGTCGGCGGCTCGATCGAGCTCGTGCGGCATCCGTGACCGGCCGGTACGCGGCTCAGGCGGGAGTGCCCTCGGTACCGGTCCGTTTGCGGCGGCGCGGGGGCCTCCGGGGACGGCGGCAGGTGGTGGCGCCGATCAGCGCGTCCCCCAGAAGCAGGGCCGCGACGCCGAGTGCCACGCTCGTGCCGAAAACCGGCGAATGGGCGGCGCCATACCCCGCGAGCACGCCGAGCGGTACCGGAACGGCATAGAGACCGTACAGCGGCAGGCGCAGCCACGCCGCTGCGAGCGCACCGACGACGGTCGCGACCACCGGCGCCGCGATCATGCCGTAGATGAGATAGGCGAGGCCCTGCAAAGGCTCATTGGAGTCGGAGGGGACGGTCTCGCCGACGATGCCGAAGCCCAGGATCACGACTGCGGCCACCAGCAGTTGCACCAGTGCGACGACGAGCGCCAGAATCGTCCGCCGCGGCCATGCGCGCTTGCGCATCGTTTCCCGGTCGCCTGGCACCGGGGATTCCTCGGATTCCATGTGGCTCAATGGTACGTACCGCAGGCACGCAAGGGCCCGAAGCGAGGCGCGACCCCCGAGCGCAGAGACTCCGCAGGTCCGGAGCCGCCGTGGCACCTGAGTTCGGGCGCCGCGCTCCGCGGGTAGGCCAGGCGTTTTCGAGGGCCGCCTCGGCTGCGGGCCGATTTTTACGAT
>DATABR010000012.1:0-10193 GCA_036259435.1 Glycomyces sp.
CCGAGGGCGTGTCCGCCAAGGACCTGATCCTCAAGATCATCTCCATCACCGGCACCGGCGGCGGCAAGGGCCACATCGTCGAATACCGCGGCCAGGCCATCGAGGAGCTCTCGATGGAAGGCCGCATGACCGTGTGCAACATGTCGATCGAGTGGGGCGCCAAGGCCGGGCTCATCGCGCCCGACCAGAAGACCTACGACTACGTCCAGGGCCGCCCGCACGCGCCCCAGGGCGAGGACTGGGACGCCGCCGTCGAGTACTGGCGCACCCTCACGACCGACGAGGGCGCCGTCTTCGACAAGGAGATCGTCATCGACGCGGCCTCCCTGAGCCCGTTCGTCACCTGGGGCACCAACCCCGGCCAGGGCATCGAGCTCTCCGGGAACGTGCCCGACCCGGCCTCCATCGAAGACCCGAACGAGCGCACGGCAGCCGCGAACGCCCTGACCTACATGGGCCTCGACGCCGGCACGCCGATGCGCGAGGTCCCGGTCGACGTGGTCTTCCTCGGCTCGTGCACCAACGGCCGCATCGAGGACCTGCGCACCGCCGCCGAGGTCATCAAGGGCCGCAAGGTCGCCGACAGCGTCAACATGATGGTCGGGCCCGGCTCCGCGAAGGTGCGCGAGCAGGCCATCGCCGAAGGCCTCGACAAGGTCTTCATCGACGCCGGCGCCGACTGGCGCTTCGCGGGCTGTTCGATGTGCCTGGGCATGAACCCGGACCAGCTGACGCCCGGCCAGCGCGCCGCCTCCACCTCGAACCGCAACTTCGAGGGCCGCCAAGGCAAGGGCGGGCGCACCCACCTGGTCAGTCCGGCCGTCGCCGCGGCCACCGCCGTCATCGGGCGCCTCGCCAGCCCGGCGGACCTGTAAGAGAGGGCAAGGAACATGGACAAGTTCACGACCCACACCGGCCGCGTCGCCCCGCTGCGGCGGTCCAACGTCGACACGGACCAGATCATCCCGGCCGTCTACCTCAAGCGGGTCACCAAGACCGGCTTCGAGGACGGCCTGTTCGCCGAATGGCGCGAGGACGAGAAGTTCCTCCTCAACCGCGAGGAGTACCGGAAGGCCACGATCCTGGTGACCGGCACCGAGTTCGGCACCGGCTCCTCGCGCGAGCACGCCGTCTGGGCCCTGAAGGACTACGGGTTCAAGGCGGTCATCGCCCCGCGCTTCGGCGACATCTTCCGCGGCAACTCGCTCAAGAACGGTCTGTTGACTGTGGAGCTGCCCGAAGCGGCCGTCGAAGAACTGTGGCACCTTGCAGAAGTGAACCCCGAAGCGGAGGTCACCGTCGACCTGGCCGAGTGTGAAGTCCGTGCGGGGGACCGCACCTGGAGCTTCGAATTCGACGAATTCCTGCGCTGGCGCATGATGGAAGGCCTCGACGACGTGGCGCTGACACTGCGCGACGAGGACAAGATCGCGGCGTTCGAGTCGAACCGGGACGCTTGGCGGCCTAGGACTCTCCCCGCTCAGGTCTAGTGTCCACAACACGATCCAGTTAGCCCGCACGTACGGAGCCGGTGGCGACGCCACCGGCTCCAGGCGTGTTCGGGTCCCTCCCAACGGGGTTGCGAGCGTCGATTTCGGGCACCCGAATAAAAATTCCTTGCGACACAACGGGTCGATTTTCGCGGAAACAGTTGCGTTCGCTTTCGAAACGTCATAACGTGCGCTTAACAAGCTGGTATGGCTCCAGAACTTATCGGGAGGGTAGGACTCGTGAACAAGGCAGAGTTCGTCGATCGGATCGCCGCTCGCACTGGCGACCGGGCCGCCGCGAAAGAAGTCGTGGATGTGGCGATCGATGAGATACAGCGCGCGGTGGTGAAAGGGGAGAAAGTCTCCTTCGCTGGTTTCGGCGTCTTCGAGAAGCGCCAACGCGCCGCTCGCATGGCTCGCAACCCGCGCACCGGCGACGCGGTCAAGGTCAAGAAGACCGTCGTCCCGGCGTTCCGTCCGGGTACCGGGTTCAAGGAACTGGTGACCGGCAAGCGCAAGGCGGCCAAGTCCGCCACTGCCAAGAAGGCCGCGCCCGCCAAGAAGGCCGCCGCGAAGAAGACGACGGCGAAGAAGGCCGCCAAGAAGACCACGCGGGCCGCCTCCACGGCGAGCCGGTCGATGGCCACGGGCCGTGTGGGCGCCAAGAAGACCGCCGCGAAGAAGACGACGGCGAGGAAGACCGCCACCGCGAAGAAGGCCGCGCGCAAGACAGCGGCGAAGCCCGCGGCCAAGAAGTCGGCGAAGAGGACCACGAAGCGCGGACGAAGCTGATGCCGCGGCCCCGGACCGGTTCGGGGCTCGGTGAGGCACCCGTCCGACTCGCACGGGGAAGAGGGCATTCAGGAGCCACCTGAATGCCCTCGTTGCTTTCCCGGCACGGCCGCGCCGAGCGGCACCGCCGACTAGCGCACGGCACCGCCCGATACCGCGGCGGAGAAGTCATTCACGAACTTCCCCTCTGGATCGACGCGATCGCGCAGTTTGTCGAAGTCGCCCATTCGCGGATAACGCGAGCGGATTTCGTCGAACGGCATTGAAAACAATTTTCCCCAATGCGGTCGCGATGAGAACGGTTCCAACGCCTCCTCGAGCGCGAGCATCACCGGCCGCACCGCCGCATTATCGCTCACCCAAGTGAAATGAAGGCCCACAGTGTCGCGTCCGTAAGCCGGTGAAAGCCACAAGTCGTCCGCCGCCATCGTGCGGATCTCGCTGATCTGCACGACCGTGGCGAGCGTGTCGCCGATCCCCGCCAGCGCCTCCAGCGCCGCCGGTGCGTCGGCGCGGTCGACCAGGTACTCCGACTGGAGCTCCTCGCCCGCGCTCGGCGTGAACTCGGGCTTGAAGTGCGGCAGGCGCTCATGCCAAGGGCCCGTCTGGCCCTGTTGGACCGTGCACGCGGCCGGGTCGACGCCAGGAACCGGGTGGCGCGGCCCGGCGGCCAGCGGCGCGCCGTACCAGTTCGCCTGCGGGAACGGGTGGCTCTGGTCGCCGGTGCGCTGCTTGACCCAGAACTGGAACGACGGCTCGGCGCCCCAGGCGGTGAACAGGCTCGTGCTGTAAGCCGTCGAAGTGAGCTCGTCGAAGTGCGCCACGGCCTTGTCGAAGGCGAGCCCGTCGTAGACGTACTGGCGCATCTCGAAACCAGGCAGGAGGTCCAAGGTCACCGCGTGCACCACGCCCAATGCACCCAGGTGGATCACGGAACCGGGGAAGTCCTCGTCGCCGCGGGCGACGGTGCGCAGTTCCCCGTCGGGACCGATGAACTCGAGCGCGGCCACCGCGGTCGCGAGGTTGCCGTTGCCGTTGCCCGAACCGTGCGTGCCCGTGGCGATCGACCCGGCCACCGAGATGTGCGGCAGCGACGCCATGTTGTGCAGTGCGAACCCGGCCCGGTGCACGGCGTCGCTCAAGGCGGCGTAGGTGATCCAGCCCGACGCCCGGACGGTCCCGGTGAGCGCGTTGATGCTCACCTCCGGCTCGAGCCCGGCGAGGGAGATCATGACCGCATCGGAGGCGGCGATCGTGTTGAACGAATGGCCCGAACCGAGCACGCGCAGGCGCGGGGCGGCCGCCACGGCCGCGCGGGCCTCGTCGAGCGTCGCGGGCGCCTCGAAGCGGCTGGGGGAGAAGCGGATGTTCCCGGCCCAGTTCTGCAGGGCGGCGGGGGCGGGATCCGACACGGCGGCGTTCCTCCTTGTAAGCGCAGTGACGCAGGGTGCGGGTGCGCGGGCAACGGTACCGCGACACGGACCGTGAACGGCTCCGAGCAGTCCTCGAGGCGGGACGGCGACGGCACGAAAGCGGCAGACGCCGCCATGCCCCTCCGTTCACGGTCGGACCGCGAGCAGCGGTGCCGAGCGGCCGGAGCAGACCGAGCGGCGGCATCGTGAAGGCGCGAACACGGCGGCCGCCGCCGTTCACGGTCGGACGGCGGCAAGAACGGCGCACCTCGCCGAAGAGCATCGCCGTACGAGCGCCACAGCGCCAGTGAAACGAAGTGCCCTCGAGCCGAAACACTCGCTGCGCCGCTTTCGCAGCCTAGAGCCGCTCCACGCCCACCAGTTTCTGACCCGACAGCGACAGCACCCACGCCTCGCCCGGCCTCGTGGACACGTCCGGGGTCTCCACACCGTCCTCGTCCGCCAGGATCGCCACCGTGTCGCTCACGACTTCCGGCTCGGCGCAGACGATCGCCGCACCGCCGCCCCCGCCCAGCTCCCGCACCCGCGCACTCGAGCGCTCCGGATTGCGTTCGTGGGCTTCGGTGTCGAACACCGCATCCCCGCTCAGACGGCACCGTACGGCCAGCGCGATCGGCTCCACCGTCTGCACGCTCGCCCGGCCGGTCGCACTGTAAGCCCGATCCGGTTGGTACAGCGACGCAAGCGCCGCCAACCGCACCGCCTGGTCCTGCCCGCGCAGGCTCAACGGCCGCGTCACCTCCGGACCGCCCCAGTCCTGCTCGACCTCCGCCGGAGCCACCAGTAGCACCGTCGCCGTAACCGCCGGCAGCGCCCCGAACGCCTTGAGCACCTGCTGATCTCGCGGGCGCGTCAACGACTCCCGCGCCTCGGCCAGCGTCAGCCAGCGCCGCGCGCCGATCTCCTCGTCCGCCGTGAAGACCGCATCGGGCTTTTCGGTGCGCATCGACCAGTAGTCGACGTACTTGAAAAGGTCCCCTTCGGGATTGGGCAGCACGTACGAGGCCCGACACAGCCACATCTGCGGGATGACCGGGATCCCGGTCTCCTCCTCGACCTCGCGGCACGCCGCCGTCAGCGCGTGCTCGCCGGGGTCGAGCTTGCCCTTCGGCAGCGACCAGTTCCCGACCTGCGGCCGCCACACCGCGACCACCTCGACGAGCCCGTGCTCGCCGTTGCGCCACAACAGGCCGCCCGCGGCTGCGATCCGCCGCTGCGGCCCGTCCACGACAGTGTCCCATTCCACACTCACGCTCAATACGGTACTGGGACTCGCCCAATCGTGGGAACAAAGCCACCCGCGTGGTGGACGCTAAGGCTTCATCGTGACGATGCGGACGGCGACGACGTTCCCTTCCGCGTCGCAGTCGAGCGCGACGCGCTGGCCGAGGCGGAGGAAGCGGAGCCCGGAGACGGCGAAGGCCGCCGCGTCGAACGGGACGCGACGGCCCGCGTCGGTTGGGGGACTGTCGAGGACGACCTCGCCGGAGGTGTCCTCGTTGAAGATCGAGACGGTGCCCTGCATGCCTACAGGATGGACCATGCGGGGCCGGGGATCCAGGGGGCGCTGCGCGCTCGCTTGCGGAACTTCGCTACTTCCGGATCTGGGGCCGGTTCCGGCCGCCGAGGGCCTTCTTGGCCTTGAAGCCGAGCCAGATCACGCCGCCGACGACGAGCGCGAACACCGCGAAGTTGAAGAGGAAGGCGAGGGCGCCGCCGATCGCGCCGAGCACGAACTGGATCACGTTCACCACGATCACGATCGCGAGAATAGCGCCGCCGAAGAGGGCCGCGAGCCAGCCGAAGAGTCGCCAGTTCATGTCATTCACTCCGAGTCGAGTCGAAATTCGAGCCGACGCGTCCGGTCGGCAAGCTAGATGTCATTGTGACTCTATGATGACATCATAGAGGGTTTCGCGCAACCCCAGGGTACCGCTGGATCGCGTTCGCACCTCGCCATCGGCGCGGCGCGTACCTGCTGGTTCACGTGGCGTGAAGCCGCACCCCGCGGATTGGAGTCAAACCCCACGCTTTGCTTCCCGTCGCCTGAGCGGCCCGGGCCGGGCGTTAGAGTGCAATGCACCGACGATCCCGGACACAACGGCACAGCCCGAGCCGACATCGCCACACGCGGCGCGAGCGTCCGCCCCGGGACCGCCAGACTGGAGAGAAAGCGAGCCACAGGTGACCGAGCCGACGCCCGAGGCCAAGTACACCTTCCGCCGCCGCGGCGGCGATCCCCTCAGCCTGTTCATCCAGGTCTGCGGCAACATAGTCAAGGGCGGCATGCTCACGCTCTCCAGGCGCGACTGGTCCGGCATGGAGCACGTCCCGCTCACCGGCCCCGCGATCCTGGTGTGGAACCACTACTCCGACATCGACCCGCTCGTGATCGCCCACTACGTATGGAATGCCGGCCGCCACCCCCGGTTCCTGCTCAAGGAGTCGATCCTGCGCATTCCCGTGGCCGGGCCGATCGTCAAGCGCACCGGGCAGGTCCCGGTCAAACGCGGCGGCACCGAGGCCGCCGACGCCCTGCGCCTCCTCGCCGAAGAGCTCGCCGAAGGGCACGCCGTGATCATGGCTCCGGAGGGCACGGTCACCAAGGAGCCGAACCGCTGGCCCATGCGCGGCAGGACCGGCGTGGCCCGGCTGGCCTTGGAGACCGGCGCCCCCGTGATACCGATCGTCCAATGGGGAGCGCTGCAGATCCACGACCGGCACCGCGACCCGAAGCTCAAGTTCGGCCGCAAGCCCGTCACCGTCCGGGCCCTCCCCGCCGTCGACCTCTCGACTTGGCGGGACAAGGAGATCACGCGCGAGGCGCTGAGCGAGGCCACCGAACGCATCATGGAGGCCCTCCGCGACGGACTGGCCGAGATCCGCGGCGAGAGCGCCCCACCACTGTTCGACCCCAAGGCCGACAAGCAGCAGGGTCGTCAAACACCGCGCAGTGACGAAGAAAGCGAGCCGAGCGAGTGAAAGCAGCCGTCATGGGAGCCGGTTCCTGGGGGACCGTGTTCACCAAGATCCTCGCCGACGCGGGCACGCCGGTCACGTTGTGGGCCAGGCGGGCCGAGGTCGCGGACGCCGTCAACGAGCGGCACCGCAACCCGGACTACTTCCCGGACGTCGACCTGCCCGGTCTCGTGTCGGCCACGACCGACCCGGCCGAGGCGCTCGAAGGGGCCGACCTCGTGGTCCTCTCGGTGCCCAGCCAGACACTGCGGGCCAACCTCGCCGCGTGGAGGGGCCACCTGGAGCCGCACGCGACCCTGTTGAGCCTCATGAAGGGCATCGAGCTCGGTTCGACCGAGCGGATGACCGAGGTCATCGCCGAAGTGACCGGCGCGTCCGAGTCGCGCATCGCTGTCCTGTCCGGCCCGAACCTCGCTCCCGAGATCGCCGAGGAACAGCCGACGGCCTCGGTCGTCGCCTGCGTCGACCACGGCCGCGCGGTGGACATCCAGAAGGCCGTCACCACCGCCTACTTCCGGCCGTACACCAACACCGACGTGGTCGGGGTCGAGCTCGGCGGGGCGGTAAAGAACGTCATCGCCCTCGCTTACGGCATGGCCGCCGGGATGGGCCTGGGCGACAACACGAGGGCCACGATCATCACCCGCGGCCTCGCCGAGACGATCCGCCTGGGCATGCGCCTGGGCGCCGACCCGTCCACGTTCGCCGGGCTAGCCGGGCTCGGCGACCTGGTGGCCACCTGCTCGTCCCCGTTGTCGCGCAACCACACCTTCGGCGTGCAGCTGGGGCTCGGCGCGAGCCTCGAAGAGGCCGCGCGCGTCACCAAGCAGACCGCCGAGGGCGTCAAGAGCTGCCGTTCCATCACCGACCTCGCCCGCAAGGTGGGCGTGGAGATGCCGATCTGCGATGCCGTGGAGCGGGTCTGCCACGAGGGGCTCGACCCCAGAGCCGCGGTCGCCGAACTCATGGGACGCGAGACCAAACCCGAAATCGACACTTTGAGGTCCGACAATGACTAAACCGACCGTCGCCGTGTTCTTCGGCGGGCGCAGCGTGGAGCAACCGGTCTCCTGCGCCTCCGGCTCCGGAGTGGCCAAGGCCCTGCGCGAGCGGGGCTTCTATGTCACCACGATCGGCATCACGCGCGGCGGCGAATGGGTGGAGCTCTCCCCGGACGCCGCGTTCGCCATCGAATCCGCCGAGGCGCTGCCCGAGATCACCGCCGAGACCGGCAAGTCCGTCGCGATCGACCTCGGGCCCGGGGCACAGCCGGTCGCCGACGTCCTCTTCCCGGTCCTCCACGGACCCTACGGCGAGGACGGCACCATCCAGGGCCTGTTCGAGATGGCCGGCCTCCCCTACGTCGGCTCGGGCGTGCTCTCCAGCTCCCTGTGCATGGACAAGGAATTCAGCAAGCGCCTCCTCGCCGCCGAAGGCGTGCCGCAGGGCGCGTTCGACGTGCTCAAGCCCGGCGAGGAGCTCGACGCCGAAGCGGTCATCGCGAAACTCGGGTTGCCGATCTTCGTCAAGCCCGCCCGAGCCGGATCGAGCCTCGGCATCAGCAAGGTCAAGTCGGGCGCCGAACTCGCCGAAGCCGTCGCGAAGGCCCGCGAGGTCGATGACAAGGTCGTCTTCGAAGCGGGCTTCGAGAACGCCCGCGAGATCGAGATGGGCGTCCTGGAGACCCCCGAGGGCGATCTGGAGATCACCTATCCCCTCGAAGTGCTCGCCAAGGGCGCCGACGGCTGGTTCGACTTCGAGGCCAAGTACCTCGACAACCCCGAGCCGTTCAACCTGCACCCGGACTACCCCGAGGGCGTCGCCGAGCAGGCGCAGGCTCTGGCCAGCAAGGTCTTCCGGCTGCTCGACTGCCGCGACCTGGCCCGCGTCGACTGCTTCCTCGGCGAGGACGGCCAGGTGTACCTCAACGAGGTCAACACCATGCCGGGCATGACCCCGATGAGCGGTGTGCCGCAGGCCTTCGCCGCCGCGGGCATCTCGTACGGCGAGCTCGTAGAGCGACTGGTCACTCTCGCCCAGGCCCGTGCTCGACGCTCCTGAACTGGGCGAGTACCCTGGCTGAGTTGACACCCTGATTTTAGGGCGCTCAACCGCCGCAACATCGTGTGCGCGCCAGCCCCCGGGGTATCCCCAGGTGTTTAGCTGAGCGCGCTACACTCACGCGTTTCCGCTGGTCGGAGGCGTACTATGCCTCGTATTCTTCTTCGAGGCGACGCATGAATTACTGGAGAGATCATTGCAAGCTAAGGCGAAAGTCAAGCTTTCCCGATCCCTCGGCATCGCTCTGACGCCGAAGGCCGCCAAGTACATGGAGCGCCGTCCCTACCCTCCGGGGCAGCACGGCCGCGGCCGCAAGAAGGAATCGGACTACAAGAACCAGCTCGTCGAGAAGCAGCGTCTGCGCGCGCAGTACAACATCTCTGAGCGCCAGCTCCGCAACGCCTACGCCGAGGCCGTGCGCAAGCCCGGCAAGACCGGTGAGGTCCTGGTCGGCCTGCTCGAGTCCCGCCTGGACGCCTTCGTGCTCCGCGCCGGATTCGCCCGCACCATCTACCAGGCGCGGCAGTTCGTCAACCACGGCCACTTCACCGTGAACGGCCGCAAGGTCGACATCGCCTCCTACCGGCTCAAGCCCGGTGACTTCGTGCAGGTCCGCAAGAAGTCCCGCGACACGACGCCGTTCCAGCTGGCCGCGGCCGGCGCCTGGGCGGGCGAGACGACCCCTGCGTACATCGAGTCGCACCTCGAGGGCCTCATCGCCCGGTTCCTCTCGGTTCCGGAGCGCAAGCAGATCCCCGTGATCTGCGATGAGCAGCTCATCGTCGAGTACTACTCGAAGTAAGCCTGAGCTTCAGAACGCCGCCCGGTTCCCCGGGAAACCGGAAATCCGGGCGGCGTTCCGCTCACGTTCGAGTGCCCTCTGTCACGGTCAACCCCCTGGTAGGCGGTCTTCGGGCGCGAGTATACTCGCTCAGTGGTGCAGTGCGTCCCTAGTCGGATCGCCATGCGCTTCGCGGCGCGGACGCCTTCGGCGAAGCACCGCATTCTTTCGCCCGCCCGAACCATCGGGTTGGCGTGCCAGTAGCTCCAGGCCTGTCATGGGCGTGGAGTTTTCAGACCGAGTTGTCACGGTAGCGGAGGACATGCCGAAAAAAGACGGTGCCATCGAGATTGAGGGCAAGGTCGTCGAGTCTCTCCCGAACGCGATGTTCCGGGTGGAACTCACCAACGGCCATAAAGTGCTCGCTCATATCAGCGGCAAGATGCGACAGAACTACATCCGAATCCTTCCCGAGGACCGGGTCGTGGTGGAGCTCTCGCCGTACGACCTGTCACGTGGACGGATTGTCTACCGTTACCGCTGACCTGACGACTACACGTAAGTAGGACTCGTGAAAGTCAAGCCGAGCGTCAAAGTGATCTGCAAGAACTGCCGCGTGATCCGCAGGCACGGACGAGTGATGGTTATCTGCTCGTC
>DATABR010000013.1:0-3820 GCA_036259435.1 Glycomyces sp.
GGTCGCGGCGGTGGGCGACACCTTCCTGCCAGGTGATCTGCCACAGGTCCGAGTCGGTGAGGGTGAGACCCTCGGCGAACTGTTCGGCCGGGAGATCTTGGGAGGCGAGGACTTTCCCGGTGGTCGGGTCGACGATGCGAACGTCCGACTCGCCGTAGAGGCCCGCGCTCTCGTAGAAGACCGTGCCGAACTCGGGGTGCTCGCGCAGCTCCAGGCCCTGCGTGAACGAGTCGGGATCGTGGTCGAAGGACTCGATGACATGGGCCGTGAGCTCCTCGAGGGCAGCGCCATCGGGCGCGCTCACCTGCTCCTCAGCGGTCGCGTCGCCGGTGCCGCAGCCGGCCAGGGCGAGGAGCCCGACGGCGCCGAATGCCAGGCCGCGCCGCGCCGCGCGATTCTCATCGAACACTGATCTCATCTCCAGCCGGTATGCGGTGATGGTTCGTACCGTAGCGGTCATGACAAACGAGGACAAGTGCTCGAACAGGGGCACTCGTCCGCGGCCAGGGGGAAAGACCGGCGCCCGGTGGCGCGGAGGATCGGGTTCCGGGCTGATCGAATTGGGCCTCGATCAGCCTATGCCGCGCCACCGGGTCACGGTCGCCGAGACGGTCACGTCGATCTGCTCGGGGAGCGAGGCCACTGACACCGCCAGCGCGGCGGCGTCGAGGTGGCGGGCGCTCGGACCCATGCCGACAAGGCGCAGGATCTCGTCGTGTCCCATACGAACCGAATAATGAAGCTCGTCGGTCCGCTCGGCCTCGAACACCGAGCCGAGTTGATCGGCGGTCCGCTGCGGTTTAGCGGGGTCGACGCTCAGCAAGTCCAAGGCGTCGACGAGTTCGCGCAGGTGGTCCTGCTGGGGGGTAAGGACCACGAGCACGCCTTCCGAGTGGAGGATGCGCGCGATCTCGTCGGCGTTGCGGGGAGCGAAGACGTTGAGGACCGCGGCGGCGGCGTCGTCGCGCACGGGCAGTCGGTGCCACGCGTCGGCGAGCACCGCGGCAAGTCGCACCTGAGTTCCAGCGGCTTGCCGCGGTTCGCTGTCTCCAAAAGGCATCTGACGCTTGGCGCAGCGGCGCAGCGCGTACTTGGAGGTGTCGAGGCCGATGCCTTCCCGCGCAGGGTCGGCGGCGAGGGCGGCGGCGAGGTAGTGGCCGGTGCCGCAGCCGGGTTCGACGACGACGCCGGGAGCGTCGGTCAGCGAGGCGCTGGCGACGGCGGCCATGAGCGGGTCGTAGACGCCGGAGGAGAGGAAGTCCTCGCGGGCGGCGACCTGGTCGGCGGTGTCGCCGGTGGTGGCGTTCGATCCGGGCGCGAGCAGGGGCGCGTAGCCCTGCTTGGCGAGGTCGAAGGAGTGTCCGGCGGGGCAGGACAGGCGCCGGTCGGCCTGGTCGAGGGCCTGGCCGCAGTTGGGACAGGCGAGGGCCGCAAGCGCGGGCAGAGTCATTCGACTGCTTTCGGGTCGAGGAGGCGCACGAACGCGCGGAAGGCCGCGGGCATGTCGAACGTCTCGGGCTCGTGGAGCCACTGGAACTGGAGACCGTCCATGATCGCGATGACGAGCGGCGCAGCGTCCTCCGGGGTGAGCCCGGACGGGAGTCGGTCACCCCATTCCTGGCGGAGAGTGGCGATCATGGCCTCGCGGACCGAGGCGTACCGGTGGCGGAAGTAGTCGGCGGCGGGGTGCTCTTCGGTGACGGACTCGCCGAGGAGGGCCGAGAAGGTGCGGATGATCGCGGGCCGGTTCGCGTTGGCTTCGACGAGGCCTTCGAGTCCGGCCATGGTCGCCGGATCGGTGACGTAGTCGCGGTCGCCGGCGTCCCAGTGGTCGCGCAGTTGGAGGACACCGATGAGGAGGTCTTCTTTGCTGGGGAAGTAGTGGAGGAGGCCCTGTTGGGTGAGGCCGACTTTCTCGGCGACGGCGGCGAGGCTGGCGCCGCGGTAGCCGCGTTCGGCGATGACCTCGATGGCGGCCCGCACGATCTCCTCTCGACGGGCCTGGCCTTTGACGCCGTGGCGGACGCCGCGCGTCCTGGGTGTGGTGAACATGGATGCGTCCCCGCTCTGAGCTGGGTTCCCGTACGGTACCAGCATAGTTAATCACATTTCAGCAACAAGACCTACCGATCGCTCGGTAACGGTGGCACACTCCACCTAGAGCAGTACTCACCTCGACGAAGAGGAGCAAGACCGTGGCACTCGAAATGGAAGCGAAGTCCGCCGCGGACGGTCCGGCAACCGCCCTCGACAGCACCGGCACTCATCCCGATGGCACCGAAATCCCCGGTGCCGCCGCCCCGAAGGGGTACGTGCTCCGCGCGTCCCTCGCCAACTGGGGCTTCTGGACCGCCCTGATGACCCCCGCACTCGTCACCCTCGCGGTGCGCGTCGCGCAGGTCGCGGGCAGCGACTACCAAGCCGTCTACTCGATGGTCCTCACCGTGGGCGCCACCGTCGCCCTCTTCGGGAACCCCCTGTGGGGCCGCCTGTCGGACCGCACCCGCTCCCGCTTCGGCCGCCGCAAGCCGTGGGTCGCCGTCGGCGTCGCGGCCGGCGTGCTCGGTATCGCCGTGCTCGCGTTCGTGCCCACCGTGTGGGCAATGGTCCTCGGCTGGGCGCTCGCGCAGGCCGGCTTCAACGCCGCCATCGCCGCGATGATGGCGACCATCCCCGACCAGGTGCCCGCCGCCGGCCGCGGCCGGGCCTCGGGGGCCTTCGGCGCGGCCGTCACCGGCGGCATCCTCACCGGTTCGGCGATCGCCGCGATCACCGGGAACACCACGCTCATGTTCATGCTCCCCGCCGTGCTGGCAGTGGCCCTGTCCGCCCAGTTCGTGCTGTGGTTCAAGGACTCGAACCCCACCGAGGCGCCGGACCGGTTCTCGCTCAAGGAGTTCGGGGCGACGTTCGTGTTCAACCCGCGCAAGCACCCCGACTTCGGGTGGGCGTGGCTCTCGAAGTTCTTCGTCATGTTCGGCTCAGTCGCACCGATGAGCTATATGGTGTACTTCGTGGCGTTCCGCCTCGACATGACCGCCGCGGCGGCCGGGGCGCTCGTGGGCGGGGTCTTCGTGCTCGGCTACGCGGTCCAGACCGTGCTCTCACTCGCCGGCGGGTGGGTCTCGGACAAGATCGGACGCCGCAAGCCGCTCGTCGTCCTCTCCGCGCTGCTCGTCGCGATCGGCCTCGGACTCATGGCGACCGCCACCGGACTGCCGATGATCATCGCCGCGCAGCTGGTGCTCTCGGTCGGCGGCGGCCTGTTCTACGCGGTCGACACCGCGATGGTCACGCAGGTCCTCCCGAATAGGACCGAGGCCGCGAAGGACCTCGGCGTCGCCAACATCGCGAACACCCTGCCGCAGTCGATCCTGCCGCTCCTCGCCCCGTTCATCCTCGCCGTCGGCGGGGGATCCAACTACGCGCTGCTGTTCGGCATCGCCGGCGCCGTCGCCCTCGTCGGCGCGGTGACCGTGCTCCGCGTCAAGAGCGTGCGCTGACCCGCGAAACCTGGTACCACCGTTATGCGATCAATGGAAAGGAAGGGCGACATGAGCGACGACGCATGGACCGTCCCGGCAGACCGGCCCGAATACGAGGAGGCCGTGGAGACGGCGCTCGCGAAGCTCGACCTCGAGACGAAGGCCGACCTGCTGGCCGGCATCGACATGTGGCGGACCCTCGCGGTCCCCGAAGCAGGCCTGCGGTCGATGACCGTCTCGGACGGGCCGATCGGGGTGCGCGGGCGCTTCTGGACCGTCGCGGACCCGTCCCTGGCGCTGCCGAGCCCGACCGCGCAAGCCGCATCGTGGGACCC
>DATABR010000014.1:0-12129 GCA_036259435.1 Glycomyces sp.
CGCCGCTTCGACCAGGAGCACTTCCACCGCTACATCAAACAGGACCTGGGCTGGACTGTCCCGGCCGTCCGCGACCCGCGCGCCGCCGACACCTGGACGGTGATCGTGATGGCCGTCTACCTGCAACTGTGGTTGGCCCGCGATTTCGTCGCCGACCATCGCCTGCCTTGGGAACGGCCCGCACTGCCGGGGCAGTGCTCGCCCCGGCGCGTCCGCCGCGGATTGCGCAACCTCCGCGGCGCACTCGATCGCCCCGCCAGTGTCGCGAAACTCGCCCGACCCGGACCCGGCCGGCCCAAGGGCGCCAAGAACCGTCGCCGAGCAGCCCGCTACGACCCGGGAAAGCAGACGAAACTCCCCGGAACCAATGGACTGGGCCGCGGCAACCGCGCTTGGTCGCAACAGTCGCCAAAGGCCAATGCCCCAAGCTGACCTGTTGAGCTAACTGGTAGCAGAAAGAGGGTGCCAGGCGATCAGGAGTCTCAAAGCGGCGAATGTCTTGTCCTGGGGAACTTCGCGAAGTGCTCGAAAGCGACTGAGCTCGATATCGAAGGTTGTTGCACGACCGAGCTTTGGCCCCAGGCGAGGGAGAAACCAGAGGTGGCAACGCAAGGACTCGACCTCCATGTCACCAGCTGCATTTCTCATGGCAGGGAGCAGAAACGTCGGGGAGGACGGATCTACCTCCGCTCGCAAAGCATCAGTTGAACTCCAAGCAGCTCCCCAATACCGCTCCTTCGCAAACTCATGAGCCGCAACAAGTTCATCCATCGTCAACATCTTGACCACATAGTCGACGTCGTCCATATCGATTTCAGAAAATCGTATGAGCTCTTCGTCCTCCACATGATTCTCCTGAATCGGTCCGCGAACTCGCCAACTCGCGATGATCACTCCACCGGGCGGAAGACTACAGCTCGGAGCCAGACGTCATGAGCTCCAGGCCAATCGCAGGACCTCCTGGCTCGTCGTCACCGTGGTCATCTCACGCCGGTACGGCCCAGAGGTTAAAACGCAAGCTTAGTTCTGGTTCACCGGCCAGACTGCGGCAGGGTCGCAATGAGCCGGGCAGGCCAGCAGGTAGACCTCGTTGCCTAGGAACAGATGAAAGGTCTCGCCGACACCGTTGGGCTGCTTCGGACTACCGGGGTACACGTCGAACTCCCAGTCCTCCGGCACCTGGCACAGGTACACCAGGTCAGCTCCGCAGGCGCACCGGTAACTCTCGGGATCCTGCGCCCACGACGGCGCCCCGCCCACTTTGAACTCCTGCGTACCGAGCCCGTACTCATCCAGCTCATCTGCGAAAGCTCGCAGCATCAATGGCAGTGCCCGCACCAAAGGCTCGACATCCTCTGCCGGCAGGGTCAGGTGGCGCTGGAGCAGCACGCTCCAGAACGGTCCCGGGTCGGGCGACTGCGCGGCCTCCCAGAACCGGTCCACGAGACGGCCTTCGGCCACGGGAGGATTGGCGAAGTCGTTGTGGATTCGGCAGTGGAAGACCGCAAGCTGGTCTCCACCGAACGGTCCGAGATCCAGAGGCAGTTCGATCTGGAAGAACAGCGCCATCCGCTCGCCGCAGAAGCACTCAGGCCAATCCCGGCCTTCCGCGAGGAAGGGCCAGCCACCCAGCGAGTTCCGTGCCGGCCCAGCCAGCGGCTCGGTTCCAACCTCGAGCGCATACGCGGGCAACCCGACCCGCACATCAGGCACCTCAGCTTCTACCATCCGCTCACTTTAGTGCCCCATTCCAGCGAGCTGACCATCACGACCGTGGCTATCGATGTCGTTGGGGCGCTTGGCGCTCCGTCCGCGACTCGTAAGGGGGTCACGCCGGGGCATCCAACACTCCCGCAACACGAATGAGCGGTCATCAACCTGATGACCGCTCATGTACTCAATGTCTGATATGGCTGGGGTACCTGGACTCGAACCAAGAACGACGGTACCAGAAACCGCTGTGTTGCCAATTACACCATACCCCATGGTGTGCTAGCGCTTTGGAGATCGTTGCGCCGACGGGATGTAACTGTACCGGATGCGCCCTCGGGCCGACAAACGGGTTCCGGTGACGTGAGCCACCGGGGACACGCTGGGCACAGGCGTGCGGAACCGCGCCCGGCGGGCCGGATTACGATGCCAAGGGCCGTTCCTCGCAGAAATCCGCCGATCTCGGGCAACCCCGCCTCCCGGGCTCGCGTAGTTAGCGCGTCGGGCCATGCCGTATCCACCACACCGCGGCCGGTCCGCCCCCGACCCGTCACCTGAAAGAGGCCCAGTGCAGACCAAGGAGCAGCAAGAGGCCGAGTTCCGTTCCTTCGCCATCGCTCAGCGCGAGAGCCTTCGCAGATACGCGTATCTGCTGTGCGGAGACTGGTACGAGGCCGACGACATCGTGCAGAAGGCGCTGACGAAGATGTTCGCCGCTTGGCGACGCGTCGAACCGGGTGGCGCTCCGGCGTACGTCCGCAAGATCGTGACTAACGTCTACATCTCGCATCGCCGCCTGGCATGGGTCCGCCGCGAGCGGTCCAGCGCCGAGCTGCCGGTGCAGCGACTCGACCGCCCGCAGGAGGCGGTCGACGTGCGACTCGAAGTGGTCGCGGCGCTGGACCGGCTGCCCGCCAGGCAGCGCGCGACGCTCGTTCTTCGGTACTGGGAGCAACTGTCCGTCGATGAGACCGCTACGGCCATGGGCTGTTCGTCCGGAACCGTAAAGAGCCAGTCCGCCAAGGGACTGCGCAAGTTGAGGGAACTCCTCACCGAATCCGCCGTACTGGCCCGGGTCTAGCGGAAGGAAGCGAAGACTGATGAACTTTCATGACGACCCAGGGGCGGTGTTTCGCAAAGCCATGCCCGATACGCCTCCACCTTCCTCCCAGCTCGACCTCGACAAGATCGTGCGCGACGGCTACCGCACCCGCAACCGGCACCGCGCCCTCCTCGGCGGCAGCGTGACCACCGGCGTCGCCGCCATCGCCGCGGTCCTGGCCCTGTCCGTGACGGGCCTGCCCGGCACCGACGACCCGAACGGCGCCGCCAACGACCCGACCGAGTCGGCCACCACGCCGCCGGAGGAGGTCGATGTCACCGACGCCGAAATGGCCGGCTACCCGTACGACCACGGCTGGGGCCAGGTGGAAGACGAGAACGGCGCGATCGACTGGAATCAAGAGATTCTCGGAGTCGGCGACGCGGCCACCGAGGCCTTCGGCCAGCTCTTGGCCGACACCGGCGTGTGGGACGATCCCGCGAACCCCACCCCGGAGGAGGATTGCTCCTGGTACCTCGACGACGGCGGCTCCCAGGAGGCGTACGACGAGTGCATGGCCGAAGGGGGCGGCATGCATGTCAGCGGGGATCAGGTGCCCGGCAACTACGGCCAGACCTACCTACGCACCATCGCAGGCGGCGAGTCCGAAGATGACGGCATGGCGCTGCGGACCATCTTCGAGTTCAAGGTGCTGCTGCCCGGCGGCTGGACCGCCGAGCCCGGCCCGATCACCGAGCAGCTGTTCCCGCAGCACCTCATCAGCGACGGCCCGTACTTCACCGAGGACGCGCCCGAGTTCACCACCGAGGATCTCGACGACGGCCGGACCCTGATGATCGCCGACCACGGCTGCGCCGCCGAGATGGCGGTGGTCTACCCGAACGGCACCGGCCTGCGCACCACCTGGAACAACTGCTCGGGCACCGACTACCCGCTCGATACCGAGGCCCTCAAGGCCGCCACGCTGGCGATGCCGGAGTTCGAGTTCGACACCTCCACCCTGGCCCCGGTCGGCGAGCTGGTCGAGGTCCCGCTGGGCTGGGTCTATGACGAGGACGCTTGGGCGTACTCCGAGGAGGCGCAGTCCCAGGCGCGGCAGACTTACGACGGCGCGCGCGGCGCGCTCGAGGAGGTCTTTCCCGGCGCGACCCTCGGCGAGGGCGACGCGAGATCGCTCGGCCTGATGGAGCGCGGCGCGAACATGCAGCGCTCCTACGGCAACAGCGGCACGCTCCCGTACGAGACGACCATCGACGAGACCACCGAGGACACCGGCTTCGAGCTGCGGTACTACCTGCCGGGCGGGTGGCTCCCGGGCTTCTCCGAGACCGGCCACTGGGACCCGCACCTGACCGTCTGCAGCGAGGGGGCCGACTGCAACTCGTGGACCGACGACGACGGCACCGTCTGGGCTGTCGAGGAGAAATCGGTCGTGCACGAGCCGATGGACGGCGAGACTTGGGAGCCGATCACCGAGCACGAGATCGAGATCGTCCGCTACGCGCCCGAGGGCTGGGCCGTGGGCTTCTGGACGAGCTGGCAGGGCGACGCCCTGATCAGCGCCGACGACCTCGGCGAGCTTTTGGCGGCCATGCCCGCCCCGGAATACGACGCGGCAGCGGTGCCGTCCATCCCGGCCGGTTGACCCATCGCCTTACGGGGTGACCGGAAAGCAAAGAGGCGCGGGTCCGAATGGATCCGCGCCTCTCCCCCGTCGTGACGGCCGATGCTCAGGCCGCCTAGTTCAGGACCTTCCAGTCCCTGGAGCCCAGGTACTCCGGGCGCGGCTTCGCGGCCGCGAACGGCCCCTCCAGGGTGTTCTCGACGCTGTTGAACACGATGAAGAGGTTCGAACGCGGGAACGGCGTGATGTTCCCGTTCGAGCCGTGCATGCAGTTCGAGTCGAACCAGATCGCCGAACCCGCAGGCCCGGTGAACTGGTGGATGCCGTGCTTGTCGGCGAGCATCCGCAGCGAGTCGTGGTCGGGCGTGCCCGCCTCCTGGCGCACCAGCGAGGACTTGAAGTTGTCCTCGGGCGTGGCGCCCACGCACGAGACGAAGGTCTGGTGTGAGCCGGGCATGATCATCAGCGAACCGTTGAAGTGGTAGTTCTCGGTCAGCGCGAAGGAGAGGCTGACCGCGCGCATGCGCGGCATCCCGTCCTCGGCGTGCCAGGTCTCGAAGTCCGAGTGCCACTCGAAGGGCGCGCCGCCGAAACCGGGTTTGTGGTTCACCCGGCTCTGGTGCACGTACACGTCCGAGCCCAGGATCTGACGGGCGACCCCGGCGATCCGCTCGTCGCGGATGAGTTCCGCGAAGAACGGCGAGAGGCGGTGGACGTCGAAGATCGAACGGATCTCATCGGTCGTCCGCTCGCGCACCACCCGCTCGTCGCCGTCGAGCGACGAATCCTGCAGGAGATGGTTGAGTTCGGTCTGGGCCGCGGAGAGCTCGGACGGCTCCAGCAGCTGGTCCATCGCGGTGAAACCGTCGAGTTCGTGCGCGTCGAGCTGCCCCTCGGACAGCGGCCCGTCCCCCGGCTCGCCCCAGACGGCCGGGTCCTCGGTGCGGTAGACCAGGCGCGGCTCCTTGAAACGCCGCGTCGGATAGAGGTCGGTGGACTGCATGGTCGTTCGCTCCTCACTGCGCCGCTAGGGAGCGGCGCGGTCATCGGCTAGTCGTCCTCGGTCTCGGTCAGCAGGGGGTAGACGCCGTCCGCGTCGTGCACTTCCCGGCCGGTGACCGGCGGGTTGAACACGCACACGCAGCGCAGGTCCTGCTCGATGTCGAGCGTGTGCCGCTCGCCCCCGTTGAGCAGGTACATGGTTCCGGGGGCGAGGGCGTGAACCTCGCCGGTCTCCAGGTCCTTGAGTTTGCCTGACCCTTCGATCACGTACACGGCTTCCACGTGATTGGCGTACTGCATCGTCGTGGCGGTCCCGGCGAACAGGACCGTGTCGTGCAGGGAGAAGCCGACCCCGTCGCGGGCCAGCAGCAGCCGGCGCGAGCGCCAGGTGCCTTGGGCCTGGTCGCGGTCGTGGCCTTCGACATCGGCATCGGTGCCGATCAGGTCTTCGAGTCGCCGGACGATCATGCGCGCTCCTTCGCGGCGGCTTCCTTGGCGACGGTGGCGACGGCCTCGCGGCAGATCCCGATGCCCTCCTCGAAATCGGCGCGGGACGTGGTCAGCGGCGGCAGGAACTTGACCACCTCGTCCTCGGCGCCCGAAGTCTCCATGAGCAGGCCGTTCGCGAAGGCCTCCTGGCACACCTGGCCGGCGTGCTCGGGCTCGTCGAAGACCAGGCCGCGGGCCAGGCCCCGGCCGCGGGTGGTGATGCCGAGCTCAGCGTGGCTGGCGGTGATGTCGATCAGCTCGTTATCGAGCCACTGGGCGCTGGCGTCGACCTCGGCGGTGAAGGCGTCGTCGCGCCAGAAGGTCTCGAGCGCGGCGGTGGCGGTGACGAACGCGGGCGCGAAGCCGCGGAAGGTCCCGTTGTGCTCGCCGGGCTCCCACACGTCCAGGTGGGACTTCATGAGGGTCAGCGCGAACGGCAGGCCCATGCCGGACAGAGACTTCGAGAGCGTCACGATGTCTGGTTTGATCCCGGCGCGCTCGAAGGAGAAGAACGGACCGGTGCGCCCGCACCCCATCTGGATGTCATCGACGATGAACAGCATCTCGTGCTCGCGGCACACGTCCTGGAGCCCGCGCAGCCACTCATCCGTGGCGACGTTGATGCCGCCTTCGCCCTGCACGGTCTCGACGATGACCGCGGCGGGCTGGTCGAGCCCGGAGCCGGAGTCCTCGAGGAGGCTGCGCAGCCACAGGAAGTCGGGCGTCTGCCCGTCCATGTAGTTGTCGTAAGGCATGGTGGCGGCATTGTTGAGCGGGACGCCCGCGCCGCCGCGCTTCATCGAGTTCCCGGTGACCGCGAGGGCCCCGAGGGTCATGCCGTGGAAGCCGTTCGTGAACGACACGATGGTCTCGCGTCCGGTGTACTTGCGCGCGAGCTTGAGCGCGGCCTCGACGGCGTTGTTCCCGGCCGGGCCGGGGAACTGCACCTTGTAGTCGAGGTTTCTGGGCGCGAGCACGACGTCGCGGAAGGTCTCCAGGAAGCGGCGCTTCGCCCCCGAGTAGGTGTCGAGGGTGTGGACGACGTTGTCCTCGGCGAGGTAGGCCAGGAGGGCCTCTTTGAGCACGGGGTGGTTGTGCCCGTAATTGAGCGATCCCGCACCGGCGAAGAAGTCGATGTACGACCTTCCCTGCTCGTCGTCGATGCGGCTGCCCTTCGCGGTGCTGAACACCGTGGGCCAATTGCGGCAGTAGGAGCGGACTTCTGATTCGACCTGTTCGAAAACTTGCATGAGTCTCTCTGGGTCGGCCTGATGAGCGGTTCTCCGCTTCCCGGCTGGGCAGCCGGGCGCATACCCGGGCCGGCACATGTCGGTGCCCGGGTAGGGCGGGGCTCAGTCCGGTTCCGGGCCGCGCGCGTCGCCCTGCTCAGCTGGGCGGGGCGGGCGCGGCTCGAAGGACCCGGAGAACGGACGACCGCCGCCGTCGGCCCGCTCGGAGAGCGGTCCGCCGGGTTCGCGCACTGTAGCCGTGAGTGGCCCAATGCGTTGCAGCACTTCAGGTCCGTGATCGGAGCCGAGCTCGTGCTCGGAGAACAGCACGTCGCGCGTCAGGTCCGCGCCGTTCGCCTTCGCGAACGACGAGAACAGGTGCAGCGACGCTTTGTTGTCGGGGGTCACGGTCGCTTCGACGAAGCGGACCCCTTCGAGGCGCACGGCGTCGACCAGGTGGTCGAGCATGCGTGATGCCAATCCGCGACGGCGGAAATCCGGGCCGACGGCCACCTGCCACACGAAGAGCGTGTCGGGTGCGTCCGGGCGCCGGTATCCGGTGATGAAGCCCGCCAAGAGGTCCCCCGACCGGGCGACCACGCTGGTGGCCGCGAAATCGCGGCACCACAGCAGGTAGGCGTACCTGCTGTTGACGTCGAGCCCGCCCGCGTCGACGGCGAGCCCCCACATGAGCGGCCCGTCCGCGGGGGTCGGAAAGCTCAGGTCGAACGCCCCCGCGGAGGGGTCGTCCGTTCCTCGGACCTGGGTGCTCGGCCCATACGGGCCGGCGGCACTTGCGTCACCGGATGGCATGCGCTCGACCGTAGCAAAGATCCCGGCCATTGTTAAGGCCAGGAGAACAATATTGTGAAGTTCTGATTGCACGATCGGTGCCCGCGCGCCTACGCGGGGGTACTAGTGCTCGACGGCCTCCACGCGCTAGTTCTCGATGGTCTCGGCGACGTGTCCGAGCGGGTCGAGCCGCTCCAGTTCGGCCCGCTCGGTGATGGATTTGCGCAGGGCGAGCTCGGGATCGACGCCGACGGCACGGGCGGCGGCGACGGCGGCGAGCAGAAAGTCGCCGACCTCGTCGGCCTCGAGCTTGATCCCGTCGGGCAGTACCGGCAGTTCGAGCGGTTCGCCCTGGTCGTGGAAGCGCTCGATGACCTTGGCGGCCAGGGACAACGACGGGAGCTGACGGGAGACGCCGTCGGCCGGGTGGTCGCGGTGCGGCTTTTCGGCGGCTTTCGCCTCGTTCCAGTGCTGGTAGAGATCCTCGGGGTCGGCGTCGCCCCAGACGTGCGGGTGACGGCGGACGACCTTTTCTACCAGGTCGCCCGCGACGTCGTCGATGTCGAAGTCCTCGGCGAGCGAGGCGTGCAGCAGCGGCTGGAACAGCAGGTCGCCGAGCTCCTCGCGCAGCTCGTCGGGATCCTCGCCGGCGATGGCGTCGAGCACCTCGTAGGACTCTTCGAGCAGGTACGGACCGAGCGTGGCGTGGGTCTGCGCGCGATGCCACGGGCAGCCGTCCTCGGCGTGCAGCCGCGCGACGGCCTCCACGAGGTCGAGCAGGCGTGCGCCGGGCGGGTCCCAGGAGCCGTAGACGACCTCGAGCTCGATCTCGCCGCCCGCGACGTATTCGGCGAGGGCTTCGCGCAGATCCTCGTCGCCCTCCTCGCCGACGATCCAGACGCCGCCCTCCTCGAGGAATTCGGCGGCGTCCTCGACGAGGTCGACGTCGATCCCGGCGTCGCGGACGGCCGCGACCATTGGCGTGTCGAAGAACGCGGCGACGGCTTCGGCCTCATGCAGGGCGTCCCAGGCCTCGACGGTGAGCAGCCCGGCGGGGATGCGCGGCGAGGTCAGGAGCCAGGTGACGGTGCTCAACGCTGTGGAATCTCCACTTCGAACACGCCTCGAATCGGACTGATGTCGAGCTGTCCGTATCGCGGGTTGACTGAGATATCGAACTCCTCGACGTATCCGTTGAGGTCGTCGGCGAAGCCGGCGGTCTGCGCGCCCTGGACTTGGCTCCACTCCCACACCACGTCGGTGAGGATGCCGGGGTCGGATTGGACGGCCATGTTGAATTCCTGCAACTGCGCGTCCGTGAGGCCTTGAGCGGCGAGCCATTCCTCCACGATGCGCTGCAACAGGTTCTGATCGGCGTCGATGGCCGTGTTGAGCGCATCGAGTTCGGCTTCGGTCATGGGCCTGGGCTCGGCCCGCGAGGACAGGTTGTCGTAGTAGGCGGCCGCTTCGATGTAGCGGGCGTCGTACTCGTTTTCGGCGCTGCCCGTCTCGGGGGCGTCAAGGCCGATCTCACGGCCGAGCTCGGCGAAGAGCACGATGAACGCGGCCTCCTGCCGGTTGTCGCCGTAGCTGACCTCGGCCAGCGTCGCGCCCTGTTCGAGGTAGGAACTCACCCTGCCGTCGACATACCCGTCGAGGGTGGCCTCCGTGACCCGCTCGTCGCCGACGAACAGAGCCGCCCCCTGCTCGTTTCCGCAGGCCCCCAAAGCCAAGAGCCCTACTGACGCCACCGCGACCAGCCTGAGTTTGCGCACAGCACTTCCTTCCACTCAACTGCCCCTGTGACCTTAGCCTCACCGCGAATATCTCGACAATCCCCCCACCCCCGTCCGAAGTTCAGCGAGGCGTTCGGGTTGCATGAGTACGGCCCGCTCTTGGGTGCCGCTTTCGGTGGTCAGGGGTCGGGGGTTGTCAGGGCCGCTCTGGCGACGACGGGTGCGACGCCGTCCACGCAGCGCTCGAGGAGTGCTCCGGCTGTCTCGGCTCCCTCCGATGATCCCCCGCCGCTGTGGCCACTGCGAGCCGAAAGGCTCGCGCGGGCCGCAGCGTCTACGCGGTCAAGAGGGCCGCTCGTTCGCGTGCCGCAACGATCTCGGCGATGTGCCCGCTGAAGGCCGCGACCGCATCGGTCCGCTCGCCGTCGCGCCACACCAGGCCGTACCGGACGGCCGGGGCGTCGACGACCTCGACGTAGGCGACACCGGGCCTCGGCTGGTAGGTCGCGGTGTGGGCGGCCGTGAGCATGGCACCCTTGCCGCCGGCGACGAGCATCAGCGCCTCCTGCAGGCTCGTGATGCCAGGGCCGATCCCGACTGCCCGCCCGGCCGGCGTCAGCCGCGGCGTCAGCACCTCGCGCCGGTAGGCGGGGAGGTCGCCTTCGACCTGCAGGAGCGCGATCGCGGCGAGGTCCTCCAAGGTCAGCCACGGCCGCTCCGCGAGCGGGTGGTCGGCGGCCAGCGCGAGCACGCGAGGCTCGGTGAAGAGCGTGGGGCCCTTCGCGAGGTCGTGCTCGCGCACCGGCAGCTCCATGAGCTGCACGTCGTAATGCCGTTCGCGCAGTTGAGCGAACGGGTCGGTGAAGGACATCTCGCAGATCTCGACGTTCAGGTCCGGGTGGTCGGCGCGCAGCTTCTCGCCCGCGCTCAGGGCGATCTCGCCGGTGAGCGACGCGGAGAAGCCGACGAGCAGCGAGTCACCGAAGCCGCGGGCCGCCGCGGCGGCGCGGGCGAGGGCGGCGTCGATCGCGCGGTGGTGCGGTTCGATCTCCTCTCGGAAACGCGCCCCGAGCGCGGTGAGGGCGACGCGGCGGCTGGTGCGTGCGAACAGGGGCGCGCCGACGCGGCGTTCGAGGCGCTGGATCAGCTGGCTCACCCGGGCGCGCGAGAGCCGCATGCGTTCGGCGGTGCGGCCGAAGTGCAGTTCTTCGGCCAGGATCAGGAAGCTCTCGAGTTCGTCGCGTTCCATCGGTGTCCTCCGCATCGGTAAGTCTGACTGAACGAACGTTGCGTCGTTCGCCGTTGTTCCCGGGGCGCTGCGGGCCGACGATTGCGGGGCCAGAGAAACCACTGCCTCGCAAGGAGTACCCATGAAAGCCCGCGAATGGGGTGTGCTGCTCGTCCTTTCAGGAGCGATCTTCCTGGAAGGCATCGACATCGCCATGCTCAACATCGCCCTGCCCTCGATCCGCACCGACCTCGGCCTGTCCACCGGATCGCTGCAGTGGGTCGTGAGCGCCTACGTGCTCGGCTACGGCGGCTTCATGCTGCTGGGCGGCCGGGCCGCCGACATGCTCGGCCGTCGCCAGGTGTTTCTGACCGCGCTCATCGTGTTCCTGCTGTTCTCCGGCCTGGGCGGGTTCGCGCAGGAGGGGACGACGCTCATCGCGGCGCGCTTCATCACCGGCCTCGCGGCGGCGTTCATGACGCCCGCCGGACTGTCGATCATCACCACGAGTTTCGAGGAGGGACCGAAACGCGAACGGGCCCTGATGATCTACGGGGGCATCGGCGCGGGCGGCTTCACGCTCGGCCTGGTCATCGGCGGCCTGCTCACTACTGTGGACTGGCGGTGGGTGTTCTTCATGCCGGTGGGGTTGGCGGCGGTGCTGCTGGTCGCCGCGTTCGCGGTCATTCCGCGTTCGGCTCGCCCCGAAGGGAGCGGCCAGCGATTCGACCTGCTCGGGAGCCTCACGGTGACCAGCGCGGTCGTGCTGCTGGTACTCACGGTCGAACGCGCTTCCCATGTGAGCGTGGGCCAGACGGCCGGTACGGCCGCGGTGAGCGTGGCGCTGTTCGCCGCGTTCGTGGCGATCGAGCGGCGGGCGGCCGCGCCGCTGGTGCGGCTCGGGATCTTCCGCTCCGGTTCGCTGGTGCGGGCCAACCTGATCGGGGTGCTGTACATGGCCGCGTTCTTCGGGTTCCAGTTCCTGGTGGTGCTCTACCTGCAAGAACTGCGCGGCTGGTCGACGATCGAGGCGAGCCTGGCGATGCTGGTGATCGGCATCGACGTGGCACTGGCGCCGACGATCACACCGAAGTTGGTGCGGCGCTTCGGCAACTCGCCGGTGCTGCTGGCCGGACTCGTGTTCGCGGCCTTGTCGTTCGGGTTGTTCGCGCCGGTCGGCGCGGATTGGTCGTACTGGGCGATGCTGCCGAGCCTGGTGTCGCTGGGCCTGGCGTTCACGCTGGTGTACGGGCCGC
>DATABR010000015.1:0-5514 GCA_036259435.1 Glycomyces sp.
CCGGATCCAGGTGCGCCACTCGGGGATGGTCCTGGACGTGGCGTCCGCGAGCAAGTCCGACGGGGCGAAAGTCCAGCAGTGGGGCGACGCGAACAGCGCCAACCAGCAATGGCGGATCACCGAGAGCGGCGGGTACGCCACCATCGTGAACCGCGCCTCCGGCAAGGCCCTCGACGTCTGGGAATGGTCGACCGCCCGCGGGGACCGCGTCTCCCAGTACACGCCCACCGGCGGTGCCAACCAGCAGTGGAAGCTCACGCCCGCCGAGGGCGGCATCGAGGCCGACCTGGTCGTCGCTCCCGACGGTTCGGGCACCCACACCTCCGTGCAGGCGGCGGTGAACGCCGCGACCCCGGGTTCGACCATTCTCATCAAGGCGGGCGACTACAAGGGCAACGTGAACGTCCCGGCCGACAAGACCGGCCTCTCCTTCATCGGCGCGACGGGCAACGCCGCGGACGTGGTCATCCACGACGACCGCTGCGCCAGTTGCGACAACGGCTCGGGCGGCACGTGGGGGACTACCGGCAGTACCAGCGTCACCTTGCGGGGCGACGACTTCACCGCCGAGGACCTGACGTTCGCGAACACCTACGACGAGGCGGCGAACGGCAACAGCCAGGCCGTGGCGGTGAAGGTGATCGGCGACAAGATGGTCTTCGACAACGTGCGCTTCCTCGGCAACCAGGACACGCTCTACGCCGACTCGCCGAGCAGCAGCACGGTCTCGCGCCAGTACTACCACGACTGCTACGTGGAGGGCGATGTGGACTTCATCTTCGGGCGCGGCACGGCCGTGTTCGACCAGTGCCGGATCCACTCGCTGAACCGCGGTTCGAGCTCGAACAACGGCTACGTGACGGCGGCTAGCACCGATCTGAGCAACCCGTACGGGTACCTGATCTACCAGTCGGAGCTGACCAGCAACGCCCCCGACGGTTCGGTCTACCTCGGCCGCCCGTGGCCAGCGGGCGGCTCGGAGACCGCGCGCGGTCAGGTGCTGTTCCGCGAGTGCAGCCTCGGCGCGCACTTCCGGTCCGATCCGTGGACGGACATGTCGGGCCTGGACTGGCGCGACGCCCGCCTCAGTGAGTACCAGAACACCGGACCGGGCGCGGGAGTGAACGACAACCGCCCGCAGATGTCGTTTTCTGACGCCGGCAACCACGAGCCCGCCGACTACCTGCGGGGTGACGACGGCTGGAACCCGATCCGCTAACGCAACGGCACAGCGAAGCGGCCCGTCCGGGATCGGGCGGGCCGCTTTTGCAGTGGGCCCGTGGACGGTCGGAGGGTGGTCCTCGGAGTTCGGGCACCGTCCTGAAGCGAGCGGATGGGAGCGATTGACAAAGTTTGGTGACCCAACTTACTCTTGTATAGAGCATTATCGATGGGCCTTTGCGGGCCCGCCTCGCCCCCGGCAGACAAAGCGGATATAAGGAGTGCCATGCAAGGCGTCAAGAGACGAACTCGCAGGTGGATAACCCTCGCGATGACGGCGGTCGCCACCATCGCGGCCGGGCTCGCCATACTCGTACCGTCGGTCGCACATGCGGCCGAAGGGTGCAAGGTGGACTACAAGATCGTCTCGCAATGGGGAGGCGGCTTCACCGGCGACGTGAAGATCACCAACCTCGGCGACCCGATCGACGGCTGGGACCTCGTCTGGACCTTCCCCGACGGCCAGCGCATCACGCAGGCCTGGAATGCCCGCACCAGCAACGCCGGTGACACCGTCACCGCGAAGAGCCTGGGCTACAACCGCTCGATCGCGACCGACGGCTCGGTCTCCTTCGGCTTCAACGGCTCCTGGTCAGGCACGAACGGCGTTCCGTCGCAGTTCACGCTCAACGGCACCATCTGCGACGGCGGCGTCGGCACGCCCACGAGCAACCCGCCCACCACCCCGCCGCCCACCGGCGACGCGAACGCGATGGAGACCGTCGCGGCCATGGAGCCGGGCTGGAACCTCGGCAACTCGCTCGACTCGGTCGGCGCAGACGAGACCGCGTGGGGCAACCCGCGCATCACCCAGTCGCTGATCCAGAACGTGAAAGCGCAGGGCTACAACAGCATCCGCATCCCCGTCACCTGGGACAACCACCAGGGCGGCGCACCGGACTACACGGTCGAGGCCGCCTACCTCGACCGCGTCGCCGAGGTCGTCGGCTGGGCGCTGGACGCGGACCTGTACGTCGTGCTCAACATCCACCACGACTCGTGGATCTGGATGGCGGACATGAACACCAACCGCGCCGTTGTCGAGGCCCGCTACGAGTCGATCTGGAACGCCCTCGCGACCCGCTTCAGGGACGCCTCGCCCAAGCTCTTGTTCGAGAGCGTGAACGAGCCGCAGTTCAACGATGTGGACGATGCCACCGCCTACGCGCTCCTGGACGACCTGAACACCTCGTTCCACGAGATCGTGCGCGCCTCGGGCGGAAACAACGCGGACCGCGTGCTCATCCTCCCGACCCTGCACACCAACGCAGACCAGGGTCGCCTCGACGCGCTGAGCGCGACCATCGAGTCGCTCGACGACCCGAACCTGGCCGCGACCATCCACTACTACGGCTTCTGGCCCTTCAGCGTGAACATCGCGGGCTACACGAAGTTCAACGCCGAGGTCCAGGCCGACGTCGAAGGCTACTTCGACCGCGCCTACAACGAGTTCGTCGCCAACGGGATCCCGGTCCTCGTCGGCGAGTTCGGCCTGCTGGGCTTCGACGCCCACACCGGCACCGTCGAGCAGGGCGAGAAGCTCAAGTTCTTCGAGTACGCGGGCTACTACGCGAAGCAGAGGGGGCTCACGCTCCAGCTGTGGGACAACGGCCAGCACTTCAACCGGACCTCCTTCGAGTGGAAGGACCCCGAGCTGTACGCGATGATGAAGGCCAGCTGGACCTCCCGCTCGGGTACGGCTTCGGCTGACCACGTGTTCGTGGCGAAGTCCGGTTCGGTCGCGGACGCGACGCTGACGCTGAACCTGAACGGCACCACGTTCCAGGGCCTGCGCCACGGCTCGACCGACCTCGTACAGGGCACCGACTACACGATCTCGGGCTCGACGCTGACGATCAAGGCCAGCCGCCTGACGACCCTCCTGGGGGACCGGAACTACGGCGTGAAGGCGAACCTCCATGCCGTGTTCTCCAACGGCGCGCCTTGGCGGATCAGCGTGATCTCCTATGACACGCCGACGATGTCGGCCGCCTCGGGCGCGTCGGCCTCGTTCGCGATCCCGACGCAGTTCAAGGGCGACCAGCTGGCGACCATGGAGGCGAAGTACGCGGACGGCTCGAACGCCGGCCCGCAGAACTGGACCTCCTACAAGGAGTTCGCCCGCGCGTTCAGCCCGGACTACGCGGCGGGGACGATCAGCCTCCCGACCGCGTTCTGGGACGAGGTCAACGACGGCCAGAAGGTCACCTTGACGTTCCACTTCTGGAGCGGCAAGACCGTGACCTACTACGTGACCGAGAACGGCGGCAACGTCACCGGCTCGCTCTCATGACCGAATGACACGAGGCCGCCCCGACACATCGCCTCGGGGCGGCCTCGCCGCATGTCCGGCGCTCGCCCGGCCCCGATCGTGCTCGGCATCGGCGACATGAGGGCCGCCGCGGATTCGCCGCGGCCGGGGCCTCAACGGGTCGATTCGCGCTCGACGACCGCGAACGGGGCCGTGTGCTCCTCCGGCGCCCTCGCCGGGTCCTCCAGGCGGGCGGCGATGAGTTCGACCGCCTTCTCGGCCATCCAGCGGTGATCCGGAGCCACCGAGGACAGCGACGGCGTGAGGTAGGCGGCCTCGGGGATGTCGTCGAAGCCGATCAAGCGCACGTCCTCGGGGCAGTGCAGGCCGAGGTCGGACAGGCCCCGCAGCACGCCCATCGCCACGGTGTCGGTCACCGCGACCACGCCGTCGAACTCGACGCCCGCCTCGTGCAGGTCGTGGACGGCCTTGCGGCCGGTCTCCCGGCTCATGCCCAACAGCGACACGAGCGCCGGATCGGCCTTGATCCCGGCCGCCTCCAGCGCCTCGACGTAGCCGCGGTGGCGGCGGGAAACGACATGCACGCCTTCAAGAGTCCACCCGGTGACGCTCGCGATGCGCGTGCAACCGCGCTCGATGAGGTGCTCGGTCGCGACCCGGGTGCCCGCCTCGTTCGCCATCCCCACATGGTCGATGCTCGCCCCGAAGTCGCGCTCGCCGAGCATCACGATCGGGAAATCCCCCCAGGACTGGCTCTGCTCTCGCGGGTCGAGCGCGACCGCGCTCAGAATGAGGCCGTCGAGCTGCAGCTTGTGCGACTGGGCGATCGCGGCGGCCTCGCCCTCGGCGGCCGCGCCGGTCTGCTCGATCGCGACGTGGAAGCCTCTGGCCTTCGCAGCCTCGATCACGTGCGAGGCGAGCATCCCGTAGTAGGCCTGGTCGATGCCCGGCACCGCGAGGCCGATCACGCCGGTGCGCCCGGCTTTCAGCGTGCGGGCGTTGACGTTGAGGCGGTAACCGGACTGCTGGATCGCTTCGAGCACGCGCCGGCGCACCGGCTCGCTCACGCCGGGACGGTTGTTGACCACATTGGATACCGTCATCTTCGACACCTCGGCCAGCCTCGCCACGTCGCTCATCGTCACCACGCCGGTTACCGCCTCTCTCGTTCCAATGGACCTTCCCATGCTCCCATCATCGGCCCGGTCGGACGACGGCTGTGGCGAACGACCACGGCGGCAACGCCAGGTCGATGCCGTCGTCGCCGGTAGCGGTGCCGTCCACAGGGGTCACCGGGGACGCCTCGCGGGGGGTACCCGATCTGGCGCGACTGGTGGTAGCCCCAGAGGTTGCGGATCTGCTCGCGCTCGGGGCGCGGCCCGATCGTGCGCTTCCAGTGGTACAGATTCTCCAGGCCCAGCCCGTGCGCCACGCACCCGCCGGGGAAGCGGATAAAGCTGGGGGACAAGGCCTTCAGGGCCCGAGCAGGTCCGGCCGGAACGTCAGCGGCTCGCCGTCGGCCCCGAGCGGCCGCAGCGACACGCAGTCGAGGTCCACGACCCCCGCGTCGACTTCGAGGCGCAGCAACCCGCGCCCGCCGCCGTCCGCGACCAGGTCGACCTCCACATGCTGCCACCCGCCGGGAACCAGGTTGGCACCGTCACGGGCGAGGCCGTCGGCCGAGGCCTCCAGCCGCACCGGTTCGCCATGCGCCCGAGCGAAACACGACAACCGCAGACGCTCGCCGGCGGCCAGCGCGATCCCGTCCCAGCCCTCGTGCACCAGCACCGACGGGCCGGCAACCCCCACGTGATGCGCGTTGTTCTCGTGCACCAAATCGTCCTGGTGCACTTCGACAGCGGCCTCGACCCGCCAAGCGGCGAGCGCGTCCCAGCCCTCGTGATCGGCCTCGCCGAACTCGAAGTCGCCGTTGCGGAGCTCCGCGTTGAGGCCGCCGTCGAGGGCGTCGTTCAAGTCCTCGATGAACAGGCCCCACAGGTCAGGGGCCGGGGGGGGGGGGG
>DATABR010000016.1:0-3124 GCA_036259435.1 Glycomyces sp.
GTGGGAGCCGGGCCCCCGGTCGCGCATGCGGTGTCCATAGGGTGAGGGGGCCGGGCGTTCGTCGAGGCGCTCGGCGGGGCCGTTGGACATGGAGGCCTACTGGTCAGTAACATGTATCGTGATCGGGAACACCGCACCTGCCGAGAGGTCGCCATGGGAGTCGTCCAAATCGTCACGGCCACGATCGCATTCGCCTATACGGCGGTCGCGATCGGGCTGTTCGTCCGTGCCTGCAAGGCCCTGCTCGCCACCCTCAGACTCGGTTCGGCCGACGAGACGCGAAAGGACGACCGCGGCGAACGCGTCGCCACGATGCTCCGGGAGACCCTCGGGCACACCAGGATGCTCCAGTGGACGTGGGTCGGCGCGGCGCACTGGCTGGTGTTCGTCGGTTTCTTCTCGCTCTTCCCGGTCCTGGCCACGGCCTACCTGGAGACGCTCAACCCCGAGTGGACCCTGCCTTGGGTCGGCCACTGGGGGCCGTGGCTGCTGCTCTCGGAACTCGTCGCCACCGTCACCGGGTTGGGCATCCTGTTCCTCATCGCCGTGCGGCTGGCGAGGCAGCCGAAGCTCCACGAGGTGCCGCCGCAGGGTGAGGCGTCCCCAGCGGGGCAGCGCCACTCCTCGTCCCGGTTCGAGAACTCGCGGCAGTGGCAGGCGTTCTACGTCGAGGCCACGATCTTGGCGATCGTCGCCTGCTTCTTCATCATTCGCTCGGCTGAATTCGCTCTCGGCGGCATCGAGGCGACGTGGACCGGGCCGATCTCCTCGCAGCTGGCGAACCTCTACGGCGACGCCTCCGTGGCGGCGCTGCACACGACGATCACCCTCGCGGCCGGGGTGAAGATCCTGGTGTCGTGGACGTTCTTCCTGATGCTGGCGCTCCTTCCGGCCTTCGGCATCGGGTGGCACCGGGTGACGGCGTTCTTCAACATCTACTTCAAGCGCAATTCGGACGGCGCGGTCAGCCTGGGCGCGGCCAAGCCGATGCTCATCGACGGGGCGCCCGCCGACTTCGAGACCGCCGACCCCGAGACGCAGCCGTTCGGCGTGGCCACCATCGAGGACTTCTCATGGAAGGGCCTGCTCGACTTCTCCACCTGCACCGAGTGCGGGCGCTGCCAGTCGCAGTGCCCGGCGTGGAACACCGGCAAGCCCCTGTCTCCGAAGAAGCTCGTCACCGACCTGCGCGACCACCTGTACGAGCAGGCGCCGTACTTGAAGGCGGCGGCGATGGCGAAGGAGCGCGGCGGTGAGGACCCGCACGAGAAGATCAACATCATCGGCTCGGTGATCGACCCGGACGTGCTGTGGGCCTGCACCACGTGCGGTGCGTGCGTGGAGCAGTGCCCGGTGGACATCGAGCACGTCGACCACATCCTGGACCTGCGCCGCAACATGGTGATGATCGAGTCGGACTTCCCGGCCGAGGCGCAGACGATGCTGCGCAACCTCGAGAACAAGGGCAACCCGTGGGGCGAGAATCCGGCCCAGCGCCTCAAGTGGGCCGAGCCGCTCGACTTCGAGGTGCCGATCGCCGAGTCCGGCGGAGACTGGGAGTACCTGTACTGGGTGGGCTGCGCCGGGGCGTATGACCCCAAGGCGCAGAAGACCTCTCGGGCGGTGGCGACGCTGCTGCACGACGCGGGCGTGAAGTACGCGGTGCTCGGCGAGGCCGAGACGTGCACGGGCGACTCGGCGCGGCGCATCGGGCACGAGTTCATGTACCAGATGCTCGCCGAGCAGAACGTGGAGACGCTGAACGAGGTCGGTGCGGTCAAGATCGTCGCGACCTGCCCGCACTGCCTGAACACGATCGGGAACGAGTACGAGGAGCTGGGCGGCACGTACGAGGTCGTGCACCACACGGAGCTGCTGGCCGATCTGGTCGCTTCGGGCAAGATCCAGCCAGCGGAGCAGCATGACGGCAAGCTGACGTACCACGACCCGTGCTACCTGGGGCGCCACAACCGGATCTTCACGCCGCCGCGGGAACTGCTCGGTTCGTTCGCCGAAGTCACCGAGATGCCGCGCAACGCTGAGAAGTCGTTCTGCTGCGGCGCGGGCGGGGCGCGAATGTGGATGGAGGAGCCGATCGGCAAGCGCGTCAACCGCGAAAGGGCCGACGAGGCGGTGGCGACGGGCGCGAACACGGTGGCCGTGGGCTGCCCGTTCTGCTCCACGATGCTCCGCGACGGCGTCGCCGACGCGGGCCGCGACGACGTCGAGGTCATCGACATCGCGCAGCTGCTGGCGAGGACCCAGGAAAAGCGGGCCGAGGCAGCCACCGCGAGCGAATAGCATCGAAGCGGCGACGGATCAAGCGGGGGTGCTGCTTTCGGACGATCGTCGCCGTGAAGCGCGCCAGCGATTCGTGGGACACATCATGAATCTGATTCCGGTGATGGACTATACGTCCGAGATCGCACTCAAGCATGCCGAGCTGCTCGATCATGCGCGAAGGGCGGGAAAGCCCCGCGGTGCCCACGACCTCATCATCGCCGCGACAGCGGTGGCGGGCCGTCGCGTGCTCGTGACCACCGACAAGAACGCCCGGTTCGACGACCTCCCCGGTGTCAGATCCATGCTGGTGCGGCCCGAGTAACGGAAGGGCCTCATCGCCCGGGCGGCACGGGACCCCGTGCCGTCCTTCCGCTCACCTGCCGAAGTAGGCGCGGAGCATCGCCGCCGATTCGTCTTCGAGGATGCCGCCGTAGACCTCGGGGTTGTGGTTGAGCCTGGGGTCGCGCGCCACGTCCCAGAGCGACCCGACCGCGCCGGTCTTCGGTTCCCAAGCGCCGAACACGATTTCACCCACTCGGGCGAGCACGGCCGCCCCCGCGCACATCGTGCACGGCTCCAGCGTGACCACCAGCGTGCACCCCTCGAGGCGCCAGCCGTCCCCGTGGACGGCCGCAGCCGCGCGCAGCGCGAGCACCTCGGCGTGCGCGGTCGGGTCGCCCAGGGCCTCGCGGGCGTTGGCCGCCGCGGCGAGTTCGCGCCCGTCCGGGCCGATCACGATCGCGCCGACCGGCAGGGCGCCGCGAGGATCGGCCGGCAGGCCGTCACGGGGCTCGGCGGGGCGGGGCGCGGCGACCGCGGTCTCCGCGTCGGAAAGACCCGC
>DATABR010000017.1:0-5420 GCA_036259435.1 Glycomyces sp.
GCGTTGAAGACCACGACGTTCATGATGATCGCGCCGGCGATGGCGAGAAGGAGAAGTACATCCAAGACTGCGTCTTCGGCGTCTTCCCAGCTCTGCTCGCACGTTGCCTCGTCACCGAGGCCGCTGTCGACGCAGTCTTGGATGTACTTCTCCTTCTCGCCCTCGACGTAGTCGTTGGCGGCGTTGAAGACCACGACGTTCATGATGATCGCGCCGGCGATGGCGAGGATGCCGAGCACCAGGCCAGTGGCACCGGTGCCCTTGCCCTTGCCGCCGCGCTTGCCCGCGACGGCGAGAGCGACGATGCCGAAGATGAGCGCGAGGGCGCCGAGGATCATGCTGACGACGTTGACCACCGGAATCCACGCACCGGCGATCGCGATGATGCCGAGCACGAGAGCGGTGACGCCGAAGCCGTTGCCCTGCTTGACGGGCATGGGCTGCTGGTTGGGAACCGGGGCGGGCGGGTAAGCCACGGGGGAAACTCCTAGGGATGTCGAACGATGTGAATGTTCGGGCGGAACAGCCGTGAGTTTAAGACAGCAATGCAAGCCCCGAATCGGGAGTGAGAAGGCAATGTCGGAAAAGCTGCTCACTTCGACCATCCGGACCAGGGCGGTCACGTAGCGTGTCCATCCTTTGAGTAATAACTCAGTGGATTCGCTATTCCACTCGACGCAGTCGCAGGACGCATGAGTCCCAGTCCGCCTTCGTCCACCGCAGCGGCAGTCCGAGCGAGTTCAGCGTTGCGCCCCAATGCCTCTCACCCGTGTCCTCGTCCACCCAGCGCGAGTCCGCCGCGATCCCCTGGGGTCGCAGCGGCGGCAGCGGCCGGTTGCAGTGCCACGGGGTCTTGAACGCCAGCACCGCGATCTGGTCGCCGCGCACGTACTGGACGCCGGTGATCGACTCGCTCTCCGGGTCGCCGAGCCGGTACTGCACGCCGTGCTGCACGACCGGCCGCACCCGCTTGTAGTGGGCGATGTGCTCGGCGGCCTCCTCGAGTTCGGCCTCCGACCACTTGGACAGGTTGCCGCCCACCGCGAGGACACCCGCGCTGGCGACCTGGAAGCGGAACTTCAGGCTGGTGGTGCGGTGGTTGAACTCGCTCGGCTCATCGGTGATCCAGGTGTCCATGGCGCGCGCCGGATAGGCTTGGCTGAAGCCGTACTGGATGTTGACGCGGTCGCCCGCGTCGGTGTTGTCCGAGGTCCACACCTGGTCCACGTAGCGGAGCATGCCGGGGTCGACGCGGCCGCCACCGCCCGCGCAGCCCTCGATGCGCACATGCGGGTGCGCCTCGCGCAGACGCTCCTTCAACGAATAGACCGCTTCGACGTGCTCGAAGTAGGCCCGGTCGGGGTCGGCGGAGGCGGGACGGCCGACCTCGGTGAAGGGCCGGTTGTGGTCCCACTTGAGGTAGTCGATGTCGTTGTCGCTCAGCAGTTTGTCGAGCCACGCGTAGGCCCAGTCGGCGACTTCGGGCCGACCGTAGTCGAGGACCATCTGCCGGCGCAGCTGGGTGCGGTCGCGCCCGGCCTGGTGGAGGACCCAGTCCGGGTGGGCCCGGTAGAGGTCGGAGTCGGGGTTGACCATCTCGGGTTCGACCCAGATCCCGAATTTCATGCCGGCCCCGTGCACGGCGTCGGCCAAGTGCCCCAGGCCGTCGGGGAACCGGTCGGGGTTGGGCTGCCAGTCGCCGAGTCCGGCGTTGTCGTTGACGCGTTTGCCGAACCAGCCGTCGTCCACGACGAACTGCTCGCAGCCGATCCGGGCGGCGAGCGCGACGAGCGGGAGCTGCTTCTCGGCGGAGACGTCGAAGTACACGGCCTCCCAGGAGTTGAACAGGACCGGGGCGTCCTCCTCGGGCGTGGGCATGACATGGCGGCGCAGGTGCTCGTGCCAGGCGCGCGAGGCCCCGCCGAAGCCGCCGTCGGTGACCAGGCCCGAGTACACCGGGGTCGTCCAGGTCTCGCCCTCGCGGAGGTTCCAGCGCAGGCCCTCGTGGCCTGCACCGCCGCTGATGGTCACGCGCCCTTGGGCGGAGCGGCGCAGCAGGACGCGCCACGAGCCCGACCAGGCGAGGTTCGTCGAGTACACCAGCCCCGCGGTCTCGGTGGCGGTGCCGTCGTCCACCGCCGTCCACGGGTTGGCCTGGTGGCTGGTGCTGCCGCGCCGCGAGCCGATCGCGGTCTCGCCCACGGGCAGCTGGACGCGGCGAAGCTGCCATTCGGCCGCCCATTCGCCGCTGAGGTGCGAGAGTCGGTAGTCGCCCCAATGCGGCAGAGTCCACGCCGCCGAGTCGAGACGCGCGACCTCAACGGGTGCGGCCGCTTTGATCGCGACCCAGCGGTCGAGCACGCCCGTGTCCCACAGCCGGTAGTGCAGCGTCAGGACCAGGTCCCGGTCGGTGAAGGCGATCGCGAGGTGGTCACCCTCGGCCGGGCTCTCCTCGATCGTGTGGTCGCGGTAGTGCCAGTCGAAGCCCTTGGCGCCGTCCGGGTGCCGCAGCTGGAGCGAGGGCGTGGCGAACTGGGGGCCGAGTTCGCCCAGCAGCTCGGCGCCGGTGTGGAGCCGGTCGTCCCAGGAGTACGCCTCGCGCCATTCGCGGATGAGCGAGGCGACGGCCTCGTCCGGGATCGCCTGGCCCCAGTGGAGCTGGCGGGGCAGCCCGTCCTGGACGCCGACGACGTACGAGAGACCGGGCCCGGTGAGATGCCAGGCGAGGGCGGCTTCGTCGAAGCGGATGGACATGCAGTCTCCTCAAGATCGCGATCGGCTCCAGTCTGCCCGGCCACATCACGAGCGGCAAGCGGTATCAGTACGCCGCGAGTTTCACAGACCGCTTCCCGGGCCGCTGGGGCCCGCCCGAATTGCCGCGTTCGTCACCCGGCGGCAGCGGCCGCGTCACCCCGAAGGCCGTGCCACAGGCGGTGAACGGGCACGTGGGAGCGGCATGCAAGACTATTGGCATGCTTCACGCGGTGGTCCCCGCAGGCGGTTCGGGCACTCGGCTCTGGCCCCTGTCTCGCGCTCAGCGACCGAAGTTCCTGCTGCCTCTGACAGGAACGGAGTCGTCGCTGCTGCAGTCGACGGTCGAGAGGGTGCGGCTGCTGTCGCGGCCCGACCATGTCTACGTCGTCACCGGCGCGGCCCACGCGGTCGACGTGGCGCGCCAGCTCCCCGACGTGCCCGGGGACAACATCCTGGTCGAGCCCTCGCCGCGCGACTCGGCCGCCGCGATCAGCCTGGCCGCCGCCGTCATCGCCGAGCGCGAACCGACCGCGATCATGGGCGCCTTCCACGCCGACCACCTCGTCCCCGACAACCAGGCCTTCGCCAAGACCGTCGAGCGCGCCATGGAACTGGCCGAGACCGGCCTGCTGATGACCCTCGGCGTCACCCCCACCGGCCCCGACACCGGCTACGGCTACCTGCGCCTCGGAGCGCCGGTCGGCCCCGGCTACCAGCTCGACGCGTTCGTCGAGAAGCCCGACCAGGTCTCGGCGGTCGAGTACGTCTCCTCGGGCAACTACCTGTGGAACGCCGGCATGTTCGTCTGGCGCGTCGACGCCTTCCTCGCCGAGCTGGCCCGCCACCGGCCCGCCCTCCACGACGCCGTGCGCACCCTCGCCGGCGCGTGGGACTCCAACCGCCGCGAGGCCCTGTTCGCGCAATTGTGGCCGACGCTCGAGAAGATCTCGATCGACTACGCCGTCATGGAACCGGCCGCCGCCGCGGGCAAGGTCGGCGTTGTGCCCGGCGACTTCGACTGGCACGACGTGGGCGACTACAACACCCTCGGCCAGGTCCTCAAGGCCGCCGACAAGGTCGGCAACGTCGTGGTCGAGCCGCGCGGCTCGGGCGAGGCGCTCTTGACCGAGTCGAAGCGGAACGTGGTCGTCCCGGCCTCGGGTCGACTCGTGGCGACCGTCGGTGTGGACGACCTCATCATCGTCGACACGCCCGATGCACTGCTGGTGTGCCCCAGGGACCGGGCGCAGGAGGTCAAGGGCCTGGTGGAGGAACTCAAGCAGGCGAACCGAACCGATCTGGTCTAATGGCGCCCATGCAGCTCGCTTCACGCCGGCGCTCGGTCGTCGCGGCGATCCTCCTCGCCCTGGCCGTCGTCGTCATCGCGGTCGCCGTCTCCCAGTGGCTGTTCGGAGTCGGCCTCGACCCGCGCGACGACACCCTCCGCCGCGCCGCCGGGATCGGTTTCACCGACGAGGCCCGCAGCACCCTCTTCTCGGTGCTGCCGGTCGCATTGCCCGCCTTGGCCGCGTTCCTCGCCCCCGACACACGACCCGGACGGGTGATAGGCCGCCTTACCCGTCTCGTCTATGTCGCCTACCTCGTTATCGGTGTACTGCTGGCGATGTCGGCAGCAAGGTACGGATTCGACGAGCCCAGGCAACTGGTGGAGGAAGGACAGGTCTTCATCGACACCCGCGCCGCCGTGGAGCGACTGTTGCTCGACGCGGTGTGGTTGACGCTGGCCGGCATCGGCCTCGTCTTCGCGCGATGGAACGGACCTCACAAGCAACAACACACCACTGAGGAACCTGTCAAGTTAAGTCCCCCACAAGCGTGAGTCTGAGGGGTCCTTCCATCATCCAGATCACTGTGCGCTATCGTCTGATATCGAACCGTTATCGAATAGCGATGAACACTCATCGTCCATAGTGACGAGTAAGTGCGGCGCGGCCCCGCCTAGAGGCCGCCCGCGGGCACCGGGCTTCGACACAGAAGCACCACAATGCAGGAACCACGAGCGGACGATCGGCACGTCCGCGGCAGGGCCGTACGCGTTTTCAGGGGAGGGGACGCGTCCAGCCCAGGTCCACATTCCAGTGCCGCGCAAGTGATTGCAAAGGGGGAGCATCGGTTCTGCCGGTGCGCGAACGAGGAGGCGGACGTATATGGACGGCCGTGACTACTTGGCCGACCTGTTGGGTAACGTTCCGGAGTGGCAGGCTCGCGCATTGTGCGCGCAGACCGATCCGGAGGCGTTCTTCCCCGAAAAAGGGGGCTCCACGCGGGATGCGAAACGCATCTGCGCGCGGTGCGAGGTCAAAGAGAACTGTCTGCAGTACGCACTCGACCACGATGAGCGGTTCGGCATCTGGGGAGGGCTCTCCGAGCGGGAGCGCCGCAAGATCAAACGCCAGGCGCGCGAGGCCGCACGGCGGCGCAGCGAGCGCCTCCCGGTGGTGGTGTGCATGCCGAGCCCGATGATCAACCCCGCGCTGCCGGCGGAGCCCGTCTTCGCCGCGGAGCAGCGCCACGCCGAGCCGGTCCTCGTCGGGGCCGGACTCGGGAACCAGGTCGGCCTGATGGACGAGCTCGTGGGCTCCCGGATGGGCGAGCTGGTCGAGGAACCGGTGGCGCCCGACCGCATTCCGGTCGCCGCATAAGGG
>DATABR010000018.1:0-3865 GCA_036259435.1 Glycomyces sp.
GCGGAGCGCCCGGCCCGCCGCGCCCCCAGCAGACGACTGTTGCTCGTCTCCGCACGATCGGCCCCCGAGGTGGCCGCGGCGCGATACCGTGGCGCTGGCCGCGCAAGGGTGGCGCGGTGGCCGCAAATGCGAAATACTGGATCGAGACACCGGTTCGTCCTGAATAAACGGAGCAAGCAAGCACGCTCGGTTGAAGCCCAATGGCTTCGCTGAGGGAGGGAGTACCCGCGATGGCACCTCGCCTGGGTGACAGCGAGATCTTGAAGTGCTCGTTCTGCTCGAAGTCGCAGCGCCAGGTGCGCAAGCTCATCGCCGGGCCGGCCAACGTCTACATCTGCGACGAGTGCATCGACCTGTGCAACGAGATCATCGAAGAGGAGTTCGCCGAGGAAGCCGAGGTGGTCTGGGAGGACCTGCCCAAGCCCAAGGAGATCGTCGAGTTCCTCGACCAGTGGGTCATCGGCCAGGACCACGCGAAACGCTCCCTTGCCGTCGCGGTCTACAACCACTACAAGCGCGTCCAGCTCGACGAGCTCGGCTCGGCCCGGGGCGACGACCACGTCGAGCTCCAGAAGTCGAACATCCTCCTGGTCGGGCCCACAGGCTCGGGCAAGACCCACCTGGCCCAGACCCTCGCGCGGATGCTGGACGTGCCGTTCGCGATCGCCGACGCCACCGCCCTCACCGAGGCCGGCTATGTGGGCGACGACGTCGAGAACATCCTCCTCAAGCTCATCCAGGCCGCCGACTTCGACGTCAAGCGCGCCGAGACCGGCATCATCTACATCGACGAGATCGACAAGGCCGGGCGCAAGGCCGACAACCCCTCGATCACCCGCGACGTCTCCGGCGAAGGCGTGCAGCAGGCGCTCCTGAAGATCCTCGAAGGCACCCACGCGTCGGTGCCGCCGCAGGGCGGGCGCAAGCACCCGCACCAGGAGCACATCCAGATAGACACCACGAACATCCTCTTCGTCTGCGGCGGGGCCTTCGCCGGGATCGAGGAGATCATCAAGTCCCGTATCGGCAAGCGCACCGTCGGCTTCACCGCGCCGCTGCACGACACCGAGGCCGCCGACGACGCGATCGTTTCCCAGGTCATGCCCGACGACCTGCTCAAGTACGGGCTCATTCCCGAGATGGTCGGGCGGCTCCCGATCCTCACCACTGTGGACCACCTCGACGAGGCGGCGCTGCTGCGCATCCTCACCGAACCGAAGAACGCTCTGGTGAAGCAGTACCAGCGGCTGCTCGAACTCGACGGCGTGGAGCTGGAGTTCGCAGACGACGCGCTGCAGCCGATCGTCGAGTCGGCGCTGCTGCGCGGCACGGGCGCGCGCGGGCTGCGGGCCATCATGGAAGAAGTGCTGCAGCCGGTGATGTATGAGATCCCCTCGCGCGCCGACGAGGTGGCGAAGGTGGAGATCACCGCCGACGTGGTGCGCCGCAATGTGAACCCGACGCTGGTGCCGCGCACGAAGGCCACCCCGAGAAGGGCGATCCGCCCGAGGCGCGAGAAGTCGGCCTGAGCGCTCGAAGCGCCTACCTGCGAATCGGGTGTTCACCGGACTCGGTCTCGCCGAGTCTCGCTACCCCTCGATCGGCGGGTCAGGGGAGTGACGACCGTAGCGGCCTAGTCCTCTTTGTTGTCGTCGCGCAGGCGGCGGTCGATGTCGCGGAGGAAATCGGGGTCGTCGTCAGGGGCGACCGGACCTTTGGGACTGCGGGGACCGGCATTGCCGCTCTTGCCAGGACCCGGTTGCGGGCGTGGGGGCTTCGCTCGTCCCACCGTGAACCACAGGATCGCGCCAACGATCGGCGCGAGCAGGATGATGACCACCCACCAGGCGCGCGTGAGCTTCCGGGGGGCGTGCTCGCCGCCCAGACAATCCGCCACCGCGGCGATGATGAGCGCCAGGTGGACCAGGAACAGAAACAACAGCACGCGGGCCATGGTCCAATCATGCCTGGCCGCCGCCCGCCGTACAACAACGGCTCGGGTGGTTACTGGGAAGTAACTTCGTAAGATATGATTCACGTCGCGACGCCTGAACGAAAACTAAGGCCTTTCAGCGTCCCCAAGCACGACCTCGGAGGTTGTCGATGAACATCGTGGTTCTGGTCAAGCAGGTCCCGGACTCGGGGCTCGCGAGACAGCTGGACGCCCAGTTGCGGGTCGACCGCAACGGCGCCAACAACGTCATGGGGGAGCTCGACGAGTACGCCGTCGAAGCCGCCCTCCAGCTCAAAGAGGTCCATGGCGGCGAGGTCACCGTCCTCACCCTCGGCCCCGGACAGGCCACGGAGACCGTGCGCAAGACCCTCGCTATGGGCGCCGACAAGGCCCTCCACATCGAGGACGACGCCGTCGGCGGCTCCGACGCGCTCGCCACGTCCAAGATCCTCGCCGCGGCCCTCGGCCGCCTCGAGTGGGACCTCGTGATCGCCGGCGCCGAGTCCACCGACTCCGGTATGGGCGTCATGCCGCAGATGATCGCCGCCCGCACCGGCGTCCCGGCGCTCACCGGCGCCCGCAAGATCGAGGTGGACGGCACGGCGATCACCGTGGAGCACCAGCGGGCCAACGGCTACGACGTGCTCAGCGCGAGCCTTCCGGCGATCGTGTCCGTCTGGGACACCATCAACACGCCGCGCTATCCGTCGCTCAAGGGCATCATGGCCGCCAAGCGCAAGCCCGTCGAGACGCTCACGCTCGCCGATCTCGGCGTCGACGCCGCCGCGGCCGGGCCCGCCGCCGCGAACAACGAGGTGCTCAACGCCGCCGATCGCCCTGAGCGCTCGGCCGGCCAGATCGTCACCGACGAAGGCCAGGCCGGCAGCGCGCTCGCCGAATTCCTCGCCGCCGAGAAGTTCATCTAGGAGACCGCCATGACCGACATCCTCGTCTATGTACCGAACTCCGGCAAGCACGCCGCCGAGGTCCTTACCCTGGCGCGCACGCTCGGCGACGTCGCCGCGATCGCCTTCGACGACGCGGCGGCCTCGCTCGCGGGCGAATACGGCGCGACCAAGGTCTACCAGGTCGAGGCCGCGGGTGCGGACGACTACTTCGTGGACCCGAAGGCGACCGTCCTCATCGACCTCGCGCGCCAGAGCACGCCTGGCGTCTTTCTGCTGCCGAGCACCGACGAGGGCAAGGCCCTCGCGGCGCGCGTGGCGGTGGCGCTGGAGAACGGCCTGCTCACCGACGTGTCCGGCCTGGAGGCCGACGGCACCGCGACGCAGGACGCGTTCGCGGGCTCGACCGTGGTGACGTCGAAGGCCACCAAGGGCTTCACGCTCGCCACAGTGAAGGCCGGCGCGACAGAGCCGGCCCCGGCTCCCGGATCGCCGGCGGTCGAGCCGGTCGCGGCGACCGTATCCGAGGCCGACCAGCGGGTGCGCGTTGCCGAGCGGGTGGACGAACCCGCTGGGGACCGGCCGAACCTGGCCGAGGCGCGCGTGGTCGTCTCGGGCGGCCGCGGCGTCGGCTCGTCGGAGGACTTCGCGCTCATCGAGCGCGTGGCCGATGCCTTGGGCGGCGCGGTGGGCGCGTCGCGCGCGGCGACCGATGCGGGCTACTACCCGCACAAGTTCCAGGTGGGCCAGACCGGCACGACCGTGAGCCCGCAGCTGTACGTGGCGGCGGGCATCTCGGGCGCGATCCAGCACCGCGCGGGCATGCAGACCTCGCGGGTGATCGTGGCCGTGAACAAGGACTCGGACGCTCCGATCTTCGGCATGGCCGACTTCGGCGTCGTGGGCGACCTGTTCCAGGTCCTGCCGCAGGCACTCGAGGAGATCGAGAAGCGCAAGTTAGCAAAGGCAAGACCCGGCCCGGCCGCCCTTTCGGGCGCGCCGGGCC
>DATABR010000019.1:0-8872 GCA_036259435.1 Glycomyces sp.
GGCGGACCGGGCCCGTTTCCCGGTTTCCTACGGGTCCTTTACCTGCCGAGGTTCTGGAAGCGGCGCACCGCGAGCGGCAGGAAGATCGCGGTGATGATCACCGGCCACACGAGCGCGGCGAGCAGCGCGTGCTGCTCAGGCCACGAATTGCCCGCGGCACTCGGATTACCGAAGAGCTCGCGGATCGCGGTGGCGGTGGCCAAGACCGGATTCTACGTGGCGATCGCGCCGAGCCAGCCGGGCATGAGCTCGGGCGGCGTGAACACCGAGGAGACCATGCCGAACGGGAAGGCGATGGCGAAGAGGTTTCCGGCCTGCTCGACGCTCTTCACCAAAAGGCCGAGCCAGACGCCGACCCAGATGAGCGCGAAGCGCAGCCACAGCAGGATCGCGAAGGCGCCCAAGGTCTCCCAGAACGTGCCCTCGCTGCGCCAGCCGATCGCGAGGGCGATGAGGAAGAGCACGAAGAGGTCCACACCGGCGTGGATGGTGTCGGCGATGTTGCGGCCCACAACGACCGCGGAGGAGGCCATGGGCATCGAGCGGACGCGGTCGACGAAGCCCTTCTGCTTGGCCTCGGCCACGGCCCAGGCGGTGTTGGTGAACCCGAAGGCCATGGTCATCGCGAACATGCCGGGCATGGCGTAGGCGACGTAGTCGACCCCGGCGCCCTGGCCGGTGACGTCCATGGCCGAGCCGAAAACGTACACGAACAGCAGGACCATGACGATCGGGAAGCCGAGCTGCCAGGCGAAGTTGACCGGCTGGCGGTACAGGTGGGTGAACTCCTGCCCGACGATGGTGCGGTAGTCGTGGAGGGTCCACCTGATGCGCCCGGCGAGGGTCTCGTCGGGGAGCGGAGCAGGCCGAGACGAGGATAAAGCCCATATATCACGCCCTCGAATGGTAGCTTCCACTTGCCCGATTTCAGCTACGCAAACGGGGAAGCTTCGTGATTACTCACCATGCACGCAGGATGATTACCACTCTGGCCGCTGCCATGACCATACTGGCGGTACCGGTGGCGGCCATGGCATTCGACGGCACCATCCAGATCAATCCAGGCAACGTCCCGACCACCGCGGCCGGGTTCGAGGACCAGGACTGCGACCAGGTCCCGGACGACGTCGAAGACGATCAGGACGGATGGGTGTTCGTCCTGCCCTCGCAGATGGGAGCCATGGGCGAGTTCGAAGAAGTCCGGGCCGTCTTCGAGGACGCCGACGGCAACGAGCAGCTCCGCAACTCCACCCACCACGGCGGGATCGATGACGGCCCGGGCACTTCGAAGGCCTACATCATCACGCCCGCGGGGTGGACCCTCATCTCGGCGGAAGCCGACGTCACCGGCGTCGACTCCGCGGATACGCAGTTCAACCTGACGCACACCTGCCCCGGCAGCGAGGTCCCGACGACTCCCAGCCCGAGCCCGTCGGTGTCGCCTTCGGTATCACCGTCGGAGTCGCCGTCGGAGTCGCCTTCAGTGTCGCAGTCGCCGTCGCAGTCGCAGTCGGTCTCGCAGTCTCCCACGGACTCGAAGTCCAGCGCAGCGGCCGACAATGAGACCACAGGTGCCGCCGGTTCGGGGCTGCCCACCACCGGCGTCAATGCGTCCGTGCTGCTCATCATCGGTGCGGCCGCACTGGTCGGCGGCCTCGGCGTCCTCTATCTCATGCGCGCCCGCCGCATGAGCGGACAGCAGCACTAGCCTCGTTCGTCGTTCCCGGCCTGGCGTATGAGACCCGCGCGGCGATGCGCCGACGGGGATGATGCGCCGGCCTCCCATTGGACATGCTGAGTCCGCCTGCCGCACTTCCGGTTCAGGCGGACTACGCCCACCTGAAGTACCACGCCTTCGACCTGATCATGTGTTCTGCCAGGTCTTCCAATGTGGGCACGCCGGAGTCGAGCAGGTCGGGGCAGTAGGCGTAGACCTCGGCGGCGACCGCGATGGCCTCTTCGGCGCTGGGCGGGTGCGGGACGTACAGCTCGATCACGTCGTAGGTCATGGCGACCAGTTCGGCCTCGAAGCGGCGGTGCCAGCTGCGGAGGACGGCCGCGTGTTCGGCGCCGTACAGCTCCCAGTTCGTGGAGCCCTTCCACGGGAACATGGCCGGGATCTCCCAGCCCGCGTCGACCGGGGCCAGGCCGAGCAGGCCCTGCGGTTGCTGCGGAGTGGCGAAGTCGGAGTCACCGCGGCGGGGCAGGATCGGCACGCCGCGGGCGGGCTCGCCGGCCTCGGCGGCCTTGTCGTGCAGGAGTTCCGCGGCGTTGATTTCCCCGGCGCGGGCGAGTTCGTCGTCGCCCTCGTGGATGATCGCCTCGCCGTTGTCGCGCCATTCCTCGGGCGCGCCGAGGAGGACGGGCATCCAGCCGGTCGCCTCGGCGGCCTGGCGGATGTCGAGCCACCAGCGCAGCGCCTCGGAGGAGCGGACGGCGAAGGCCCACATGGCGGTGTCGCCGCGGCGCACGAGCTGGTGCATCTTGGGGACGGCGAGCCCGGCGGCACGCAGTTCGCCGCGGGGCGACCCGGCGATGTCGAGCGACTCGTCGTCCTCGATGCGCGGCATCATCTCGTCGCGGCCGGTCGTCGGCGGGCGCGGCGGCTCGGGTTTGTCCAGTGTGAGCAGCTCGCGGCGCGGCCGTTCGGGCATGAAAAACACAGGCTGCGGCTCGGTTCCGCCTACGTCGGTCTGGGTCTCGGCAGCGCCGGCCTCAGCGCCGAGCTCGGTTCGGATCTCAGCATCGATCGGAGAGTCGACTTCAACGTCGGCCTGCGAACCGATCTCAGCGTCGGTCTCGTCGATGACCGGCTCTTCGTCGGAGACGGGCGCTTCGTCGAGGTCGGGCACGGCGGCGAGGATCGGGCCTTCGGGCTCGATCTCAGGCTCGGATTCCGGTTCGAGCGCGGGCACGAGCCGCAGACCGGTCACGGGCGCCTGGGTAGCGATGCTGTCCTCCTCCTGAGGTTCCGGCGGGGATTCCCGGCTGGTCTCGGGGGCGGCATCGCCGAGCGCGCCGGAGGACGCGACCGGTTCGGGCGCGGCCTCGGGCTCAGAGGCAGGTTCGGGTTGGGCGGCGGGATCTGGCACCGAATCTGGTGTGTCCCGGCGCCCCAACAGACGCTGGAGGAGTCCCACAGTTCTCCATGATGCCCTGTCGCGCTCGAACGCGCCACGCCCACCCCCGGTGAGAGACACACGAATCGGGCTCACGCCGGGATCATGCGAGCGCCGTCAGCGGCGCCCGCCTTTGCCGCGTCGGCCTTTGCCGAAGAGGAGGCCGAAGAAGAAGGCGCAGGTCAAGATGATGACCAGGACAGCCAGGAGTTTGAACACGATCATGAGCGGTCCTTGAGTGTGGGCAGGGGGCGCATCATTTCACCTTGGTCAGGTCGGGACGCTTGGGGTCGACGGTATCGCCGCTGGACTTCCCGGTGAGACGGCGCTTCACCCAGGGGGCGAAATGCTTGCCCGCCCACTGGACACCGTTCATCTCGCGGCGCACGCGCTGCAGGCTCGGGAGGGGCTCGGTCCAGGCCGGGTCGGGTTCGACGCCGAGCGCCTCGCACACGTCGTAGGCGACGCGCCGGTGCCCGTACGTGTTGAGGTGCAGGCGGTCCTCGGACCACAGGCGCGGGTCCTCGAAGGCGCGGTCGGCCCACAGGTCGATCAGGATGGCGTTGTGGCGCTTGGCGACGCGCTTGTACGCGTCGTTGGTGGCGATGAAGCGCTTGCGCAGCACCGAGATCCCGGGAATGTGCGGGGTGAGGTCGGCGCAGGTGAAGAGCATGACTTCCGACCCGGAGGCCTTGAGCAGCCGCACCACCTCGTGGGCGCGCGTCGAGAGCTGCACGGGGTTGAAGCCCGGGCGCAGGGCGTCGTTGCCGCCCGCGGCGAAGGAGACGAGGTCGGGGCTCTGCTTGATCGCGGGCACGACCTGCTCGTCGACGATGCGGTCGAAGAGCCGCCCGCGGACGGCGAGGTTCGCGTACGTCAAGGCCGGCCACTGCTCGGCCGCGCGGAGCGCGAACAGGTCGGCCCAGCCGCGGAACCGGTCGCCGTTCGGGTCCGGGTCGCCGACCCCTTCGGTGAAACTGTCGCCGATGGCCACGAAACTCGAGTACTCCGCCGCCATTGCACCCCACCTCCGTTTACGCCGTGCCGCCGTGTCGTCCGCGTCAGCGCGGGCGCTGACCAGCATGCCTCACCCAGATAACGATCGGATTTCGATCAGGTGGCGAGCACGGCCACAGACGTCCAGGCGGGTCGCAACGACTCAGCGGCCGAAGAACGGGAGTCCTTCGGCCGCTTGGGTCTCGCTTTCGGTCTAGGCGTGCTCGCGGTGCACGACGACTTCGCCGGCCGGCACCTCGACCACTGCGTCGGCGGTCTTGACCTTCGCGTCCTCACGCGTGTGGTTGATGCAGAACAGCCAGCTGCGGCCGTCCTCGTGGGCCCTTCGGACGACCTCGACGCCGACCGGGGCCTCGGCCACCGGCGAGACGCCCGCGTCCTCGGCCGCGGCGGCCACGATGCGGTCGAGCGTGGCGTCGTCGGGGAAGGTGGTCAGGTAGTGCGCGGTGCCCTCGCCGAAGCGGTTGACCAGCCAGGCCGGGGTGTTTCCTTCGTTTGGAGAAGCCTTTACTCCGGTTCGGGCGGTGGTGGACGAAGGGAGGGCGTAGGTGTCGCGGACCTCCGCACCCGTGGACTCGGCGGTCTCGCTCCAGATCGTGCCGGTCCCGCCCGAGGCGAGCGCGACGGTACCGCCGACCAGCGGGTAGAACTCTTCGGAGCGCACGCCGAGCACATCGCGGATCGCGCCGGGGTAGCCGCCGAGGTAGACCGTGTCGGTCTCGTCGGCGATCCCGGAGTACGGGGTCACGAGCACGGTGCCGCCGCCGTTCACGAACTGCCGCAGATTCTCCGCGCCCTTGCGCGAGAGCAGGTAGATCGCAGGGACGACCACGAGCTTGTACTTCGACAGGTCGCCTTCGGGCTCGGCCACGTCGGCGGTGATGCCGGCGCGCCACAGAGCCGCGTAGTAGACGTTGAAGATCCCCTGCGCGTCGAGCTCGTTCGTCGGCCGCGCCTCGTGTTCCTGGGCCCACCGGTTCGGGAAGTCCCACAGGATCGCCGTGTCGGCGCTCACAGTGGAGCCCTCGACCTCGGCCAGAGCGCCGAGACGGGCGCCGAGTTCGCAGACCTCGCGCCAGATCTTGGAGTCGGTGCCCGCGTGCGGGACCATCCCCGAGTGCCACTTCTCGGCGCCCTGCTTCGAAGCGCGCCACTGGAAGAACATGATCGCGTCCGCGCCGCGCGCGAAGTGCGAGAGGGAGTTGCGGAGCATCTCGCGGGGGGCCTTGGCGCGGTTGCGGCCCTGCCAGTTGACGGCGGAGGTCGAGTGCTCCATGAGGATCCACGGCTTGCCGCCGCCGAGCGAGCGGGCGTAGTCGGCGGCGAAGCCGAGGTTGACGTGGGCGTCCTCGCCGACCAGGTAGTGGTCGGTGGAGACGATGTCGACGGCCTCGCTGAACTCCCACAGGTCGATTTCGGGGTGCGAACCGGTCATGAAGTTCGTGGTCATCGGCTTGTCCGAGTACTTTCGGATGACTTCGGCCTCGGCCTTGTAGTTCTGCAGCAGCCGCCACGACGAGTAGCGCTTCCAGTCGAGCACCTGGCCCGGGTTCGGGATCGTCGGCGTCGGGAGCGGCGCGTACACCTGGTCCCAGGACGAGTAGGCCTGCGACCAGAACGCGGTGCCCCAGGCGGCGTTGAGGCCGTCGAGATCACCGTAGCGCTCGCGCAGCCACACGCGGAACTTCGCGGTGGCGGCCTCGGTGTAGGAGCGGGCGTTGTGGCAGCCGTACTCGTTGTGGAGGTGCCACAGGCCGAGTGCGGGGTGGTCGGCGTAACGCTCGGCCATGCGCTCGGCGATGTTGAGCGCCTTGGCGAGGTAGACGTCCGAGGAGGGGTCGAAGCCCTGGCGGGAGCCGTGGGTGAGCTGGCGGCCCTCGGCGTCGACCATGACCGCTTCGGGGTACGTCGCGGCGAACCACGGCGGCGGTGAGGCGGTGGGGGTGGCGAGGCAGGCCTCGATGCCGTTGGCGGCGAGGAGGTCGAGCACTTCGTCGAACCACGCGAAGTCGTAGCGGCCCTCTTCGGGCTCGAGCAGGGCCCAGGAGAAGATGCCGACGCTGACGCGGTTGACGCCCGCCTCGCGCATGAGGCGCATGTCCTCGGTCCACGTCTCGCGCGGCCACTGTTCGGGGTTGTAGTCACCGCCGTAGACGATGGCCATGGGGAGCTCCTTCGATCGGAGAGGATTGGGTGCAGCGTCCAGGCTACGGCAACCGGATCGGGGCATCAACCACAGTGACCAGCTTTTTCACACCATTTAACAAAGCTGATCGACCCTATGGCGAAAGTCTCGAAACGTTTCAGTCGCACCGGCGTGACCAGCATCAATCGCCCTCACGACTGTGCACGCACATACGGCGCGCCGCATTGTCGGACCCCAGGGTCAGGGTTGTCGGGGGCCATCGAATGTCCGATTTGCAGGCTGACGCCGAGAAACGCCCAATCCCTAAGCGCCGACGTACCAGCCCGCCGCGCCCGGCTCGACCCACCAGGTGCGCTTGCGGCCGAGCTCGCTCACGAGCCCGTCCTGGATGTAGGTGACCGAGTCTTCCGGGTGGATCGCGACAGCCCGGCCGCGGGCCCGGCGCACCTCGATGCGGAGCTTCTTCCGCAAGCGCCCCACGGTGACCGGCACGGCCACGGCGACGTCGATCTTCCCGTCGGCCGGGTCCGGCTCGGCCAGCACCATGTCGTCGGTCGCCGCGTAGCCGTCGGCGTTCGCGACCACGCACGCGAGGATCTGCTCACTCCCGTCGGCGAGCACCACGTCGTCGAGGTTCACGACGCCCCGCCACGGCCGGTCGCCACCGCCCAGGCGCACGCCGTCGACCGCGACGCCGCCGCCGTCATGGCGCATCACGTCGGTGCGCTTCACCACGCCATCGGCCACCGCCGCGGCGACCTCGGCAGGCTTCTCGGGCAGGCCGAGGCGCGTCACGATCCCGGGAACGGCGCTCAGCGGCAGGATCGCGAGCGCGGGCAGGTCCGGCGTGGTGCGCCCTTCCGGCAGGTCCTCGGCGCGTTTGCTCGGGGCGGGGATCGCGTGCCGCACGAGACGGGCCACGACGGCGTTGATCTGCTCGTCCGATTCCGCGGCGAGCACGATGCGCTCGTCGGGGTTCTCGAGGACGACGTCGATCTCCTCGGGTTTCGCAGCCTCGGCGGTGCGCACGACCGCGCCCCGCGCTCTCAGTTCGTCCGCCAGGTGCAGCGCCTGGGTACGCGGGCCGGGGTTCGCGCAGTTCGCTTCCACGAGTGTCAACACGACGACGTTCACAGCGGCAACCTTACGGTGTGACAGGGACCCGATTCATAGTGCTCAGGCCTGGTGAGACCCCGCGTAAATCAATGCAAGTAGGCTTACCAGGTAATCGGGTGATCAACTTCCCGGGAGGATGGGCAGATGCCAGCGATCGCGGTTGTCGGAACGCAGTGGGGCGACGAGGGCAAGGGCAAGGTCACCGACCTGCTCGGTGCCGACATGGACTACGTCGTGCGCTACCAAGGCGGCAACAACGCCGGCCACACGGTCGTGACGCCGGACGGCACGAAGTACGCCATCCACCTGGTGCCCGTGGGCATCCTGACCCCGGGCGTGGTCCCGGTCATCGGCAACGGCGTCGTGGTGGACCCGAAGTTCCTCATCTCGGAACTCGACGAGCTGACCACCGGGGGCGTTGACGTCTCCAACCTGAAGCTCTCGGCCGACGCGCACCTCATCATGCCCCACCACCGGGCCCTCGACCGCGTGGTCGAGCGCTACCTGGGCGGGGCCCGCATCGGCACGACCGGGCGCGGCATCGGACCGGCGTACGCCGACAAGGTGGCGCGCCAGGGCATCCGCGTGCAGGACCTGCTCGACCCGAAGATCCTCTCTCAGAAGCTGGAGCAGATCCTCCGCGAGAAGAACCAGATCCTCGTGAAGGTCTACAACCGCAAGGCGATCGACCCGGAGGCCGTGGTCGAGGAGTATCTCGCGTACGCCGAGCGGCTCAAGCCGTACATCGCCGATACGCGTCTGCTGCTCAATCGGGCGCTCGACGAGGGCAAGAACGTGCTCCTCGAAGGCGCCCAGGCGACCATGCTCGACGTCGACCACGGCACCTACCCGTTCGTGACCTCCTCGAACCCGACCACGGGCGGGGCGGCCGTGGGCACCGGCATCGCGCCGCAGAAGATCACGACCGCGATCGGCATCATCAAGGCCTACACGACCCGCGTCGGTTCGGGCCCGTTCCCGACCGAGCTGTTCGACGAGTTCGGCGACTTCCTGCTCAAGAAGGGCGGCGAGTACGGCGTCACCACCGGGCGGCGGCGGCGCTGCGGCTGGTTCGACGCGGTGCTGGGCCGGTACGCGGTGCGCGTCAACGGGATCACGGACCTGTTCGTGACCAAGCTCGACGTGCTCTCCGAGCTGGAGCGGGTGCCGATCTGCGTCGGGTACGAAGTGGACGGCGAGCGCGTCGACGAGATGCCGATGACGCAGACCGGTGTGCACCACGCGAAGCCGATCTACGAGTACCACGACGGCTGGTTCGAGGACGTGCGCCACTGCCGCAAGTTCGACGAGCTTCCCCAGAACGCCCAGACCTACATCGAGCGCCTCGAAGAGCTGTGCGGCGCCCGAGTGAGCGTCGTCGGCGTCGGCCCCGGCCGCGAAGAGAACGTCATCCGCCACGCGATGATCTAAGAAACTTGCAGCGAAAGGGGCGCCGGCCGAGCCGGCGCCCCTT
>DATABR010000020.1:0-15420 GCA_036259435.1 Glycomyces sp.
GCGACGGTCAAGTGGTACCTGACGAAGTCCTGGAAGACGACCGCCAGTCGGGACCGCCACTGGGGATCATCGGCGATATCGGTGCCGTCCGCGAGAATACGGCCGTTCGTGGGTCGGTAGACACCGGCGAGCAGTTTCGTCAAGGTGGACTTCCCCGCGCCGTTGAAGCCAACCACGGCCAGATGCTCCCCGGGCCGGATCTCGAGCTCGAGGCCCTTCATGACCGGAGTGCTCTCGCCGTAGCCGAATTCGATGTCCTCGAAGCGGATCAGGGCCGGAGCGGTCGGTGCGGCGCCCGTTCGCGGCCGGTCGTGCTCATCGGGCCGCAACCGCTCCCGAAGTTCGGCCAGGCCGGTGATGCCGTGGCGGGAACCTTCGATGTTCATGACTTCGCCGGAGCTGGCGAGGAGGGTGAATATGCCCCAGCCCGCTGTGAGAGCGGCACTGGCGACGCCCACCGAGCCGCCTTGGGCGGCGGTCACGTACCCGACCGCGCAGAAGGCGGCCGTCAGCGGAAACAGCGAGAGCGCGGCCAGCTTCCACTGGGCGCGGGCCATGACCCGATCGTCGTCCCACACCGGATCCAGGTGGTTGCGCAGCTCGTCCTGATGCCGATTCACCAGCCACTCGGACAGTCCGAACACCCGAATTTCCTTGGCCTCGGAGCGCTTCAGGGGCATCTCGCCCCAGTACCGGTAGCGGCGGTGGTGCTCGATGCCGTCGGCATAGATTCGGAAGTGCCGCTTCCATAGTCGGATCACCACGGCGCGAACGGCCAGCGCCGGTACCACGAGCACGGGTACGAGCCAGGGCGACCAGACGGCCACAATCGACGCGGAGGCGATGAGCCCGGCGTACCGCAGGAGGATGTAGAGCGCGCCGAGGGCTCCTTGCCCGGGGGTCTTCTCGGTCCAGGGGCCCGGGTCGGCGGCCGCACTCTTGAACAGGTTCTGGATGTCCTGCCGTTCGATGACCTCGACGGTCGCGGTGCCGGTCGCCACGGCGGCGACGGCGGCCTTGTGGTGGTTGTCGATGCGGCTGATGGCGAGCAGGCCGATCCAGCGGGAGGAGATCCCGTTGATCTGCCCGAGCAGGAAGGTCGCGCCCAGCGCGATGAGCGGCGCGGTGAAGTCGCCGTCCAGCCGCGTCAAAAGCCAGCCGGTCGCCGCCGCCCCGGCCGCCGGCAGCATCTCCATGATGAGGCCTTGGACGACCAGGGCCCAGAGCGTGCCCGTACCGGCGTGCCGGAGGAGTCGCAGGAACTTCAGCCGATCACTGACAAGGGCGTTCAGGCGTCGCAAATGCAGTCCAGACAGGGGGAGAGGGGAAGGGCAGATAGCGCTTTCTGTAGTCAATCACCTTCGTCAGCCTGCCGCAACCGAAAAGAGACCGCTCTCGACCGGCGAGCGATGCCACGAGAACCGGAATGAACGAGGGCTGGAACCGCGAAGGCCTCTGAAACGCAGTCGGCGCACCGAAGAGGTAAGTCCCACTCGGAACTTGTCGGTAGCATGAACACAGTGTTGTGAGACCGATCCCCAACTGCAATGGCGAAGCAGCGCAACAACCCCAAGCAAAAGGAGTTCGTCAATGCCGTCAGCTTTCGAAGACCCTGAGGGCTACATGCGGGACTTTCAGTCTCGCATGCGGGCCATGGTTGAACGGAGTGCCAGTCTGAACGAGGCGCTCGAAGCGGCCTCGGCCACCGCCGCCTCCCCGTAAGGCGAAGTCACCGTGACCGTGGGCGTCGGTGGCGCCCTCCGCGATCTCCAACTCAGCCCTGCGTCCCGCAAGATGCCCAGTCACTCGCAGCGCTCATCAAGGAGACATACGCCGAAGCCGCGCTCAACGCCGGCCGCGCCTCGACTGGTGCGCTCGCCTCGGTGTTCGGCGAGGACAGTGAACTCGTCCGACAGGCTCGCGCCGCGGACCCGGAAGAGCGGTGACACCAAGATCTCGCAGCACATCTCCAAGCTCGGTCAGGCCATGTCCCAACTCGGCCAGCGGATGGGCAGGGTCGGCGAGATCATCGATGACATCGGCAGGGCCCTCGACCGGTTCGGCACCGGGAAGAAGTTCGACCTGAACTTCTCCTCGCTGCAGAAGGGCATGGACCTGAAATTCGACGCGCTCTCAAAATCGATCTGGGACGACGCCATGCCGACGCCCGGCACCGCCGGCCCCCGATCGAACTACCTACTCGACAACACACACACCTTCTACAACACCATGAACGACATGTTCGCGTCCGGGAACCTCCCCGCGTCCTGGCTCAACAACGCCCACAGCTGGAACAACGTTGGGAACATCCTCACCGGCTACCCGATGACCGGGCTCAAGAGCCTTCTCGGCGGCGGACCCGGCGCCATCCAGGACGGCGGCTGAGCGATGGGCGACTGTTGATGGAGGTGCTCATCGGCATAACCGCCGTGCTGGCTTGGCTGGGCGGGATCTTCATGGTCATGGCACGCGGGTATCTCCTCCCCGCGATCCGCACCGAGGAGTTCCGGCTCGAAGTCGCCGCGGAGCGCGGCTGGTTCGACGGCATCGATGCGCCGACGATCCAGCCGGGCTCCGAGGCCGATCCGGACGCACTCGCCAGCCTCATGCGCAGCGGCGAAGAAGTCGGGAAGCGGAAGCAGGGCATCGTCAAGAACGCTTGGGAGAACGATCCGGAGTACAAGGAGGAAGTGCGCCGACGCTGGCGCGAGTACTACGTGAAGCACCACGCGGAGTACTCCCTCTTCATCGGCGGCGCCTGGGCGCTCACCTTCGTGCTCGTCGAGCCACTTCGCCAGGCGCTGGCCCCGGACGGTCTGGAGATCCTGGCCCCGGTATACGCACTGGTGGCCCCGTTGTGGATCGCCGTCGCCCTGATTGCGACGCTCGAAGCCCTGAAATCAGCCCAGCGCCGTGAGAGGAAGAACCGCCATTGAGCACCACCTCCTTGCGAGGTAAAAATATTCACATATTTACCAGTATGACCTGGCGGTCGCGTATTCGAACACATTGACGCAGGTCGTCGCCCTGCATGAGGCGTTGGAACGGCGATTAGAGGCGCCGATCGACCAGGTTGCGCCCAGTCCCGCCCCCGCCGACAGCTCGCGAGAGCCGAGATCGCTACGCCAGCTCTTGACCCGGCTGTGCCGAGGCACTGGTCGCAGCGTTCCATGCTGGAGTCCGACAGTCGGTCCTGGCAGACCGCTACGGCATCGGCCTGACCAGCGTCAAGAAGCTGATCCGCGAGGCTCGCGGGGCGGTTCCGGCTCGGTGATGGCGGAGCCGCTGCCGTGGACTTCAGCTTCGCGTTCTGCAGCGACCTACTTGGCGGCGACATCGAGCACGACCTGGCAGAACAGGCGCACCTCGAGCGGCTTCCGCCATTCGGTGTTGGCGATCACCCGTCTGTTTTCCTCTTACCCAGGTTTGAGGACTACCAGCTTTGGGAGCCGACGGTTGCCCGCACACACCGCTTCACCGAAGCCGGAGCGGCATCCCGCGTCAGGCGCAGGCACCCTCTTCGAGGTGGCGGTTGACGGTGTCCTGCGCGCCGACGGCGGTCTCATCGTCGAGTTCTGCCGCGGCGGCGTCGAGGGAGTCGCCGTCAAGGATCCGATCTCCGGCGTCGAGGACCTCGTTGCCGAGCGTCAACAGCGCGGCGGCGACGTCGACCGGTGGGCCATTAGACAGGATGCTGGCGTCCCCGGCCAGAGAGCCGGCCTGCTCGGCGAGATCGACGCGCACTTCGAAGTCGCCACTGTCGCCATCTTGGAGTCTTTGGCGAAAGGCCTCAAGATCTGCGGCGAAGTCCGCGAGGTCTTCGCAGTAGGTGGGCGGCCTGGCCGGGGTCGGACTCAAAGTGGGTGAGGGCGTCGGGGACGACGACTCGACTTCGATCGTCGGCGAGGCCGAGGTTGCCTCTGTGGACGGCGACGACGAAGCCGAATCCGATGATGAGCCGCAGGCCGCCGCTACGGCTAGCGCGGCCGAGAGTGCCGATGCGGCGGCGACCCGGCGGATCGAGAGGGCGAGGCGCTGGAGGTCCATGCGCCCCAGTATCACCGGTCGGTCACGGGACCCCTCCCGGTTGCCAGGGCGTGGGTTGCGTTGCGGAATTATCCTCAGGTGCCGAGTTTCCCCTCGAGATTGAAGGTGCCCAATCCGAATGGAATACGTGCACACTCAGATGGCCGCGCCCGTCGTGAATCTGGGGCCGCTGGCGCAGATGTACGGGACGCTGGCCGCAACTCTCGCAGGCTTTGCGTTCGCCGCGCTGGTCATCTACCTGGAGCGCCAGAGCAACCACGGCGAGACCCCATCCGTCGAGGTCTCCTCGTCCAAGTACGGCCACGTCGAACCCGCCTCGATCGTCAAGACGCTGTTCTACGCGATGTGTGCGCTCACCGTGTGCGCCTTCCTGTACGCGCGTCTGGCCGGGGAGTCGGCACCATCTGGCCGTGTCCTGTTGGCTCTGTCGCTCTTCGGGATGGTCCTCGCCACTGCGGTGCTCTCGCTTTTCTACGCGCTGAACCTGGTGATGACGACGCACGAATTGACGAGGCCCAGCGCGGAGGCCACTCGCTGGGTGGTCGCGGCAGCGGGACCGTCGCTCGCCATCGCCCTGCTCGCCGACCTCTTCGACAGCGCCTGGAAACTCGGATGTGCCGGCGGCTGCGCTGCTTGGATGTCGCCCCGGTGGTGGAGCTTTGCGTTCGGCTGCGTGCTGCTGCTGGTGGGAATGCTGCTCACTATGCCGGTGATGCGGCGTGTCCGCGGGCTCGGCGAGGCGATCGAGTGGCTGTTGCGCCGCAGGCCGATCCGGGCTGGTTCGGACTCGCTGGTGTTGCGCCCGCACTTTCCCGCGCTCGTCTCCGTCGTGTTCGCGGTGCTCGTTGGCGGAACTACACTGTGGGTGGACGGATTGACGCCGGCTTCCGGCGACGGGCCCGATCCGCGCCTCTGGGTTCATCCGGTCCTCATCCTCACTTCAGTGGTGATGGCGACTTTCGCGTTCACCTCTGGCAGCGTCCTGGACCCGGCGCCCACCGCGCCGTTGGGCCGGAGACGCTTCAACGAGTGCGAGCTGGAGTTCCGCGCCGTGAATCTACTGTCGCGCGTCCGAGTAGTCGAGGTCGGGACCGGTCACGTACTCGGGACCGTGGTGCGACCGGACACCAACCAGGCGCAACTGCGGCCGTGGAATCCAAGCGTCGTCCGCAGGGCCGGGTTCGCGCCCGCAGACCTCGACGAAGTGACCGCCACAGCCAAGCTGCTCTGGGCGAAGCACCTCGAAGCCGATCGATAGCCCTCGCGACATCCACGTGGCCGCGATATTCTGCCCACGCTCGAGGAATACCAGCGGGCTCCTGTCATTGAGCGCGAGGGTCTGGGTGAGGATCTTCGAGACGTCGCGGGAGGCGTTGCCGTTGTAGGCGTCATCGACGTTGTACTGGAAGTGCGGGGCGGGGACGATGAATCCGGCCGCGGCGAGGGGCCGGATGAAGAACAGGGAGTTCTGCGGGCTGGAGCCAGCCGTGGGTGTAGTTGTAGACCGGGAAGGACCCGTTCGCGCCGGTGACCGGGTTGCCGCCGGTGGCCGGGTAGTAGACGTAGGTGGTGCACGGGCGGCCCTCGCGTGTCCAGTCGTAGCGGCGTACGCCCACGGCGTATTGCTGCTGAGCGAGTGCCGGGCTCGCGCCGAGTGCGGACGCGCCGGCCCACCGCCATCGCGGCGCCCAGGCCCAGAAATGTCCGTCGTTGCATTGACATGATGTATCCATGCGAACGTTGTTGTGGGTGGTGAGGCGGCCGGTCGAGTTCCCGGCCATGAGCGGCGGTGGACTTGTCCGCCGATTCAATGGCCCGTGTTGGGGCGGCGCTGGTGCGGGTCAGCGCCGCCCCGGTGAGGGTTGCCTAGGCGGTGGTGCCTGTCGTGCGTGACATGACGGGTCCCTAGTTCTGCGCGAACTGCTGGTTCTCACCGCCCCAGCAGTCGTACTGCAGGAGCAGGGCCCCGTTCGCAGTCGAGGCCGCGTTCACATCGAGACACTTGCCGGAGTGGCGGGCGACGATCTCGGAGTAGCCGCCGCCGGCGTCGCGCAGTTCCCACTGCTGGTTGGTCCTGCCGTGGCAGGACCACTGCAGGATCTGGGCGCTGTTGGCGGTCGAGGCGCCTTCCACGTCCAGGCACTTGCCCGAGTGGACGGCCACGATCTCGTAGTAGCCCCCGCCGACGCTCCGCAGTTCCCACTGCTGGTTCTCCGCGCCGTTGCAGTCGTACTGCTGGAGCAGGGCCCCGTCCTCGGTCGAGGCCGAGTCCACATTCAGGCACTTGCCCGAATGCCGCGCCGTCAACGTGCCCCCCTCCGGCTCACCATTGCCACCACCTTCGCCTTGGACGAGTGAGAGTTGGTCGGCGGTGAGGTCGCCGGAGCCGCCGGAGAGGGTGACGGTGGCGGTGCCCGCCGGCAGGTTGATGCCGGTCAGTTCGCGGTAGGTCCAGCCGCTCGAGGACGGGATGTTGAGCACGTGTTGCTGGCCGTCGGCGCCGGTGACGGTCGCCTGGCCCGAGCCCCTGGTGTACAGGCCGAGGGTGAACTCGCCGGCGGGCACGTCCATCTGCTGCCGGGTGCTGGAACCGTTGTCGACTTGCAGGGCGAATCGGCTGCCGTTGGCGCCGCCGTCGACGTTGCCGACCCAGCCCGATCCGGTGCTGGGCCAGCCGCGCACATTGGAGACGAGGATCCGGTCGGCCTGAATGTCGGGATTGAGGATGTAGTTGTTGTCCGGCCCGACGCGCCATTCGCCGGTGGCGGCGTTGAACTCCCACTGGCTGAGCGAGTGGAATTGCAGGTCGCCGCCGGCGTCCTTGGTGATCGGGACCCATTGGTTGTAGCCGATGCCGTTCCAGGCGAAGTCGGCCCACCGGTCCCCGGCGTAGAGCACGGTGGTCTCCTCGGTGCCTTGGACGGTGACGAAGAACCCGGTCTGGGTCACGTGGCTGTAGTCCATCTCGGTGCCGGGCAGCGTGTACTCGCCGGTATAGTCGCCCTGGATGGCGCCACTGGTGGATTGGATCATGTGGGTGACCGAGGTGTTCCACCCGTGCAGGTCGGACGCTCCGATGTAGTAGGTGCCGTCGAGTTTGAACATGGCGTTGCCCTCGCGGCCGCTGGAGTTGTAACCGACCTCGACGGCGGGCTCGATGTACAGCGAGTCCGAAGCGCGAATCTTGGAGACAAAGGCGTGGTTGCGTCCATGCGCGTTGGAGTAGACCAGGTAGTCCTGCCCGTCGTCGTCGGTGAAGACGGTCTGGTCCCCGGTGCCCTCGGTCGGGTTGCCCTGGATCTGGTCCTGGGTGGTGACGTAGGTGAAGTCGTCGGTCGGGGAGTCGCCTTGGAGGAACGCGACCCCGCTCCCCGCCTGGGTGATGAGCACGTACTTGCCGGTGTTCTCGTTGTAGACCACGCCGAGGCGTCCGACCCAGCCCCAGAGGCCCCCCGTGCTGGTGGTGGCGACGTTGTTCTCGAACGTCCAGTTCACCAGGTCGGTCGAGGAGTACACCGGGATCGACACGAACCTGACATCGTTGTTGTACTTCCGGGTGGGATCATCCCGGTAGTACTCGGCACCGGTGTAATGCACCCCGTACCAGTAGTAGGTGTCGCCGAACTGGAACACTCCGCCGCCCTGGGAGTAGATCGGGTTGCCGTCGGTGTCGTTCCAGAACGTGTCGTTCGTGATCGTCGCGAACGAACTCTGCAACGGCTCCAGATCTGCAGCCGCGGCCTGCAGACCGGTCTTGGCCTCGGCCACCTCCGACGAGGAAGCCGACTCATCGGCTGCCACATCGCCGGCGGCGGTCAACGCCTCGGCGAACGGCGCCCAGGACTCGGCGGTGTACTCACCGGGAGCGCGCGTCTGGTAGTCGGCCACCAGCGTGTCGAGGCCGCCGACCATCACCAGGTCGTCTGCGGCCGCCTCGAGCGCCTCGCGCGCTTCGGTCGCTTCCGCACCAGTGGTGTCTCCTTGCCCGACTAGGGCTGCCGTCTCCTCCCGGGCCGAGGCGAAGGCTTCCCAGGAGTCGGCCGTGTAGTCCGAGGCAGCGTACCGGGAAACCTGCTCGGACAGCGCGGCGAGGGGATCGGATGATGCGGTCTCGCCGCCGACCGTGTTCTCCGCCTCGGCGGGGCCGACCGCGGAGAGCGGCGCCACTGCCAGTGCGAACAAGGCGGCGGCGACGAGCAGCCGCCTCCGGAACAGTGTCTCAGGTGGGCTGAGTCTCATGGTCTTTCCTTTCGTCCGGGGTCGCGCGTGCAAGGTCTCGCTGCGCTGAGCGGTCCCTCTAGTCCGGCGCTCCCGTCTGAGGCCGAAAGCGGGACGATCCTCAACTCATCGAAGGCCATGAATTCGATCGTATGGGCCCTTGACCTCTTCCGTCGATGGACATTGCGACGGCACGCCTGGACGAAACACCGAAAACTGTCCGCGCGACCGGCCGCACCTCATCCGCCGTGCTTCGCAGTAGGCGGCCTGCCGACAGGCGCGACGCGTTAATCGTCGGCGTCTATGTCTTGGTTGAAGTTCCTGACTTGCTCGCGCCAATGGGCGAGCTTGCTTCGAGCGCCCACCGCAGCGCCAGGCGTTGTCGCCGGTCGCCCGGATAGCGCCGGGCACCGACCGCCGTGACAGCGCCCTTGACCACCGCGCGAATCTCCATGGCCACATCAAGGGCCGGTCGGCCTGAGCCAGCGCGCGGTTGCGCAGCACCGAACCCATGACCGACATGAGGACCCTCCCGGCAAGCCGGCCGAACGTCAGCTGGCCGACATCCCACATCCATAGGGCGAACCGAAATACGGCCGTAAGCATCGCCCACCGCTCTCACCAACAAGCGGGCCGGGGACAAGCGAAGGAAGTTGGAACAGAGTGAGCCCGAAGGAGGGTCTCCACGGTCAGCAATCCCATAGCCGTGAAAGGCTCGTTCGGCAGATCTGCCCGGTAGCGCCGCAACTGCTCTGTTACAGGTGTGACGGGATCTGAGATGTTATAGCCCTGAGGTCCGATAGTGCGCCAGGCAGGATTCGAACCTGCGACCATCGGATTAGAAGTCCGGTGCTCTATCCAGCTGAGCTACTGGCGCCAGACGGGTCGCACACGGCGCCACGCCAGCGCAAGAATACCCGGCCGCGGGGGCGATCCGGGCACGGGGAGTGTGGAAGAGGGCATGGATACGGGGCGTCGCAAGAACACCCCAAACGATTCTCCGCGACGCCCCGGAATTGCTGACCCGTATCAATGAGTAGTCCTTGAGTGCGCGAGTGTCAAGCGGCGCGCCCGTGGTTGACGCCGATTCGTTATCTTGCCCTAAGTGGGCGGCAATGCCCGCTATGCGTCCTGACTGGTTGCGGCCCTTGCGGACACCCGGGGTGAAATCCGGCACGTATCGGGCGGCCACTGCACGTGGCGGCCGGATCGGCCTGGGCCCCTGCCGTTCGCGGCGGACCGGCGCGGCTGGCGTCGGCGTGCCACACTTGCACCAGAGCCAACCGTGAGGAGTGGGCATGAGCGACGACCAGTCACCGGCCGAAGGCGGTCCGGTCGAGATCCGGGATTCGGCTCGCGGGCCGGTCATCCTGCGCGGCATATCGACTCGCGCCTGGGAGCACCCGGCCGACCGCGGCGCCCTGGTGGCCCTGCGGGAACTGCGCGGCTTCGACATCCTGCTGCGGAAGTTCTCCGGCGTGATCTCCGAGCGGTCCCTGCGCCTGAGCCTCATGGGCTCCTCGATCCGCGTCGACCGCCACCAGTACGCCCGCGTCTACGACGCCTACCTGCAAGTCGGCTCGGTTCTCGACGCCGCCGACCTGCCCGACCTCTACATCACCCGCAACCCCGACCTCGGGGGCATGTGCATCGGCATCGACAAGCCGATGATCGTGATCAACTCCGGCTCGCTCGAACTGCTCGACGAGGCCGAGCTGAAGTTCCTGCTCGCGCACGAGCTCGGCCACGCGCTCTCCGGGCACGGCCTCTACCGCACGCTGCTCATGATCCTGCTGCGCCTGACCACCTCGGTCGCGTGGATCCCCGTGGGCGTGGTGGGTCTGCGCGTCATCACCGCCGCGCTCTACGAATGGAGCCGCAAGTCCGAGCTCTCGGCCGACCGCGCCGGTGCGCTCGCGATTCAGGACCCGGCCGCGGCCGTGCGCTTCATGGCCAAGATGGCCGGCGGCGGCGACCTCGCAGACGTTGACACCGCCGCGTTCCTGGAGCAGGCGAAGGAATTCGAGACCGGCGGCGACCTGCGCGACAGTTTCCTCAAGCTCATGCTGCTCGAGCAGCGCAGTCACGACTTCGCCGTCGCCCGCGCCGCCGCGCTCAAGTCCTGGATCGACGACGGCGAGTATCGCGACTACCTCGCCGGGGCGTACCCGCGGCGCGAGGACGACACGAACGCCTCGATCACCGCCGAGGCCAAGGCCGCCGCGAAGTCCTACAAGGACCTCTTCGAGACCTCCGGTGATCCCCTCGCCAAGCTCCTGCGCAAGTTCCGCGAAGGACTGTAGGCCGCGCTCGGACACAATCCTATAGGAAATGCGAAAGGGGTCCGCGACTGCGGCCCCCTTTCGCATCCGCCTGCTAGCGCTGCAGCTTCTCCAGCAGCAGCGCTTCGGCCACGCACACCCGCTCGAACATCGCGATGTCCAAGGACTCGTTGGGGCCGTGCGGGTTCGAGTACTGGTCCTCCACACCCGTCACCAGGATCGCGGCCTCGGGGAACAGCTCCTGGAACGTCGCGATCATCGGGATCGAGCCGCCCACGCCGATCTCCACCGGCTCAATACCGTCCCATGCCTCCGCGAACGCCGCGCGCGCCGCGTCGAAGGACGGACCGGTCGTGTCGATCCCGCAGGGGTCGCCCAGGCCGCCTTCGGGAGTGACGGTCACCCTCGCACCCCACGGCGCGTTCGCCTCCAGGTGCTCCCGCACCGCCTTGAGCGCGTTCACCGCCGAATCGCCCGGCGCGAGCCGGAACGAGACCTTCGCGCGCGCCTTCGGCTGCAACGCGTTCGCCGACTCCGCCGCGCCCGGCGCGTCGATCCCGAGCACGGTCGCCGTCGGCTTCGACCACAGCCGCTCGGTCAGTCGCCCGGTGCCGATGAACTCGGTGCCCGGCAGTAGCCCCGCCTCATGGCGCAGCGCCGCCTCGTCGTAGTCGAGGTCCGAGCTTCGGCCCGAGGCCAGACCCTCCACCGCCACGTCACCGTGCTCGTCGTGCAGGGTCGCGACCAGGCGCGCCAGCGCGGTCAGCGCGTCGGGCACCGGCCCGCCGAACATCCCCGAGTGCACCGCGCCCTTGAGGACCGCTACCTCCACATACACGTTGACGACCCCGCGCAGCGTGGTCGTCAGCGCCGGGACCTCGGTCTTCCAGTTCATCGAGTCGGCGATCACCACCACGTCGGCGGCCAGCAGCTCCCGGTGCTCGCGCAGCAGCCCTTCGAGCGTGGGGGAGCCGAACTCCTCCTCGCCCTCGATGAGGAGCTTCACCCCGACCGGCGGCTTTCCGCCGAACGCGCGCAGCGCCGCGACGTGGGCCATCACCCCGGCCTTGTCGTCGGCGACGCCGCGGGCGTACAGCCGCCCGTCCTTCTCGACCACGGTGAACGGGTCGTCCTGTTCCCACAGGGAGAGGTCCCCGACCGGCTGCACGTCCTGGTGCGCGTACAAGAGCACCGTCGGCTGGCCTTGGGGCGCGGGGAAGTGCGCGTACACGCTCGGCTGCCCGCCGCCGTGCACGAGCTGCCGCGCCTCGGCCGCGCCGGCCTCTTCGAGGAGGCGCTGGACGGCGTTCGCGCCCTGTCGTACCGGCTCGTGGTCGAGTCCTTCGAAGGCGATCGCCGGGATGGTGACGAGGGCCTCCAGATCGGTGCGGACGCCCGGCATGGCGGCGCGCACCGCATTCACTACATCGCTCATGAGGCGCAATCCTATGCCGGGTCTAGACTCGGCGGCGTGATGCAGCGTTACCGATTCGTCCTCACTCCGCGCTGGCTCGGGCTCACCCTGGCGGGCGTGGTCGTGGTGGTCGTGTGCGCGATGCTGTCCGACTGGCAGTGGGGCCGGGCCGTGGAGCGGGCCGCCGCGAACGAGGTCATCGAGAACAGCCGCGAGGCCGTGCCGCTGGACGAGACGGTCCCGGCCGGGCAGGCGCTGGACGACGACCAGCGGTGGACGCTCGTGGAGGCCACCGGCGTGTACGACGCCGAGAACGAGGTCGTACTGCGGGCCCAGACGAACAACAGCGTCAACGGCTTCGAGATCGTCACCCCGCTGGTGTTGGAGGACGGCACCGCGATCCTGGTGGACCGCGGTTTCGTCGCCTCCGAGAGCACCGGCGCGGTTCCTGACTATCCGGCTCCGCCGTCGGGCCAGGTCTCGGTCACCGGCCGCGTCTACGAATACGAGGAGTCGAGCGGCGGCGTGACCGAGGTGGACGGCCACCTGGAGTCGCGGCGGCTGAGCGACGCGATGCTCGCCTCGTACTTCGACTTCGAGCTGCGTTCGGCGTGGATCGCCGACGTCGAGCCGGCCGAGGGCCTCACCGCCCTGGAGACGCCCTCGTTCAAGGACTGGCAGAACTACTCGTACGCCGTCCAGTGGGCGCTGTTCGCGGCCATGGTCCCGGTCGGGTGGGTCGTCTTGGCTCGCCGTGAGCGCAAGGACATGGACGAAGAAGCGAACGAGGACGAGCGCCAACCGGAAGAAGCCGAAACCGCCTGAGCCCCCGGTCGCCGGTAACTTCCCCTTCCCCTCGGTCTGAATCTGCTTCGACGGCGGTTTGAACTGCTCCTCCGGCACGCCCTCGAGGGCGTCTCTGAAGATCATGCCGGTCGTCTCCTTCGAGACGCTCGAGTTCGCCTTGCCCACCGAGTTGAAGATGTAGTCCGGATCGGCCATGAAGGCGCCCACCGTCAGCTGGGGCGTGTAACCCAGGAACCACGAGGTCCTGTCGTCGTCGGTGGTGCCCGACTTGCCCGCCACGACCCGCCCGGCAAGCTCCCCGACGTTCCGCGACGTGCCCCACTCGCCGCACTTGACGCCCTTGCGCTGCGTCCAGGTGACGCACCGGCCCGCGTCCGTGGCCGCCCGGGCGACGTCCTGGTCGAGTTCCTGGTGGCAGCGGGGCGAGGCCACGTCGAGCTCTTGGCCGTCGGGGTCGATGACGCGCATGGCCGGTATCGGCTCGCAGTACAAGCCTTCGGCCGCGAGCGTGTTGAACACGTTGGTCATCTCGATCGGCTGCACGTCCGAGACGCCGAGGGTGAACGGTCCCCAGCCCGCGCGCCGCTCCTCGGAGGCGTAGTAGGCGTCGCCCTCGCTGCGCCACTTGAGGCCCATCCGTTCGGCCATCTCCACGGCCTTGTCGGCACCCACGCGGTCGATGAGCTGCGCGAAATAGGTGTTCACCGACATGCCGAATCCGGACCACATGTCGCGGTTGCCCGCCATCTGCGGATTGCCGTTCTTCGGGCACCATCGTCCGCCGCACGCCGTGGTCGCCGAGACGAAGCTCGTGGCGACCCGGTTGGGGGACTGGATGTCGTAGTCCAGCGGATAGCCCGCGTCGAGCGCGGCGAGCAACGTGAAGATCTTGAACGTCGAACCGGCCTGGTAGCCGCCGGTCTCACCGCCGCCGAGCACCGGGTTCACCGTGTTCGGGTAGTTGCCTTTGCGGTCGAACGACGGGTTCGAGTGCGGGCCGTTCTCGCTCTGGTCGTAAGAGAAGGTGCGATTCAGGCCCACGGCCTTGATGCGGCCGGTGCCCGGCTCCATCACGACCGCGCCGTGGGCGAGCTTCGAATTCTGGCTCTCGGCCTTGTTCACGTGGCCGTTGGCGATCTCCTGGAGTTCGGGGTCGAGCGTGGTGATGATCGTGTACCCGCCCTGGCGCAGCTCGCGCTCGCGGTCGGCAGGGGTCGGCCCGAAGGCGTCCTGCTGGCGCCACCAGCGGCGGAAGTAGTCGCAGAAGAAACCGAACTCGGTCGTGGTGCCCTCGACACCGATGCACGAGTTCGGCGGGTCAGAGACGTTCAGCTCGATCGGCAGGGTGCGCACCTCGGAGGCGTCGCCCCAGGAGAGGTAGTCGATGTCGACCATCCGGTCGAGCACCCAGTTGCGGCGGTCGAGGGCCGAGGTCTGGTCGGAGGTGATCGGGTCGTAGGCCGAGGGGGCCTGCACGAGCCCGGCCAGGGCGGCCGACTCCTGGAGGTTGAGATCGGACGGATGCTTGGAGAAGTACACCTGCGCGGCGGCGAAGATCCCGTAGGCGTTGTGCCCGAAGTAGGCCTGGTTGAGGTAGCGCTCGAGGATCTCGTCCTTGGTGAGCTGCTCTTCGACGGCCATCGCCAGGCGCGCTTCGCGCATCTTGCGGGTGACGGTCTGCTCGGTGGCGGAGATGACCTCGTCGATGGAATCGGCGTTGAGCTGGAGCGCGCCCCGCACGTACTGCATGGTGATCGTGGAAGCGCCCTGCTCGACGTCGCCGGAGTTGTTGTTGGCGACGAACGCGCGCACGATGCCCCGATAATCGATGCCGTTGTGCTCATAGAATCGCGAGTCCTCGGCGGCGACCATGGCCTGCTGCATGACCGGCGCGACCTCGTCGAGCGTGACGTGGCGGCGGAACTCGTCGTAGAAGAGGCTGATGAGGGTCTCGCCGTCGGCGGCGTAGACGTAGGAGGTCAGCGGCGGGTCGGTCTCGGTGACCTCGACTGAGAGCGTGTCGATCGTGTTGAACCCCGCTTTCGCGCTCAACCCGGCCATCGCCGCGAGCGGGAACAGCAGCGCCGCGACCGCGAGCCCGGCGAGCAGACTCGTGCGCAGCAGGGCGTACACCCCTTCGGCGGGCGGTCTGGGCTGGTCGCTCCCGGGTGCGGACAGTCCGGGCACACGGTGCTGGCGGGGTCGATCGCGCATATAACCAGCCTAGGGCACGCAGAAGCTCGCAAGGTGAAAATGCTCACGACTCTCGGCTTCGCTTTTATGAAGGCCCCGAACGCAAACCGCGCTCGCTTCACTCCAGTCCGACTCGTCACGCCGGTTTCGCGTAACAGGCTCGCAATGCGCCGGTTAGATGCCCGCGACGATTCCCGCATACGCTTGGGTTCGTTTCACTGGGAGTGCTGAGGAGGCACAGTGTCGGTCTACGAGATCGGTCTGCGTTTGCAGGACAAGTCGGTGCTCGTCGTCGGCGGCGGCTCGATCGCCGGACGCCGGGTTCCGCGCCTGCTGGCCGCCGGCGCCCGCGTCCTGCTGGTCGCCCCCGATGCCACCACGACGCTCTCGGATTACGCCGCTTCGGGCGAGATCCGGTGGGAGCGGCGCGAGTGGCGCTCCGGCGACGGCGCCGACGCC
>DATABR010000021.1:0-5865 GCA_036259435.1 Glycomyces sp.
GCCCGGGCCGGGCAGTGACGCCCGCCTCCGGCCTCCCTGGCGCGCCGCCACGGGCACGTACCCTTGCATATGTGGCGATCGACAACTACCGCGTCCTGACGCAGCCGGCATTCGGCACCATGTCCGGCCTGGCCAAGGCCAGCGCCGACTGGCGGCGTCTCGCGCACAACGTGGAGGCCCTCGCGGCTGTCGCCGGAGTGCCGATGATGGCGATGGTCAAGGCCGACGCGTACGGGCACGGCATGGTTCCGGCCGCGCGCGTGGTCGTTGAGGCCGGAGCCGCGAGCTTGGGCGTCGTGACGCTCAAGGAGGCCTGGCAGCTGAAGCGGCTGCCGGATCTGGCCCCGACGACGGTGATGGCGTTCTTCTTCGCCCCCGATCAGCCGGGCCTGGCCGAGGTGGTCGGGGCCGGGATCGATCTCGGTGTCTCTTCGCTCGCGCAGTTGGACGCGGTCGCTGCGGCGTCCGATGCGGCGGGTCGTCCCGCTCGGGTCCATCTCAAGGGCGACACGGGGATGTCGCGGGGCGGTGTGGCGGAGCACGAGTGGGCGCAGGTGGCCGAGTCGGCCGCGAAGCGTCAGGCCGCGGGGTCGATTGCCGTGGTCGGCGCTTGGAGTCACATGGCTTGCGCTGATGAGGTCGGCCATCCGGCGAACGCTGCGCAGAAGGCCTCGTTCGAGCGTTTCCTTGCAGCTGTGGCCGCCGCTGGTTTGGAGCCTGAGGTGCGTCATCTGGCGAATTCGGCGGCGCTCATTTCGGATCCCGAGGCCCGCTACGACATGGTGCGTCCGGGCATCGCGCTCTACGGCTACAACCCTGTTCCCGAGTTTCCGGTTGATCTGAAGCCGGTCTTGGAGGTGCGTTCGTCGGTGATGTCGGTGAAGCGGCTTTTGGCCGGAACCGGGATCTCGTACGGTCACACGGTGCATCTGGATCGGGATGCGAACGTGGCGCTCGTGCCGCTCGGGTACGCCGACGGCGTGCCGCGCGCCGCCTCCGGGAAAGCGGAGGTGTACCTGGCGGGAAAGCGCCGCCGGGTGCTGGGCCGGATCTGCATGGACCAGTTCGTGGTCGATTGCGGCGATGACGCCGTGAAGCCCGGTGAGCCGGTGATCCTCATCGGTGCGGGCGAGCAGCACCCGGATGCCGACGACTGGTCGGCGTGGGCCGAGACGATCCCCAATGACGTCCTCACCGGGATCGGTTCCCGGGTCCCTCGGTTGTGGAACCGGGGAGTGGCCGGGCCTCCCGAGGGCGATTGACGACGAAGTACTCCTCGGGGCCTCTCGAGAAACGCCTCTTTAGACACTGTGAGTCCGCATGAGTGAGAAGCAGTCCCGCCGCCGGCGCGGCCTGGCGATCGCCGGGGGCGTCACCGGCGGTGTGGCCGTCGGCGCCGCCCTGGCGTTCGGTGTGCCGCGCTACCTGGCCCGGCGCACCCGCATGGCCTCGAACGACCCGTACGCGCACGAGCCGTTCGAGTTGCCGCCGACGAATTCGGTGCGCACGGTCGACACGCGGGGCGGTGTGGCCGTGCACGTGGAGACGGTGGGGCCGGAGGACGCCGACCTGACGATCGTGTTCGCGCACGGCTACATGCAGGACATGGGCACGTTCTACTTCCTTCGCAAGGCGATCGCCGAAGCCAACCGGGACGGCGCGACGCTGCGGGCGGTGCTGTACGACCAGCCCGGGCACGGCCGGTCGGGTCCGTTGCCGCGCACCGAGTTCGGGATCGAGGATCTCGCGGAGGTGCTGCACGACGTGCTGGAGGCGGCGGCCCCGAAGGGCCCGCTCGTGTTCGTGGGTCATTCGATGGGCGGGATGACCATGCAGTCGTACGCGCGGCTGCACAACGCGGCGTTCCGCGAGCGTGTGAAGGGCGTCGCGTTCCTGTCGAGCACCGCGGCGGGGCTGGACACGGTGGAGACGAAGCCGATGCGGGCGCTGCGGCGGCTGCGCCGCACCGTGCTGCCGATGCTGCAGCAGGTCGCGGGCTGGACGCCGGATCTGATCGACCGGTCGCGGCTGCTGGCCGGAGATCTCGCGTGGCTGCTCACGCGGAAGGCGGCGTTCGGGCATGTCGATCCGCCGCCGTCGCTGGTCAGCCTGGTCGAGCGCATGAATCGGCGCACGTCCATCCAGAGCATCGTGGGTTATGCCAGTGCGCTTCTCGACCATGACGAGACGGCGACGCTGCCGCAGTTCGCGGGCCTGCCGGCGTTGGTCGCGGTGGGGGACTTGGATCTGCTGACGCCGCCGGAGCATTCGCGGCGGTTGGCGGCGGCGCTCGGCGGGTCGCGATTCGCGCTCATAGCCGAGGCGGCTCATTCGCCGCAGCTGGAGTATCCTGGTGAGATCTCACAACTGTTGTTGGAGATGATCGACAAAGTCGTGGCTGAGATCGGCAAGGGCTCGACCGCGTCCGCTGCGGCTAATGCCGCGGAGAATGCGGGTCGTGACCAAGGGTGGCATCGCCGCTGGACGCCGTTCTCGCGCCACCACGGGCATCATCTCGAATCGTGAACCCGGTTCCGCGCCGACGGCGCGGACCCTACGCTCTTGGAGGAGTGAAACGTGAGGCTGACGCTCCAGACGGCCGGAGACACCCACGAGTTCGGACGGCGCCTCGCCGCGGTCCTGCGCGCGGGCGACCTCGTGATCCTCACCGGCCCGCTCGGGGCCGGGAAGACCGCCCTCACGCAGGGCATCGGCGCCGGTCTCGGCGTGGAGGGGCGGATCACCAGCCCCACGTTCGTCATCGCCCGTTCGCATCGTGCGGGCGCGAGCGCGTTGCCGCTGGTGCACGTCGACGCGTACCGGCTCGAGAATCTGGACGAACTCGACGACCTCGACTTGGACACCGATGTCGATGCGGCGGTGACCGTGGTCGAGTGGGGTGCGGGTCTGGCCGAGCGGCTCGCGGAGTCGCACGTGGAGATCGCGATCGAACGGCACGCCGATGAGACGCGTGTGGCGGTGCTGCACGGTCGTGGCGGCGACTGGGCTGAGCGCCTGGCCTCGCTCGAGGCGCCGGTCGGTGCGGCCGTATGAGAGCCCCGCACCCGTCGCCCCGCCCTCCGGGGTCGCAAGCGACGCCTTTCCCCGAACCGGAGAAGGCGAGCCCTCGCCGTGTTTTGGCGATCGACACTTCCACTTCCGCAGTTCAGGCGGCACTCATCGACCTTGATGAAGACGAGCTGTTCCTGACCTCGTTCCGCCGTGAGGTCGATCCGCGCGGGCATGTGGAGAAGCTCGCCCCGTTCATCGAGGCGTGCCTCGCGGACGCGGGGCGTACGAAGGCCGATGTCGAGGCGGTCGTCTCCGGAGTCGGGCCGGGTCCGTTCACGGGACTGCGCGTGGGGATGGTCACTGCCGCGGCGTTCGCCGACGGTGCGGGCGTCCCGGTTTACGGCGTCTGCTCGCTCGACGGCATCGGCGGCAACACGCGCGGCAGGGCCCTCGCGGCCACGGACGCGCGCCGCAAGGAGATCTACTGGGCCGTCTATGAAGACGGGGTGCGCGAAGGCGAACCGCAGGTGTGCAAGCCTGCTGAGCTGCCCGAGACCGGCGCCGATTACGCGATCGGCGAGGGTGCGAGCAAGTACGCCGACCAGTTGCCGGTGGAGGCCGAGACGGTGCCGGTCTACCCCGATCTGGTGAAGCTCGTCGAGCTCGCCGCCCCGCGCCTGCTCGCGGGCGCCCCGTCCGAGAAGCTCACCCCTCTGTACCTGCGCCGCCCGGACGCCCAGCCCGCCAAGCCGTAATAGCGTCCCGACGTGGTACAGCTTGACGCGATGAAAGCTGATTTGCGGATCGACCGGCTGCGCTGGTGGCACCTGTCCGTCGTCGCGCGCATGGAGCTCGCGATCTTCGGGCCCGAGGCCTGGAGCGAGGGCATCCTGTGGACCGAGCTGTCGGCCGGGCACGATTACCGCGCGGTCTTCGAGGGCGACCGGATCCTCGGCTACGCGGGCACGGCGTTCAACGAGACCGAGGCGTGGATCAACAACATCGCCGTCGACCCGTCGGCCCGCCGCCGGGGCATCGCGCGGATGCTGATGGACGACCTGCTCGAGCGCGCCGAAGCCGCCGGGATCAAGTCGATCTACTTGGAGGTCGCGGTCGACAACGTCCCGGCCCAGCGCTTGTACGACGAATACGGCTTTTACGGTATCGGGGTGCGCAAGAACTACTACCAGCACACCGGCACGGATGCGGCCGTGATGAGGATGGACCTGTGAAGAACGACAGCACTGGCTTGAACAACCCTGTGGTGATGGGCATCGAGACCTCGTGCGACGAGACCGGTGTGGGGATCGTGCGCGGCCACGAGCTACTGGCCGACGCCGTGGCGTCGTCAGTGGAGGAGCACGCGCGTTTCGGCGGCGTGGTGCCCGAGGTCGCCAGTCGCGCGCACCTGGAGGCCATGGTGCCCACCGTGCAGCGGGCCCTGGACGACGCCGGGCTCACCCTCGCCGACCTCGACGGCATCGCCGTCACCGCCGGTCCCGGCCTGGCCGGGGCGCTCATGGTCGGCGTGGGCGCGGCCAAGGCCTACTCGATCGCCACCGGCGTCCCGCTCTACGGCGTCAACCACCTCAGCGCCCACATCGCGGTGGACACCTTGGAGAACGGGCCCATCCCCGAGCCCGCGATCGGACTGCTCGTCTCAGGCGGCCACTCCTCGATCATGATGGTCGAAGACCTCGCGGGCAAGGTCACGCAGCTGGGCGCGAGCATCGACGACGCGGCGGGCGAGGCCTTCGACAAGGTCGCGCGCCTCCTCGGCCTGCCCTTCCCCGGCGGCCCGTACATCGACAAGGCCGCCAAGGAAGGCGACCGCGCGTTCGTGCAGTTCCCGCGCGGCCTCACCGCCGCCAAGGACATGGAGCGGCACCGCTACGACTTCTCCTTCTCCGGGCTCAAGACCGCCGTGGCCCGCTGGATCGAAGCCCAGCGCGCCGAGGGCAACGAAGTCCCGGTCAACGACGTGGCCGCCGCGTTCCAGGAGGCGGTGTGCGATGTGCTGACCCGCAAGGCGATCCTCGCCGCGAAGGAGCACGGCGTCGACACGATCCTGCTCGGTGGCGGCGTCGCGGCGAACTCGCGCCTGCGCGCACTGGCGATGGAACGCGCCGAACAGGCGGGCATCACCCTGCGCTACCCGAGGCCGAAGCTGTGCACCGACAACGGCGCCATGGTCGCCGCACTCGGCTCGCACCTCGTGGCCGCCGGAGTGGCCCCGTCCCGCATCGACTTCCCCGCGAACTCCTCAATGGACGTGGAAGTCGTGAGTTTCGCCAACCGGCTCTAGCGAGAAGCGATCTCGGCCGCCTCGGTTCGACGCCGGGCGGCCTTTTTCGTGCCCGCCAGCAGCACGGCCGCCTTGCCGAGTACCGGTTCCTTTGGTGCGCCGGTGAAGACGTGCCGACCCGGCACGGTGAGCAAAAGTGCCGCGGCGACCAGGACCGCTCCCGCCCACACGGGTCCGAGCGTGCCCGCGCCCAGCGCCCAGAGCGATCCGAACCCGGCGGTCTCGGTGACGACGGGTGCGATGTATGTAAAGGCCCCGCAGGTCGCCGCGTTCACCAACGCGCCCAAGCCCATCACGAGCACCAGACGGGGACGGCGCAGCTCGGCGAGCTGCGCTCGAAGCATCGGCCCGGTCGCCGCGTGCGGCTCGGTCGCAGGCAGGCCACGCAGTACGCCGAGCGCCGCGGGCAGACAGAGCAGCGCCACGGCCCAGAACGTAGCGCGCCATCCGAGCAGTTCGCCCAGGAGCGCCCCGCTCGGAACCCCGGCGATCGTCGCGACCGTGATGCCGCCCAGCAGGACTGACAGGGCGCGGCCTTTCAAGTCGGG
>DATABR010000022.1:0-6465 GCA_036259435.1 Glycomyces sp.
GTACAGGTCGGTCGGGGTGCACTTGCAGACCTCGGCGCACTTCCCGCACGCCGTGCAGCTGTAGGTGTGCTTGCAGCGGTTCCCAGGCCTCAGGACTCCCGCCGGTCGATCGCTTCGACCCACGCCACGGCGACGGCCGCGACCTGGATCAGTTCGGCGCGGAGCTTCGTGGGGTCGGACTCGGCGAACGCCTCGGCGACTTCCTCGCGGAGGATGTGCAGCCAGTCGAGGCGGCCGTCGTCGGCGGCATCCTGGCAGACCATCTTGGCGACATCGGCTTCGATGATCTCGGGATAGTCGCCGGTGCCGTCGGGGTGGTTCTGCTCGCCCCACTTCGCGTCGATGCGGGCGCGCTCAGCGGCGACTTCGTCGAGAACGCTCGGGTTGCCGATCTTCGGATAGGTCATGGTCAGGACTCCTCCGGCTTGGTGCGGATGGCCTCGGCGCGGTCTCGCAGCCACAGCTCGGGGCTCGTCCCCTGCTGGTCATGCGCACCATCAGCCCAGGCGTCGGCAGCGGCTTTAAGCGCCATGGCCCAGATCTCCAACGCCCGGTCTTTAGCGGCGTCGTCGATCCCGGCCTCGACACGGCCCGCCAACTCCCGGTACATCGGCCCCCGGACGGCGTCGACGACCGCGCGAGCGTGGGACCTCGCCGCGTCGCAGCTCCCGGTGCAGGTCTCGTGCCACGGGCACTCGGGATTGGTCAATTCCGCAGCGGCGGCCCGCTCGGCTTCGGTGGTCTCAGACATCGGTCGGCTCCTCGGAGGTAGTGGTGCGGAGGGCGGCGATATCGGCGCGCAGCATCGACGCGGCCTCGCTGAGCCCGTAGGAGCGGTTGTGCCCGGACGGCTGGTGCGGGAACTTGGTGCGCACCCGGTCGGCGTGGTCGAGCAGGCGCTCCGTGGCCGCCTCCAGCGCCTCGGCGGCGCGGATCGGGCCGACAGCGGCCACGACAGCGCGGGCGAGGCCATCCCAGGAGTCGAGCCTGACCAGATCCGGGTTGACGAAGTGGGCGTCGCACCAGGCGGAGCGGAGAACCTCGGCGGCCCCGCGTTCGGCTTCGCTCATGGGCTCGGGGTCGTTCAGCTCGCCTTGAACGTCAGCAGGCACGTTCAGGTTTTCGGCGTTTTCCTTGAATCCGCCGGTGGGTTCGGGGGACATCAGCGGGACTCCCCGATGCGCTCGACGGTCACGCGGAACCGCTCGGTGCCGATGAGGGTTTCGCCGTCCTCGACGGGTGTCAGCTCGATGACCGAGGCGTCCGGATCAACGATCACGGACACGTGCGCGCCCAAGCCAGGGTTGAATCGGGTGACGGCGGCGGCGAGGAGGGCGTGCACGTCATCGGTGGTGAAGCAGTGGTCGGTGCTCATGCTGTGTTCCTTCGGTTCTGGTTGATCTGGGAGAGGACCTGGCCGCCGGCGGCGCCCAGCTTCATCGAGTTGTCGCGGCGCTTCTGGCCGGCGCGGTACTCCACCGCGGCGGCACGGGCCTTGCGGAGGTTTTCGGGGATCGCCTCGGAGTCGTCCCGGCCTTGACGGAACGGGGTTGCCTCGGCGAGGGCCTGACGGACGAGGTCGGCGCCGCGGCGGTTCCGCTCGATGCGGGCCTCTGCGGCGGCCTCGCCGATGGTCTGGGTCTCGTTCACGACATCGCCAGCCGTCGCCGGTCGGGACCGGTCATGGAAACGATCTGGCAGGTTTCGGCCAGGCGGGAGGCGATCCGGTCGCCGAGGACGTGCTTGATCTGGTCCTTGGGGACGTTCGAGGTGTAGATCGAGGAACGCATGTCGTCGTAGCGGCCGGAGATGATCCGGTAGGTGACCTCCTCGACCCACTCCGAGGCCTTCGCAGCGCCAAGGTCGTCGAGCATGAGGACGTCGACGTTCCGGTACCGATCCATGACCGCTTCGGTGTCGACTCCGGGCCGGGGGCGCATCGACGCGTACATGTCGGCGGCCCCGATCGCCTCCCAGGTGGGGGTGTGGATGCGGGTGAGGTACTTGCCGATGCGGGCGGTCGCGATCACCGAGCGCAGCACCCCGTACGACTGGTGGGTCTTCCCGACGCCGATGGTCCCGGTGATAAGCAGGCTCGGCGCGGCTTCGGCGTTGCGCTTCCACACGTCGGCCCAGGCGAGCAGGCCGGGATGGTCGGCGGTGGCGTCGCGGAAACGGCGGGGCATCCGCTCGTAGGCGTCGGCGGCGTTGCGCAGCGCCCCCCACTTGATCAGCCCAGCCGAGTCGCGGGTCTCGAAGAGGTCGTCCCGGCAGCGCTCGCACCCGGCGAAGCGGTCGGTGTGGTGCTCGGTGCACGGCATCATGTAGCCGACGGGGTCGAGCAGGTCGACGGTGTCCATTAGAGGCTCCCTCGTTCGTAGGCGTCGGCGGGCTGGTCGCGGTAGGGCTGGTGGCCGCGGGGGTTCTTCGTTCCTTCGATTTCGATGCGGAGCGTGTTCGCGGTGACCGCGATTCGGCCGCGGTTCTCGGGGAGCGCGAGTCGGTCGAGGGCCTCGCTGATCTGCTCGTCGGTGTACGCGTTGGCCTTGACGGCGGTGTCGACGACGCCGCGAACGGCCATGAACGGCGAGAGCTTGACGACGTCGGTGTAGCGCTTCGTGAGTCGGTCGACTCGTTGCCCGTGAGTCGGATCCCCGGCCTTCGGCTTCGAGGCGCGTTTGCGCTTCGGGGCTTTCGGCGGCGGTTCGGTGCCCTCGAATCCAGGCAGCGGCGTCGCGGTGTCGGCGTCAGCCGACGCACTCGGTGGACTAGATGGGTAGTGGTGGGTAGATGGACTCTTGTGACCGCCGGGCGGTCTAGGTTCGTTCGCCGGGCGGTCTACCCCCGGACCGCCGGGCGGTCTACCCCCGACCGCTGGGCGGTCCTGGTTGTCCTGGCGGTCTAGACCGCCAGGCGTACTAGGGTCGGCCGCCGTGGTGCGCTTCCCGCGGTTCTTGCGGGGCTTGGCTGGCGGCAGCTCGTCGTCGCCGATCGCGAGCCGGTACGAGGTGCGCTCACCGCGAGCGAGCGCGTCGGCGGTCGCCGGGCGGTCCCGCTTGGCCCATCCGGCGCGCTCAAGGCGGTCCAGGTACTCGATGACGGTGGACTTGGAGATGGAGCAGTCCGAGGCCAGCTCGGTCTGCGACGGCGTCCACCGCTGGTCGACGATCGCGGTCTCGGCGTCGGCCTTGTCGACCAAGCGCGCCATGATCACCTTCCCCGGTGAGGGCATCTTGGATGCCCACACCGCGGCCAGCACCTCCCACTTCAACGTCACTCAAGAACCCCCGTTCGTGTCATGACATGACTCTATCATCGTGTCATGACACGTCCGCCCTGAGGTGTCATGACACGGTGTCATGACGGTATGCTGAGAAGCGTCATGACACGATGAGAGGTTGACATGCCCAGTACGCACACGCCCCGACAGACGATCCGCGTCGACGCGGACCTGTGGGCCGCCTTCGGCGAGGTCGCCGAACCCGACCGCTCCTCCGTCCTGCGCGAGTTCATGCGCTGGTACACCTGGGAGCCAGGGGCGAAGATGCCCCGCCGCGCCAAGGAGCAGTAGCCCCATCACCCCTCCTCGATGCGGTAAACGGTGACCTCGGTGCGTCGGACGCGGCCGGGAAGGCGGCGGATATACAGCTCGTCGACCTGCCTGTCGTTCTTGTAGACCTGGCCCTGGAGGCCGTCCATCACGAGCTTTTCGAGGTTGTCGACGTCGGTCGCGGCGTTGGCGCCGGCCACGGTGATGTGGAGTCCGTACCGGCCCTTGTCCGGCTGGTGGTTGCGCGCCGCGGCCTTGAACGCCCACCCGATGGCTTCCTCGGCGGCCACGGTGTTCTCGGGCGTGTACATGTGCCCGGCCCCGCCCTTGCGGTGCCGCTCCTTCGGCTGCGCGAGCGGCACGCTGAACGTCGCGAGGGGGTCGGCGGCCGGGCCGCGGGCCTCCAGGAGGTCGTACAGGGCGGTCAGTTCGGTGTCGGTGATCGTCGAGACGGTCTTGCGCGTCATGCGGCCACCTCCTTACGTGCACACCGGAGTGCGCTGCGTGTGCGGACGACCGATCGTTGCGTGATGCCGATGCGCCCCCCGATGTCGGCGGCGGAGAGCCCGGCGCGGGTGCCCACGAGGACGGCCAGGCGGCGCTCGGCGGCGCTCAGGTGCGCCTCCTGCCCTTGGAGGGCTTGGCGGACGGCCACGAGGTCGACGAGGTGCCCGTCGATCTCCACGGCACTCTCCACCGGCGCAGCGCCTCCGTCGACCAGCCAGGCCGCCAGTGCGGCGACGACGGTTTCGGTTTCGACCGGCAGCGGCGGGTCCATGCGGGTCCACGCGGTCAGTGCCGACACCGGCTCCTCGATAGGGACGAGGGCAGCCAGAAGGACCGCCATGACCCGGACTCGTTCAGGTGGTAGGGATTCCAGCCACGGCCCCCAGTCCTCGGGGGATTCCTCGCGAACTTTGCGGACCAGCGGCAGGCAGTACTGGTGGAGGGTCCCCTCGGCGAGTGCGTCGCGGTTCATGCGGCCCTCGCTTTCCGGGCCCGGTACGCCGCTAGCTTCGCGGCGTGCGCGTTCTCACAGGGCACGCACTGGCACCCGTACTCGGTGTAGCCGGTGTCGGTGCCGTGCGGTGTTTTCTCGCCCTGGTGGACCAGCCGGCCGCCGACGCCGACGCGCTCGGCGCGGCGCTTGTTACGCCGCTCAGTGTTCGACGTGTAGGCCACGCTCATCCAAGAGAACGGCTCCGGCTCCGAGGGCATGACCGGCTTCATGCCGTGCTTGGCGAGCACGGACTTGACGTCGGGGTGGGACATGTTGAGGACCAGGTGGATCTGGTGGGTAGCGACGCCCAGATGCGTCAGCGCCAGGACCGCAGCTTCACGCTCGTCGGCCACCACGGGGGTCTTCTTGTCGCCCTCGAGGCGCCGCAGCAGCGGCACCAGGTCGACAGGACCATCCGGGGTCCGCATCGTCATGCCCCAGCGGGAGAACACGAGATCAGACATGCTCCGCCGCCGTCCAGGAACCCTCGTCATCGAGGAGAACGAACCCGTAGATGGTCTTGACCGGCACGTCACGCTCGTCATCCCAGGACTTGACAGTCCAGCCGTTCTCGCAGGCTTTCTCGGGGTTCTGGTGGATGTAGCCATGACAACCGAAGGCGTTGCCCATGCCGCACACGTCGAGGCCGTTGGAGGGCGCCCAGAGGCCTTTGTGGCTGCGGGCCTTGCGGTGCTGGAAATTGGTGGCCCGGGCTTCACCGCAGATCTCGCAGATGCCGCCGGAGCGTTCGCGCACGAGGCGGCGGGATTCCTTCTCTGCCCTGTTCATCGCTCCTCCGCCCGGTGCTTGGCCACGTGGCGCCTGGCCATGCCGTGCGTGGTGGGCAGCAGCGTGGATCGGAGCCGCTGATGCTCGGCAGGGCATTCGGTGCACTCGCCGTACCAGACCGACCCGCGCAGGTAAACGCGCACGCCTTCTTTCGACTCAGGCATTGGAGCCCTCCTCGACGATCTCGGCGTCGACAGGCTCAGCGGCGCGAAGGTCGGCGCCTCGGGCCTTGAACTCGCCCCGCAGCTCGTCGGTGAGTGCACCCGCGTTCCCGGCCTCCTCCCACAGGTCCTGGAGCGCGTCGACCGTGGCGACCGCCATGAGCAGCGACGAATAGTCCGGTCCTGCCGAGATGGCAACTCGCGAGCGTGCGTCGATGGCTTCGGCGCGGCGCTGCGCAGCCATCTCGGGGACCTTCCCGGACAGAAGTTCGGCGGGCGTGAACTCGGCGATGTCCAGGACGGGCACGGCGAAGTTGAACGTCTTGCCGCCGCGGGTGACGGTCCGCTGGTCGAGGATGAGCTTCCCGGGGATCAGGCCTTTCGCTTCGGCGAGGATGCGCGCGACGGAGGGGAGCTCGACAGCGGCGTAGAACGAGCCGGTGTCGACCCGCCAAACGCCGATCCCGGGGACCTCTTCGAGGAGGACGCGGATGCGGGTGTGCATCTTGCAGTCCCGCTCGACCGGGTCGGGGTCGCACATGCACGGGTTGCCCGAGATGCGTTCGGTCTTGCCGTCACAGCGCCTGAGGCACCCGCCCTTGGACCACATCTCGAGCCACTGCGACTCGGACGGGTCCTGCGGGGGGACCATCACCGGGACCTCGGTGGAGGTGGTGATGACCTGCCACTGGCTGTTGCCCTTCGGTGGCGACCAGGCTTCGACCTTGCCGCCGTACAGTTCGGCGACCTTCGCGATCAGGTCCCGTCGAGGCGAGGTGAAGCGGAGCGTGTCGATCTTCGTCGGACGTGACCTGCCGCCGTCGAGCGCGACCTTGACGCCGAGGCGGATACGGCCGACTTCGGTCTGCTGCTGCTGGAGTCCGAGGATCACTTCGTGGTCTCCTTCGTCTTGGGTAGCTGCGCGGGGCGGGAAAGGACGGTGCCGAGTCCGGCGGTGGCGCCCT
>DATABR010000023.1:0-2010 GCA_036259435.1 Glycomyces sp.
GAGCGTCTCAGTGGCGAAGACGGCCTTGAGGAGGCCGCGTTCGAAGAGCTTTTCGACGACCTCTTTGAACACCGGGAGGAGCCCGGCATGGTGGGCGGCGAGCCCGGCGGCGAGCCCGGCGAGCCACCGCTCGAAGCCGACCGCATCGAGGTCGGCGGGGTCGATGTGGGCGACCGACGCGGTGGCGTAGTCGACGATCTCATCGCGTTCGCGGTTGCCGGTGAGCTGGAGGCCGGCGCGCACGCATTCGTCGACGGCCGCGTCGCATCCGGCACGGGAGAAGATGAAGTAGATGGCGGGCAGGAGCGCGGCCTGGTCGAGGCGGGAGATGACGCGGCCGCGGTCCACATAGGGGCGGCCGCGGCGGCGGCCCCCGGCGCGCTGCTCGCCTCGTTCGCGGGCGCGGGCGTCCTTCTTGAGCAGCTCTTTGGAGACGTAGTCGCCGTCGGGTTCGAACAGGTCGAGCAGGGCCCCGCCGACCATCATGTGCTGCCAGAGCGGGACCGGTCGGGTCTCGGAGACGACGACCTCGGTGGAACCGCGCACGCTCTTGAGCCAGTCGCCGAACTCCTCGGCGTTGGAGACCGTGGCCGACAGGGAGACGACGCGGACCTCTTGCGGGAGCTCGATGATGATTTCCTCCCACACCGCCCCGCGGAAGCGGTCGGCGAGGTAGTGGACCTCGTCCATGACCACATAGCGCAGCCCGTGCAGGGTGGGCGAGCCCGCGTAGATCATGTTCCGCAGGACTTCGGTGGTCATGACCACGATCGGGGCCTCGCCGTTGACGACCGTGTCGCCGGTCAGCAGTCCGACGTTGTCGGCACCGTGGACGGCCACGAGGTCGTTAAACTTCTGGTTCGACAGCGCCTTGATCGGCGTGGTGTAGAAGCACTTCGCGCCCTCGGCCAGCGCCAGGTGCACGGCGAACTCGCCCACGACGGTCTTGCCCGCGCCCGTGGGCGCGCACACGAGCACGCCGTGGCCGCTTTCGAGGATGCGGCAGGCCTCGACCTGGAAGTCGTCGAGTTCGAACGAGTAGTCCCCCGCGAAGGCCGCCAGGTGAGGCCACTGCCGGCGCGCATTCGCGGCGGCGTGGCGTTCGGCCGGGGAGCGGTCGTCGGCGTAAGGCACGTCGGCGGTAACCATGGCCTCAACACTAGTCTGCCGCCCCGACAAGAGCACTCCGGTAACGCGCGGTCCGCACCCGGCTGTGACGACGCCTACACGGCCGGGTATCGTCCGGTTGTGCACCGGGATTCCTCACCAGGAGACGACGATGCGGGACGCGGAGGGGTCGACGCGGTCCTGTTCGATTTCCACGGCACCTTGGCGCAGCTCGAACCCCTGACCCGGTCGGTGTCGCTCGCGGCCGAGGCCTGCGGCAAGCAGTTGTCGCCGCTCACGGTGACGGCCTTGGCCGATGCGATCGGCGCTCAAGGCTGGCTCGGTTCGGGCATGGAGCCGCGGGTGCGCCCGCATTTCGCCGACGCCTGGGCCGACCGCGACCTGGACGAGGACGCCCACCGGGAGGCGTTCACCGAGCTCGCCGCGCAGGCCCACGGGGCCTTCGAAGGGCTCGCCGAGGCGCTGTACGACCGCCTGGCCTCCCCTGAGGGCTGGGTCGCGTACGCCGACACCATCGCCACGCTCGTCTCGCTGAAGGCGCAGGGGTATCCGATCGCGCTGGTGTCGAACATCGGCTTCGACGCGCGCCCGATCCTCAGGCGGTTGGGCATCGACCGGTTCATCGACGAGTGGATCCTGTCCTACGAGGTCGGCTACTGCAAGCCGGACGAAAAGATCTTCTACGCGGCCTGCCACGCGCTCGACGTGGAGCCGAGCCGGGTGCTCATGGTCGGCGACTCCATGGCCGACGCCGGGGCCGCCCGGATCGGCGCCCGCTGCTACCTGGTACCGCACGCCGAAGCCGGTCGCATCGTCGGCTTGGACGCCGTGCTGCGCCTCGTGCGCGGCGGCTGCTAGCACCACACTGACACAGAGGAAGGG
>DATABR010000024.1:0-5832 GCA_036259435.1 Glycomyces sp.
ACATCCCCTTCGACTGGCAGGACGACACGACCTGGGCCGCGGCTCTTGACGGCGTCGCCGCCGTCTACCTCATCGCGCCTGACGAGCCGTTCCCCGCTGACGCCTTCGTCGCTGCGGCGACGAAGGCGTCAGCGGGGAACGGCTCGTCAGGCGCGATGAGGTAGACGGCGGCGACGCCGTCAAGAGCCGCGGCCCAGGTCGTGTCGTCCTGCCAGTCGAAGGGGATGTCGGTGCGGCGCGAGACCGCACGCACGTCGTGGCCGGCCTCGCGGAGCCGAGCGGTGAGACGGGTGCCGACCTTGCCAGTGGCGCCGGTGACCAGAATGATTTCGTTGCGCATGTCCCCCAGTCAAGTCCATGAACGGCTCCGGGCCCATCGGCGAGACGCCACGATGGATGCGCCAGCGTCTACGAGCCCGAGCCGCTCGGCGCTCGTCGAATCGCTCATCGCGGCCGAGCGCATGCGCTCGGCCGGGCTCGCCGCGATCGAGGCGGCCCGCGCCGACGGGCGCTGGGAGGCCGAGTCCGGAACGGGCAGTGAACAGGCGGCCTGGGATGATGGCCACCTCGTCAGGAGGTCCAGTCGGCAGAGGAGGCAGCATGAACGAACCCGGCAAGCCCCAGACCACGATCTTCACGCGCATGTCCGCGCTCGCGCAGCGCCACGGCGCGGTGAACCTGGGCCAGGGCTTCCCCGACGAGTCGGGGCCCGCGCACATCATCGAGGCCGCGGCCGCCGCCATGCGCGAGGGCCGCAACCAGTACCCGCCTCTGGCGGGTGTTCCCGAACTTCGCCAGGCGATCGCGGTGCACCAGCAGCACTGGTACGGCCTCACGCCTGATGTGGACGACGGCGTCGTGGTCACCGCCGGAGCCTCGGAAGCGACCGCGGCCGCGATGCTGTCATTCGTTCGACCCGGCGACGAGGTCATCGCGCTCGAACCGAGCTACGACGCCTATAAGGCCTGCGTCGAGATGGCCGGGGGCGTCCTGGTGCCGGTACGGCTCGAGGCGCCTGCATTCCGACTCGATTTGAACCGGCTGCGCGCGGCCGTCACCGATCGCACCCGCATGCTCCTGATCAACTCGCCGCACAACCCGACCGGCATGGTGCTGAACCGCGCCGAGCTGGAGGCGATCGCGGCGCTGGCGGTCGAGCGGGACCTGCTCGTGGTCACCGACGAGGTGTACGAGCACCTGGTGTTCGACGGCCGCGAGCACGTGCCGCTCGCGTCGCTGCCGGGTATGTGGGACCGGACGGTGAGCATCAGTTCGAGCGGGAAGACGTTCTCGCTGACGGGCTGGAAGATCGGTTGGGCGACAGGACCGGCGCCGCTGATCGACCGGGTGAAGGACGTCAAGCAGTGGCTGTCCTTCGCGTCGGGCACCCCGTTCCAGTACGGCATCGCGGCCGCCCTCGCTTCGGGCGAGGGCTTCTACCGCGATTTCGAGGCGGGCTATCGGAAGCGGCGCGACCTGATGGTCGAGGGCTTGCGGAACATCGGGTTCGACGTGCACGTGCCGGAAGGCACCTACTTCGTGACCACCGGCGTGGAACCCTTCGGCTACGAGGACGGCATGGCCTTCTGCCTGGAGCTCCCCGAGCGCTGCGGCGTGGTCGCCATCCCCAACCAGGTCTTCTATTTGGACGGACAGACAGCGAGGCCGGAAGTGCGGTTCGCCTTCTGCAAACCGGTCCATGTCCTCGAAGAAAGCCTCAAGCGACTCGGCGAGGGCTTGCAGCGCGGCTAGAACGCTCGCTCATGCCCTGGCCACAGGACGATGAGCCCCGGCTCCGGATGATCGCGATCAGCGTGGCGTATGTCCCGTACCACCTCGGCACCCGCGCGAGCTGCGGCGACCGCCAATTCGGCGTCGCTTCCGGTGCCTCCCAAGGTCATGCGACGAGACTAGCCGCGGCCGCGGGGGGATTTGGGACGAAAATGGACGCCTGTGGCGAGCGGCGGTAGTGTGGCGGCCATGCGCGACGGACAGCTGTCTCCGCCCGCCGCTTAAGGCGGGCTTCTGATTCCTTGCCACGCGCCGGTCACCGCACCGGTGCGTGTGCCGAGCGTGCCCGCAGACGAGAGCACTTGATCCGCGACTCGCTTCTGGAGACAGCATGTCCTCTGTCATTTCCCCTGCGCCCGAAATGCGCCCTGAAACCGGGTCCGCCAGGCGCGGCCTGGCCTTCCTCACCGTCACCGGCCTCGCCTGGGGCACCACCGGCGCCGCCTCCGAACTCGTCTACCGCGCCGGAGACCTCGGGCCCGCGGCCCTCTCATTCTGGCGCCACCTCGGCGGCCTCGCGCTGCTGCTCGCCTTCACCGCGGTCCGGCCCTCGCGGCCACGCCCCAAGTCGACGACGCCGATCCGGCGACGGGCGGCCCTGCTCATCGGGGCCGGCATCGGCATGGCGGTCTTCCAGGCCGGCTACTTCTTCGCCGTCGAAGCGACCGGCGTCGCGGTGGCCACGCTGCTCACGCTCGGGTCCGGGCCGATCCTCACGGCCTTCGGCAGCCGGTTCCTGCTCGGCGAGGGGCTCGGACGCGGCGGCCTGATCGCGGTCGCCGGGGCCTTGGCCGGGCTCGCGGTCCTCGTGGGCGGCAACGCCGCCGGCGTGGTCGAGCCCGCAGGAGTGGTCTGGTCGCTGCTGTCAGCTGCCGGGTACGCCTTCGTGACGCTGCTGGGCCGCCTCACGGGACGCCGGGGCGACGGCGAGGACCCGTTCACGCTCACCATGTGGTCTTTCGGGATCGGCGCGACCGTGCTACTGGCTCCGGCCTGGTTCGAGGGGCTCCTCCCGCGCGGCGGCGACACCGTGCAGACGGTCGCGCTCGTCGCCTACCTGGCAGTGTTCACCACCGCGCTCGCGTACCCGTTCTATTTCGCGGGCGCCGCGCTGGTGCGGGCCACGACCTCCTCGGTGATGATGCTGCTCGAACCGGTCACGGCCACACTGCTGGCGGTGGCGTTCCTCGGCGAGCCGTTCACGTTCGCGACCGCGGCGGGATCGCTGATCCTCCTGGGTTCGATCGCGGCCCTGGCCGCGGCCGAGTCCAGGCGGTAGCCGCTCAGTCCCGGTCGGCCGGGTCCGTCCAGTAGCGGTGGAGCCGGTCGGCCAGCTCGTCGGGCCGGCTGAGCATCACGCTGTGGCTGCCGTCGATCTCGTCGGGGACGATGCCGAGGCGGTCGGCGACCACGTTCCGCATGAACTCGGGCGGGAAGAACCGGTCGTCCCGGGTCAGCAGGAACCGGGTCGGCACGTCGGGCCAGGCTTCGAGGGGCGAGGGCTCGTCCCACTTGCCACCGGCCTGGTCGCGCGCGTGCCGCAGCGCTTCCTTCGCGAAATCGAGAGGCAGGTCGTGCATGAAGAGGTCGAAGACTTGCGCTTCGGTGTCCATGGCGAGGCCGAGATCGCCGTGGCCCGTGTTCGACCACCACGCGCCCATGGACTCACCAGGCTGCGGGATCATCGCGGTGACCAGGACCATGAGCTCGACGGCCGTCCGCGAGCAGACGATCGGGGCGGTGAAGCCGCCGAGGGAGTGCCCGACGACCACCACGTTCGGCCGGTCGCCGACGGCGGCGACCACGGCGTCGGCGTACTCCGAGAGGCCGTTCGCGTCGTCCTCGATGGGCAGGTCCACCGCGACCACGTCGTGGCCGCGCTCGCGGAGCCTCGGGGCGACCAGGTGCCAGTCCCATGAGCTGCTGCCGCCGCCGTGGATGAGCACGAACGTCGCTGTGTCGCCGTCAGATCGCATGCGCGGGCTCCGTCTCGATCAAGGGTGCAGGTCGCTTCCGACCGTAGCCCAGGGCTGCGACGGCGGCCTTTTCGAACACGCGGCTCAAGTCGCGGCCAGGTAGCCCGTCTCCAGCATGATGATGACGATGACGCCGAGGATGCAGCGGTACCAGACGAAGATGAACACGCTGTGCTTGGCGACCCACTTGAGCATCCAGTGCACTGCCGCGAAGCCCACGAAGAACGCGATGATCGTCGCCACCAGCATCTGCGCGCCGCTCGGCACCGAGCCCTCCGCCGCCGGGTCGAACACGTCGCCGAGACTCAAGATCCCCGCGCCGAAGACCGCCGGAATCGCCAAGAGGAACGAATAGCGCGCCGCCACCGACCGGTCCAGGCCGATGAACAGGCCCGCCGTGATGGTGCCGCCCGAGCGCGAGACGCCGGGGATGAGCGCGGCCGCCTGGGCGAAGCCGAGGATGAGGCCGTCCTTGAGCCGGAAATCGTCCCACGTGCGGGTCTTCCTGCCCACCAGCTCAGCGAGCGCAAGCAGCAGGCCGAAGAAGATGAGGCTGAAGGAGACGAGCCAGAGGTTTCGGGCCCCTTCGCGGATGGCGTCTTTGAACAAGAAGCCGAAGAACACGATCGGCAGGGTGCCGATGATGACGTACCAGCCGAGCCGGTAATCGGTCCCGCCGCGCAGGTCCCTATTCAGCAGGCCCTTCCACCAGGCCACGAGGATGCGGACGATGTCCTTCCAGAAGTAGAGCAGGACCGCCGTCTCGGTTCCGAGCTGCGTCACCGCGGTGAACGACGCGCCGGCGTCCTCTTCGAAGAACAGCGCCGAAGTGAGGCGCAGGTGCGCCGACGAGGAGATCGGCAGCATTTCGGTCAGGCCCTGGACGACCCCGAGCACGATGGCCTCCAGCCAGGTCATGTCGACCATCCGGCGGCCTCCTTCCGGGCACGGGACGGGCAGGGAAAGCTCTGCATTGGCGCTTCTTTCGACACGTCGACAGTCTTGCGTCGCAAGCGCCTTCGACCGGCGCCCGGCGCGACGGCCACATCTTGCCAGACCCGTGCCCGTGACCGGTCGGCACACACTTCGGGCGTGAGGCACGCCGAGGCCCGCGTCCCCGGGGGGCGCGGGCCTGTTCGAGCGTTGCGGACAGCCCGGTTCCTGTGCCCGAGTTGTCTTGAATGCCAACAGAAATCATGATGTAGACCGAAATATGTCGATTTAGCGTCATCAATCGTTCTAAGAGGAACCTCTCAAGACTTCTTGACCCAATCAGGTTTTATAGGTATATCTATATGCCTGGATAAGACTTCGGACAAAACCTGATGTTCCGATCCAGCCGCAGGACCTCGCTCGGACCACCCCCCGTGCCTCCGATTCCCCTACTCTCCCTGCGGTGCCCGCCTCTGATTCTCTTGTCGCACACAGCAATCGATTCCGGTTGCCCATAACCCAGATTGGAATCAAGATGAAGATCATCCGCAAGGCGGCTCTGCTCGCCGGGGCCGTCGCCCTGGCCGCAGTGACGCTGTCCAGCCCAGCCGGCGCCGCACAGGGCGGCCCCCACTTCGCCGACCCGCCGGACGACCACATCGTCATCGACGTCGCCACCGTCAACGGCTCCGGATGCCCGGCCGGTACCGCCGCGGTCGCGGTCAACGAGGGCAACACCTCTTTCACCGTGACCTACAGCGACTACCTCGCCCAGGCGGGCGGCAATTCGGACCCCACCGATTTCCGCAAGAACTGCCAGCTCAACCTGGTCGTGCGCATCCCGTCCGGGTTCACCTACGCGATCGCGAGCGCCGACTACCGGGGCTTCGGCCACCTCGAACCGGGGGCCACCGGCGTCCAGAAGGCGAGCTACTACTTCTCGGGAGATTCCGCGACCTCCAGCGTCACCCACACGCTGGACGCTCCGCACAGCGACAACTGGCAGTTCACCGACACGGTCGAGACCGACCAGCTCAGCTACAAGCCGTGCGGCGAGGAGCGGAACTTCAACATCAACACCGAGATCCGGGTGAGCGCGGGCGATGACCCCGGCAAGAAGAGCTTCATGATG
>DATABR010000025.1:0-2414 GCA_036259435.1 Glycomyces sp.
CCGTCCCGGTGGGCCGGCCCCTCGTGTCAGATGCTTCGCTTATTCGGGGCGAATGCCCCAGACGCCGAACCAGGCCTCGCTGGGCGAGAGCTCGATCAGGTCCTCGCCGGTGGCGAGGGCGTTCGGCGGGCAGGTGGTCGGCTCGATCGCGACGGAGCCACGCTTGCGCTCCCCGTCGAGGCCGTCCGCCGTGTAGATGTGGACCCAGCCGAAGGACTCGTCCATCCACACCGTCACCGCTTGCCCCGAGACGGGATCGGCCAGCCGCACTTCGGCCTTCCCGTCGGAGCCGCGCTTGAGGTCGCCGTAGCAATCGTCGATGACCAAATCTTTGAGGACGGTGGGATCGTCGAAGTCGGCCGGGCCGGAGCCGACCGGGATGCTCTGCTTGTCCAGCTTGAGCTTCTTCGCTGCCGGGACGTGCAGGGTCGCCTCGTCGATCCGTTCGAGCGGGCCCGGGAGGAGGTAGGAGTGGGTGCCCATGCCGAAGGGGGCGGTCGTCGAGCCGGGGTTGGACACGGTGTGGGCCGCGCGCAGGCCGCCGGGTCCGATGGACCAGCGGGTGCGCAGTTGCAGCGCCCAGGGGTACCCCAGACGCGCGGGCAGACGGCATTCGAGGGTGACCGAGGTGTCGGTGACGTCGACGGCGTTCCACTCGGCCCAGGCCACGAATCCGTGGAGCGAGGTGTTCGTCTCGATCTCGTTGACCGGGAGCTGGTACTCGGTGCCGTCGTAGGCGTACTTGCCGTCGCGGACGCGGTTCGGCCAGGGAGCCAGCACGTGGCCGGACCAGCCGGGCGCGAGTTCGTCATCGCCGTAGGTCATGACGACCGGACGGCCGCGATAGGAGTAGGAGCGCACACCACCGCCGACAGCGACGATGGTGGCCTCGTGGTCGTTGTAGGCGATCACCCATTGCTCGCCGGACAGCGCCATAGGGGGTACCTCCATGTCGTTATCGATGGGCCGGATGTGCTTTGACGTTAGCTCATGTCCGATGACCTGCGGCACGCGTATCGATGTGGGCGAGATCGCAACGAACCGTTGAACCCGACAAGAACCGTTATCGAAACCCTCTTATCAAAAGCGGCAAAACCGGGCAAACCACTAGCCTCACGACGCTTGTCTCATATTTTGCGCCGCATTCGTACCGCCATTCAGGATCACCCTCGCACCCTGGGCACTTCCGTCGGGGACCGGCGTGAGGCACCATTTCCAGATAACTACGAACCGTCGCCTCCCGGAAGCCCCCGGTCGGCAACCACAGGGACAACACACTCAGGAGTACAACGATGTCTGAGTTCAAGCCCGGCCTCGAGGGCGTCATCGCCTTCGAAACCGAGATCGCCGAGCCTGACAAAGAGGGTGGATCGCTCCGCTACCGCGGAGTCGATATCCAGGACCTGGTCGGCCAGAGCACCTACGGCGACGTATGGGGCCTCCTCGTCGACGGCAAGTTCGGCAACGGCCTCCCGGCCGCCGAGCCCGTGCCCGTGCCCGTCTCCTCCGGCGACACCCGCGTCGACGCCCAGGCCGCGGTCGCCATGCTCGCCCCCTACTGGGGTCTGCAACCGCTGCTCGACATCGACGACGAGACCGCCCGGGACGATCTCGCCCGCGTGTCGGTCACCACGCTGTCGTTCATCGCCCAGTCGGCCCGCGGCTCCGGCCGCCCCGCCGTGCCGCAGTCGGAGATCGACAAGGCCGGCACCATCACCGAGCGCTTCATGCGCCGCTGGCGCGGGGAGCCCGACCCGGCGCACGTCAAGGCCGTCGACACGTACCTGATGTCGGCTGCCGAGCACGGCATGAACGCCTCCACCTTCACTTCCCGCGTCGTCGCCTCCACCGGCGCCGACGCCGCCGCCGCCATCTCCTCCGGCATCGGCGCGCTCTCCGGTCCGCTCCACGGCGGCGCCCCCTCCCGCGTGCTCCACATGATCGAGGGGGTCGAGAAGTCCGGCGACGCCGACGGCTACGTCAAGAACCTCCTCGACTCCGGCGAGCGCCTCATGGGCTTCGGCCACCGCGTCTACCGCGCCGAGGACCCGCGCTCGCGCGTGCTCCGGGCCGCCGCCAAGGAACTCGGCGCGCCGCGCTACGAGGTCGCCGAGGCGCTCGAGTCGGCCGCCCTGGCCGAGCTCAAGGCCCGCAAGCCCGACCGCGTGCTCGCCACCAACGTCGAGTTCTGGTCGGCGGTGCTCCTCGACTTCGCCGAGGTCCCCGCCGAGCTGTTCACCCCGATCTCCACCTGCGCCCGCGTGGCCGGCTGGAGCGCCCACATCCTCGAGCAGAAGAAGCTCGGCCGGATCGTGCGCCCGTCGGCCCGCTACGTCGGCCCTCAGCCGCGAAAGCCGCACGACGTCGAGGGCTGGGACGCCGTCCCGCACAACGCCTGAGGTTGTTAGGAAGGG
>DATABR010000026.1:0-5054 GCA_036259435.1 Glycomyces sp.
ATGCGACCGCGGTCGCGACGCGGCCGAGGTCGCATGTGCCGAACCTTCGATCAACGGCGCCGTGGATTACGAGCTCGCGATGGCCGGTCCCGTGTCGGTATCGATCTACGGTGCCGGGATCCACAAGGAACTCAACGCGATCCGCGCTCCGGACGCCGTACTGGGCACCGGGCCCGGCGAGGCGCCGTGCAGCGTCCACGTCGCCCGGCTCGCCCCAGACCAGGCGCTGCTGTTGAGCGTGGGCATCGACCCGGCCCGCTTCGCCGGGCTGCCCGAGCGGCCCGGCCCACTGGGGACCTACCGGGTGCTCGAAAGCGAACGCGCCGAGGAAGACCAACTGGCACTGGTTTTGTGGGGAGAACGATGACACCGAACGACGAGCCGACCGGCCTCGACGAGCTGGGGACCCTCACCAAACTCGCCGACGGGGGCCAAGGCACGGTCTACCGGGCCGCCCGGATGCCGGGGGAGTTGTTCAAGCGCTACCTCGATCCTTCGCAGCTCCATGTCGGCGAACTCAAGCGACTGATCCGCCGCATCCACCTCGATGAGCGCTCCCAGCACGCGCGCGAGACCATCCTGCGCAGCACCGCCTGGCCGACGGGCGTCGTGCTCGAAGACGGCAAGCACCTGGGCATGATGATGCCCGAAGCCCCGCCGCGGTTCAGCACCCGCATCGGCGGCAAGTCCCGCCTCAAGGAACTCCAGTTCCTCATCTTCGAACCCAAGCCGATGTGGAGCGAGGTCGGCCTGCCCGACCGCGACCAACGCCGCGAACTCGTGCTCAGCTTCGTCCGACTGTTCAAAGCCCTCCACGACGCCGACATCATCATCGGCGACGTTTCGCCCCGCAACCTCCTGTGGACGCTCGAACCCCACCCCGGCGTCTACGCCATCGACTGCGACGGGTTCAGGGTCAACGGCCACCCCGCCCCCACGCCCCAGGCCCAGACCCTCGACTGGGTGGACCCGGATCAGGAGACCGGCCGCGCCACCTTCGAAAGCGACCGGTACAAACTCGCGCTGTTGATCCTCCGGGTGCTGCTGGTGGAGCCGAAGGCCACGCCGCAGCAGGTCGCCGCCGACCCGAAGCGTCTGAGCGCACTCGGCGACCGAGCCGCCGAACTGGTGGGGAAGGTCGCCGGCGGGGAACGCTGCCACGCCGTCGAATGGCTGCGCGCTTTGGACAACCGGCCTACCATCCACTTCGACCCGCCGAAGCCGCCGCCGGGGCGCGAGCGGCCGGAGCCTCCCGAAGGCCCCGGCCGCCCTACGCTCCGTTTCTGATCACCTGGCGCCCGCGCCGCCGCTCACGATGGACGCGATCTGCGAGGGCGTGTCCATCGTGAAGCTATACGGCACGGCCCGCACCGAGCCGCTGGAGACCGGCGTCCCGGAGTTCACCAGGTGGTTGTTGCGGGAGACGATCCGGCCGCCGTCGGAGTCGCCCTGACCGATCTCGGCCGGGGACTCGGTGTTCTCGATGTAGTTGCCCTCGAAGATCACTCCGGCGTTCATCGTGGTCGCGACGCCGTAGTCGTTCACGTTGCGGTAGTAGTTGTTGTAGACGTGCACCGGCTCGCCGAAGCGGACGCGCGGGTTGCGCTGGTTGGTGCCGTTGAAGTAGTTGTGGTGGTAGGTCACGCGCAGGTGGCCGATGTCGGCGGTGTGGTCGTCCGAGTGGCCCAGCAGCATGTTCTTGTCGCTGCCGTTGAACCGGTTCCAGGAGACCGTGACGAAGTCGGACTCGCGCTTGATGTCGCAGGAGCCGTCGTAGCCGGTCCCGAAGGTGTTGTGGTCGATCCAGATGTTCGTCGAGGCCTGCTCGATGTTGATCGCGTCGTCGTCCCAGTCGTCGAAGGTCAGGTTCTGGACGATGACGTTGCGGGCGCCGGAGATCTGGAGCCCGCCGCCGGTGATCCTCGCGCCGGAGTTGCCGATGACGGTGGTGTTGGAGCCCACCCTGGTCATGCCGCCCAGGTTGATCGTGCCGCTGACGTGGACGACCTTCGCCGAGCTGCCGCCGACCGCGGAGGCGAACGCCGAGGCCGAGGAGACGGTGACCGGTGAGGCGTCGCCGCCGCCGGTGGTGCCGCCGTTCTGGGTGGCCCAGCCGACCAGTCCGCCGGTCGGCGGCTGCTGCGTACCGACCTGCACGAGCTGCCACTGCTGGTTCAAGCCGCCGTTCGCGTCGTACTGCGAGATGCGCGAGCCGGCAGCGGTCGACCACTCCCACACGTCGAGGGCCTTGCCCGAGAAGCGGTTGATGAACGTGGCGTAGCCGCCGGACTCGTTCACCCGCCACTGCTGGTTGGTGGCATTGAGGTCGTTCCACTGGGCGATGGTCGCGCCGTTCTCGGCGTTCCATTCCCAGACGTCGAGCACCTGGTTGGAGTGCCGGGCCTGGATGCGGTAGTAGCCGCCGCCGGAGTCGACGAAGCGGAACTGCTGGTTGGTGCCACCGGTCTGGTTGTACTGGACGATCTCGGTCCCGCCCGTGGTGCTGGCGCCCTTGACGTCGAGGACGAGGCCTGAGTGCCGGGATTTGACGTGGTACCAGGTGCCGGTGGCGACCGCTTGCGCCGGGGAAGCGGCCCACAGCCCGGCCGAGGCCGCCACGGGGACGGCTGCGGACAGGCCGACGACCTTCCAGAAGCCGCGTCGGGTGTGCTTGCCGCCGAGGTGGTTGGTGTCCATGGGGCGGAGTCCTTTCGAGAGAGGGGCGAGGCGATCGTAAAATCGATACGTCTCGATATGAGCATGTTAACGGTCTCCACAGAATTGAGGCAAGCCGTTGACTGCAACCGTTTCAACCCGACGGCGAAGTGGACCGACGCCCCCCGGGACTGAACGCTGGTCGGATCGGTCCCGGCGAACTGCCGAATTATATTGAAATGTATCGATACGTTACCGTCGAATGGTCCCCAGTGCAAGCGATTGCGACGGCGGATCTCAGGGGAGCCTGTCGACTTTCTGCCTACCACATAACGCCCGAAAGCCACATTTCAACGCTGTGTAGTCGATCCGCGCGGCCGCGGCTTGGAAAGCGCCTTCTGCTCGGTGGACTTATTTGTTTGGTCGTGCTACAAACTCTCCATGGCTCTTTTCGACCTCCCCCTGGAGGAACTGCGCGAGTACCGGCCCGACGTGCCCGAACCGGCCGACTTCGACGAGTTCTGGAAGTCCACCCTGACCGAGGCCGCCGACCACGACCTCGACGTGCGGCTCGAACCGGTTGATGTGGGCCTGGTCACCGTCGACGTGTACGACGTGGTCTTCGCCGGGTTCGGCGGCCACCCCATCAAGGCCTGGCTCGTCAAGCCCAAGGGCGTTGAGGGCCCGCTGCCTTGCGTGGTCGAGTACATCGGCTACTCCGGCGGCCGCTCCCTCCCGTGGGCCCACACGATGGTCCCCGCCGCCGGATGGGCGCACTTCGTCATGGACACCCGCGGCCAGGGCTACGGCAACTGGCAGCCCGGCGACACCGGCGACCCGTACGGGACCACCGGCCCCACCAACCGCGGCTGGATGACCCAAGGCCTCGAAGACCCCGAGCACTACTACTACCGGCGCGTGTTCACCGACGCCCACCGCGCGGTCGACGCCGTCAAGGGCCTCGACGGCATCGACCCCGACCGGATCGTGGTCGCGGGCGGCAGCCAAGGCGGCGGCATCACCCAGGCCGTCGGCGGCCTGCGCGACGACCTCGCGGGCGCGATCATCGACGTGCCGTTCCTGACCCACTTCCGCCGCGCCGTGACCATCACGGACTCGTTCCCCTACCAGGAGATCGTCGAGTTCCTCTCCGGCCAGCGCCTGCGCGAGGAACGGGTCTTCGCGACCCTGAACTACTTCGACGGCGTCCACTTCGCCGCCCGCGGCACCGCGCCCGCGCTCTACTCGGTGGGGCTGATGGACGACATCTGCCCGCCGTCCACCGTCTTCGCGGCCTACAACCGCTGGCAGGGCGAGAAGCAGATCACCGTGTGGCCGTGGAACAAGCACGAAGGCGGCGGCGTCCACCAGCGCGGCGAGCACCTGAAGTTCATCGCCGACAAGTGAGGCCGGCGCCTTCGTGCTTGTTCCACGGCCACACGGTGATCCGCTTCTCGCCTTGCCAGCGGTTGTAGGCGGCGAAGACCGTCGAGGGCGGGCAGATCTCGTCCATGAGCCCCACCGAGTACAGCGCCGGAGCGGTGCCCCTGGCTGCGAAGTGGACGCCGTCGAAGTACGACAGCGTCCCGAAGATCTCGTCCTCGCGGAGCCGCTGCCCGGCGAGGAACTCGACGAGCTCCTGGTAGGGGAAGCCGTCGGTGATCTCGACGGCGCGGCGGAAGTGGGTCAGGAACGGCACGTCGATGATCGCGCCCGCGACGTCGTCGCGCAGACCGCCGACGGCCTGGGTGATGCCGCCGCCCTGGCTGCCGCCGGCGACGACGATGCGGTCCGGGTCGACGGCCTCGTGGCCCTTGGCGACGTCGACGGCGCGGACGGCGTCGGTGAAGACGCGCCGGTAGTAGTAGAGCTCGGGCGATTCGAGGCCCTGGGTCATCCAGCCGCCGCGGGTGGGCCCGGTGCCGCCGTAAGGGTCGCCGGTGTCGCCGGGCTGCCAGTTGCCGTAGCCCTGGCCGCGGGTGTCCATGACGAGGTGCGCCCAGCCGGCGGAGGGGTACATGGTGTGGGCCCACGGCACCGACCGGCCGCCCGAGTAGCCGATGTACTCCACGACGCACGGCAGCGGGCGCTCGACGTCCTTGGGGAGCACCAGCCAGCCCTTGATGGGATGTCCCGCGAAGCCGGCGAAGGTGAGGTCGAAGACGTCGACGGCGGTCAGTCCCGCGTCGACCGTCTCGAGCCGGACGTCGAGGTCGTGGGCGGACGCTTCGCTGAGCGTCTGCTTCCAGAACTCGTCGAAATCGGCCGGTTCGGGGATCTCGGGCCGGTATTCGCGGAGCTGGTCGAGCGGTAGGTCGAAAAGTGCCATGGCGTGTTTTTAGCACAGTGGTCATCAAAAAACCACATCTGTAAACAGCACTTCGATCACTCTGGGTGAA
>DATABR010000027.1:0-8102 GCA_036259435.1 Glycomyces sp.
CACGAGACCACCACGCCCTGGGCGGTGATGGTGACGGTGGTGCCCTCGGCTTCGGTGGAGCCCTCGCCCGGGTCCTGCGCATAGACGACGCCCACGGTATCGCCCCCGCTGCCGTAAACCACTTCCGAGGTGAATCCCGCCTCGCTCAAAGCGCTCTCCGCCGTATCGACGGTCATGCCGCGCACATTCGGCACGGTGGACTGACCGCCCGCCGAAACGGTGAGCGTGACCTTGGTCAGCGGCTCGACCGACTCGCCCGCCGCGGGATCCTGTGTCAGGACGGTCTCGGACGGTGCGGTGCTGGCCGTCTCGACCCGTTCGACCGTGAGGTTCTGGTCCTCGAGGGTCTTCTTGGCCTCGGCGTACGAGTCGCCCTCCACGTCCGCGACCTCGACGTTGTCGGGCCGGAGCAGGACGGTGATGGTCACCGTCGTGCCCAGTTCCCGCTCGGTGTCCTTCGCCGGGTCCTGTTTCGTGACCTTGCCGATGGAAAGGTCCGCGGGATCGGTGGCCTTCTCGTTCTCGGTCTCGACCTCGAAGCCCGCGTTTTCGAGCGTGCTCGTGGCCTCGTCCGGACTCAGCCCGATCACCCCCGGCACGGGTTCCATGGCCGCGGTGTCGAGCATGCGCATGATGCCCCAGGACGCCGCGGTAACCGCGACGAGGGCGAGGATCACGCCAAGGGCGATGAGCCACGGGCGGCGCTTGCTGGAAGCGGTCTCGATCGGCCGGATCGGGGCGGTCGAGTCGGCCTCGCCGATGATCTGGGTCCGGTCGCTCGCGGTCATGAACGCGGGGGCCATGACGGCCTGGCCGCGGGCGGCGCGGATGAGGTCTTCGCGCATCTCCCCGGCCGAGTGGTACCGGTTCTCGGGGTTCTTCGCGAGTGCCTTCATGATCACGGCGTCCACCGAGGCCGGGACGTTCGGGTTCAGCTCCGAAGGCGGCCGGGCCTCCTCGCGCACGTGCTGGTAGGCCACAGAGACGGGGTTGTCGCCGGTGAACGGCGGGTGCCCCACGAGCAGTTCGTACAGCACGCAGCCGACGGCGTACACGTCCGAGCGGGCGTCCACGGTCTCGCCGCGGGCCTGCTCGGGCGAGAGGTACTGCGCGGTGCCGATGACCGCGCTGGTCTGGGTCATGGTGGCCTGGCCGCTGGCCAGGGCCCGGGCGATGCCGAAGTCCATGACCTTGACCTGGTTGGTGTCCGAGAGCATCACGTTGCCGGGTTTGACGTCCCGGTGGATGATGTGGTGCTTGTGGCTGAAGTCAAGGGCCGCGCACATGTCGGCGACGATGTCGCAGGCCACGGGCGCGTCGAAGCGGCCCTCGGCGATCAGGACTTCCTTGAGGGTCCGGCCGTTGACGAACTCCATCACCATGTACGGAATGCCGGCCTCTTCGCCGGTGTCGAAGACCGCCACGATGTTGGGGTGGTTGAGGGAGGCGGAGTTCTGGGCCTCGCGCTGGAAACGGATGAGGAACGACTCGTCGCGAGACAGGTCGGCGCGCAGCAGCTTCACCGCCACGTCGCGGCCGAGACGCAGGTCGCGGCCGCGATGGACCTCGGCCATCCCCCCGTAACCGACGACCTCGCCGATCTCGTATCTGCCGCCCAGCAGGCGGGGCTCTGTCGTCATCGCGTTTTACGTCCTCGTGTTCCGTTCATCGCGGCTTGATTCTAATGGCAGGAGCAGGCCCGAAAGCCCGCTATCAGTCACAGGTGTCCAACATGCAATCCCCGACGCCAGGGCCTCCTGAAGTCTGCTGACCGTCGTCGTCAGGGGTGGTCGCTTCTACAGGCGTCTCGTTCGTCTCCTGCGGATCCTCGGCTTCGGCGCTCTCGTTCGTGCCCGGGGTTTCGCCGTGCTTGGGGGTGCCGCCGCCGTTCATATTCAGCAGCAGCAACACCATACCGCCCACCAGGGCCAGCGCTATCACGCCGGCTATCGCGCCGAGCATGAGCTTGCTGCGTCCTGGCTTGGACGCCGGAGGCGGGGCCGCGGCTCCCAGGTGGATGCCAGGATTCCCGGGCGGGGACGGCGGGGAGCCGGGCGCCTGCTGCATCGGGGCGGCAGTCGGGGACGCGGCGACGCCGGCGGGCGGCCCGCCCATGCTCACCACGCCCGCGCGGCGCGGCAGCTGGCCGACCGGCGGCATGACCGAAGTCGAAGGGGAGACGTCGACCGCGGTGCGGGCGAGGGCGGCCATCTCGGCGGCGCTGGCGAAGCGCTGGTGCGGGTCCTTGACCAGGGACCGCGCAACGAAGTCTCGCACGCCCGGCGGGATGTCCGGCGGCAGCGGCGGGGCCGGGGTGCGCACGTGGTGGAGCGCGAGTTCGATGGGGTTCTCGGCGGAGAAGGGCCGGTGCCCGGTGAGGCCGTGGAAGGTCACGACGCCGAGCGAGTACATGTCCGAGGCGGGCACCACGCCGGTGCCTTCTGCCTGCTCGGGGGCGATGTAGGAGGCGGTGCCCATGACCGAGCCGGTGGCGGTGAGGTCGCCCGAGGCGCCCGAGCGGGCGATGCCGAAGTCCGTGAGCACGGCCTGGCCGTCCCGGTCGCGCACCAGGATGTTCCCGGGCTTGATGTCGCGGTGGATGATGCCGCGCTCGTGGGCCTGCTGGAGGGCCTCGGCGGTGGCGGCGATGATCGGCATGAGCTCGCGGGCGTCGACGCGGCCGCGCTCGGCGATGAGGTCCGCGAGGGACTTGCCCTCGATGAACTCCATCACCAGGTAGGCGGTGGACTCGCCGCTGGGGAGGTCGGTGTTGCCGAAGTCGTGGACGTTGACGATGTGGGGGTGGGTGAGGGCGGCCACGGTCTTGGCCTCGAAGGCGAAGCGCTTGGCGAATCCGGGCTCGCTCAGGAGCGCGGGCAGCATGGCCTTGACGGCCACGGTCCGCTCCAGGACGGTGTCCTCGGCCCGCCAGACCTCGCCCATGCCGCCTACGGCAATGCGTTCGCGCAGGCGATAGCGTTGCCCGAGGAGCATTTCGGGGCTCAACACGGCGTCTCCTCATTTCTCCGGGGGATCGACGCTTCAGTCTACTGGCCGCCCGCCGGAGACCTCGTCCGTCGTGCGGCGCCCCCGCCGCCCGACGCGACTGTCCGGACCTCTTCGAGAATCCACGTTCGGGCGATCCCTTCGGTTGCCGCTTTTGGGGATCGTGAGGAAACTGTGTCTTTGGCTTTACTCTTGCTGCCCTTCGAGGACCTGTTCCATGAGGTTTCCGGAGATCTCGGCCGCTTTCGAGGAGGCACCGCCGCCGTATGAGTCGAGGAACACGCAGACGGCGACGGCGGGATCGCCGTTGTCGTCCATCGCCCAGCCGTGGAACCAGCCGTGGTCGGGCAGGGTGTTCTCGCTGGAGTCGGAGTGCTCGGCGGTGCCGGTCTTGCCACCGACGGTGTAGCCGTCGATCTGGGCGGTCCTGCCGGTGCCGTTCTCGACCACGGCCTCCATGAGGATCCGCATTTCCTCGGCGGTGTCGCGGTCGATCGCGCGGCCGAGGTTGTCCTCGGGGCCCTTCTGGACGGGGTTGCCCTCGGAGTCGGTGAGCTCCGCGATGATCTGCGGGGCCATCCGCTCGCCGTCGTTGGCGATGGTCGCCGCGATGAGCGCGTTCTGGAGCACGGTCTCGCGAACCTCCTGCTGGCCGATGCATGCCTGGGCGCGGAAGGCGGCCTCGGAGATGTCGCCGGTCTTGGAGGGCTCGGTCGGCAGCGGGTAGGAGAAGTCGTCGCCGAAACCGAAGGCCTCGGCCATGTCGGTGATCTGCTCGGTGGTCAGCTCCTCGACGCACAACCGCGCGAAGGTGGTGTTGCAGGATTTCGCGAACGCGTCAGTGAGGGTGTACTGCTCGTTCGGGCACTGGTCGTCGGAGTTGGTGATCTCGTGGTTCGTGTCCGGCGCGGTGTAGCCGTTCCCGGCCGGGACCATCGAGTCGGCTTTGCCGCCGTTCTCGATGAACGCCGCGGCCACGATCGTCTTGAAGGTCGAGCCGGGCGGGTAGAACTGCTGGCGGGTGCGGTCGCTTGCCGGGTTGTCCTCGTCGGCGTTGACCGCCGTCCAGGCCGCTTGGGCGGTCTCGCCGTTGTTGGAGGAGACCTCGGTCGGGTTCCAACCCGGGTAGGAGGCCTCGGCGAGGACGCGGCCGGTCTGCGGGTCGATGACGACCGCGCCGCCCTTGACGTCAGTGGCCGCGAGCGCGTCGTAGGCGGCCTTCTGGAGGTCGGGGTCGATCGTGGTGATCACGTTCCCTCCGGGCTTGCGTTCCTTGAGGATCGTGGCCCAGAAGTCGTCGAAGGCCAGCTGGGAGCTGGTGCCGTTGAGGATCTCGTTCTCGGCTGCTTCGAGGTTCGAGGCGCCGTAGTTGATCGACTTGAAGCCGGTGATGTTCCCGAAGTACTCGCCTTCGGGATAGCTGCGCTGGTAGACGTACGTCGAGTTGCCTTCGGAAGGGATCGATTCGGCGATGACCGTGTCTCCGGCGAGGATCTGCCCGCGCGGCACCTCGTACTCGGCGATGAGGGTGCGGGAGCTGGCCAGGCCCTCGTAGTCCTCGTGGTGGAAGAAGCTGACCCAGGTGGACTGGGCGATGAGGGCGAGCAGCAAAATCAGCGCGATGACGCCCATGCGTCGCAGGGCCGGGTTCATTCGCCGCCCTCCTTCTTGTGGTCGTCGCGGCCGGCGGGAGGCTGCGGCCGGCTGGTGTAAGCGTTGTCGAACGCCGAGTTCGGCGGCGGGGGCGGGGTCTGCGGGGCCGGGCGCGTGGTGTTCCCGGCGGGCGGCGGACCACCGAACGCCGAGTTCGGCGGTGGGGGCGGAGGCGGCTGCGGGTACTGCGGGGCCGGACGCGTCGTGTTGCCGGATTGGCCGGTGGGACCGGGCTGCCCCGTGGGGCCGCCGGGCCGGTCGGTCTGCCCCGGGTGCCCCGTCGGGCCACCGCCGGGCGGCGGGGACATCGGCGGGCCGGAGACCGGGGGCGGCGAGTGCAGCACGTCCTCTTCGGCGGTGCCATTGCCGGGCGAGACGGTGCCATGGCCGGGCGCGCCCGGAAGGTGGCCGGGGATGATGAGCTCGGTCGGCTGGTCGCCGCCGGGGATCGGGCCCGAGTCCATGACGCCCGCGAGCTCGGCCTGCTCGGCGGCGCGCTTGGCCGCCTGCTCGGCGAGGAACTCCGGCGGGGCCTCGGTCTTCTGGAGGCCGAACGAGGCCTGCCAGGGTTTGCGGGCGTCGTCGGAGACGCGCACGAGCAGGCCGATGAGGAGCCAGGAGCCCACCAGCGAGGAGCCGCCCGCGGCGAGGAACGTCGTCGTCTGGCCGGTCATCGGGATGAGGCCGGTGACGCCGCCGAACACCACGAACAACTGGAACGCCACCAGGAACGCCAGGCCCCCGGCCATGAGCGAGCCGAACAGGTCGCGCGACATGATGCCGGTCTTGAACCCGCGCTGCACCAGGATCGCGTACAGCAGCAGGATGCCGATGAGGCCGATGAGGCCGGTCTCCTCGCCGATCGCGGCGAGGATGAAGTCCGACTCGGAGGCGGGGATGAGGTTCGGGTTGCCCGAGCCGGGCCCGTTGCCGAGGAGCCCGCCCGAGTTGAGCGCGACCAGGCCCTGCACGAGCTGCCAGGACGTGCCGGTCTAGTAGATCTTCACCGGGTCCCACGGGTCGAGCCAGATGTCGACGCGGATCTGGAGGTGCGAGAAGAACGGGTAGATCGCGACGCAGCCGCCGAAGAACATCGTCAGGCCGATGAGGATCCACGAGGCGCGCCGGGTCGCCATGTAGAGCATCGAGAGGAAGATGCTGAACAGCAGCAGCGAGGTGCCGAGGTCGCGCTCCAAGACGAGCATGAGCAGACTGGCGGCCCAGACGATCACGATCGGGCCGAGGTCCTTCATACGCGGCAGCTGCAAGCCCAGGATCTTCTTGCCCGCCACTGAAAGCATGTCCCGCTTGCGCACCAGGTACACCGCGAAGAAGATCAGCAGCATGAGCTTGGCGAACTCGCTGGGCTGCACCGAGAACGAGCCGAAGCGGATCCAGTTCTTCGAGCCGCCCGATTCCGAGATCGACGCGGGGAGGAAGCCCGGCAGGGCCGCGAGGAAGATGCCCGCGAACAGCAGGATGTACGCGTAGCCGCGAAGGATCCGGTGGTTGCGCACCACCAGCAGGAACACGGTGAGCAGCACGACGGCGGCCATGTAGTACATGAGCTGGCGCCCGCCTTGGCCGGCGAAGATCCCGGCGTCGGGCGGAAGCGGGTCGTCGGTCATCGCGGTGCGGTCGATGCGCCTGATGTAGACGATGCCGATGCCGGAGAGGAACGCCGCGATCGTCACGAACAGCGGATCGGCGTACGGGGCGAGGAACTTGACGGCGGTCCACGCGCACATCGAGGTGATGAAGATCAGGAGGGGCAGCACGAACGTGACCGAGGTGGTGGTCCCGGTGAGCGCCACGTCGATCGCGAGCTGGAAGAGGAACACCGCCACACCGGCGGTGATCAGCAGTGTGAGCTCGCGGCCGACGCGCTTGGGCATACCCGTCAAGGGCGTCAGCGGCGGCTCGGACGGTCCCGCCGGCCGGGCGGTCGCCGACATGGGCTGGGCCATCAGTTCCCCTCGCGTCTCGGTTCGGCGCTGCTTGCGTGTACGGCTCCACCGGCGTCCGCCGCGAGCGGCGCGACTTCGAGTGCTTGCGCGCCTGCGTACTCGGTCACCGAGCCTCGGCGCTCCGACGCAGTGAGCCTACATCGACCACGCTCAGTCGTCGCGACAGTCCTTCGCAGCCGCGGGGACCGAGTCCGCGCCACTGGTAGCGGTCGCGCACAGCGGGTCGAGGTTGTCGTTGGTGGGCGCGGGATCCATGAGTTCGTCGAGCTCACGCTCGCCGTCTTCGATGCTGTCGACGGGGATGCCGGCCTCGAGATCGCTCTCGACCGAGTCCACGGCGTCCTCGGCGGAGCGTCGGGACTCGGCTTCGAGCCACGCGGCCCGGTACCCCGCCACCTCAAAAGGGAGGCCCCGGTAGACGCTGATGTTGCCCGCGTCAGAGACCCCGATGAAGTACTGCGTGCGGACCCACCACAGGCCGCCCCCGGCGGCGAGGGTGAGCACGATGAAGCAGGCGAGGACGGTGCGCCACACTCGGCCCCTCTTGCGGCCCTTCGGTTGCAGCGTCACGGTCTCGGACTCCTCGTCCTCCTCCTGCGCCTCCTTGACTGCGCGGAGCACGGCCGTGTCGGACTCGGCCAGGCGCGCGTCGGCGGCCGCCCCGCCGATGAGCTGGCGCTGCTCGCCGGGATCCTCGCTCACCACGTCGGCGACGAGCACCGTCACGTTGTCGGGCGCGCCCGCATCGAGCGCCTGGCGCACCAGCGTCTCGGCGGCCTCCTGCGGGGAGGCGGCGGTCCGCAGCGTCTGGGCGATGTCGGGGTCGGACACGGGCCCCGAAAGCCCGTCGGAGCACAAGAGCAGCCGGTCGCCCGGGACGCCCTTGATGGTCTGGAACGCCGGCTCGACCTCGGAGGCCCCGAGCGCGCGCAGCAGCAGCGAGCGCTGCGGGTGCCGCTCGGCCTCCTCGGCGGTGATCCGGCCTTCGTCGACGAGCATCTGCACGTACGTGTCGTCGACGGTGATCTGCTCGAAGTTCCCTTCGCGCAGCCGGTAGGCGCGGGAGTCGCCGATGTGCACGAGGTTGAACCACTCGCCGTCGAACCACAGGGCCGTGAGCGTGGTGCCCATGCCTTCTTTCTGCGGGTCGTCGGCGACGCAGCGGCGGATGGCGCGGTTGGCGTCGGCCACGGCGTCGGCCAGCTCGTCCACGACCGAGTCGGCGGGCGGCGGCACGTCGAGGCGGGCGACGGTGTTGATGACGATGGCCGAGGCGAGGTCGCCGGCGGCCATGCCGCCCATCCCGTCCGCGACCGCGATGAAGTGGGCCCCGGCGAAGACCGAGTCCTGGTTTCCTTGCCTCACCACACCGCGGTCGGATATGGCCGCGTATCGCAGGTGCAAACTCATCTATCAACCGCCGTAGCGCGGGGCACACCCGCTATTCGTAGCCGACATCGCCGTCTCACGTTCCAC
>DATABR010000028.1:0-12473 GCA_036259435.1 Glycomyces sp.
CGGCAAGGAAGGCGTCATCACCGTCGAGGAGTCGAACACCTTCGGGCTCGACCTCGAGCTCACCGAGGGCATGCGCTTCGACAAGGGCTACCTGTCCGGTTACTTCGTGACCGACCAGGACCGCATGGAGGCCGTGCTCGAGGAGCCTTACATCCTCGTCGCCAACCAGAAGATCTCCGCGGTCAAGGACCTGCTCCCGACGCTGGAGAAGGTCACTCAGACCGGCAAGCCGCTCCTGATCATCGCCGAGGACGTGGACGGCGAAGCCCTCCCGACCCTCGTGGTGAACAAGATCCGCGGCATCTTCAAGTCGGCCGCCGTCAAGGCGCCCGGCTTCGGCGACCGCCGCAAGGCCATGCTCGGTGACATCGCCATCCTCACCGGCGGCCAGGTCATCTCCGAGGAGATCGGCCTCAAGCTGGAGAACACCGACCTGTCCCTGCTGGGCCAGGCCCGCAAGGTCGTCATCACCAAGGACGACACCATCATCGTCGACGGTGGCGGCGAGGAAGAGGCGATCCAGGGCCGGATCAACCAGATCCGCGCCGAGATCGACAACTCCGACTCCGACTACGACCGCGAGAAGCTGCAGGAGCGCCTGGCGCGCCTCGCCGGCGGCGTCGCCGTCATCAAGGTCGGCGCGGCCACCGAGGTCGAGCTCAAGGAGCGCAAGCACCGCGTCGAAGACGCCGTGCGCAACGCCAAGGCTGCCGTCGAAGAGGGCATCCTCCCCGGCGGCGGCACCGCTCTGGCCCAGGCCGGCGCGGTCGCGTTCGAGAAGATCGAGGCCGAGGGCGACGAGTCCATCGGTGTGGAGATCGTGCAGCGCTCGCTGGGCGCCCCGCTCCGCGCCATCGCCGAGAACGCCGGCCTCGAGGGCGGCGTCGTGGTCGAGAAGGTCCGCAACCTGGACAAGGGCTACGGCCTGAACGCCGCGACCGGCGAGTACGTCGACATGCTGGCCGCCGGTATCCCGGACCCGGCCAAGGTCACCCGCTCGGCGCTGCAGAACGCCGCGTCGATCGCCGCGCTGTTCCTGACCACCGAGGCCGTCGTCGCCGACGCCCCGGAGAAGGAGTCCGCCGGTGGCGGCGCTCCCGACATGGGCGGCATGGGCGGCATGATGTAAGCAGCCCCTTCGGGTTGCGAACTCAGGCCGACTGAGTACTGCGAGGGAGGACCGCTCACTGTAAAGTGAGTGGTTCTCCCTTTCTCTGTACTGGCTTCCAGTGCAGACGGCGCAAGCCACTGCGCAAGCGCGGCATGTCGTCCCCTCCAGGGACGGCATGCCGCGTCGCGCCGCGACAGGGGAGGCCCGGCGGAACCTCGTGTGCGGCATCGGTTTTCCGGCCCTTCACAGAAGGTGCCTTCCGGCATTACCCTGATGCCGTGCGCCCTTACCCGTCACGCCCTCCCGTCGCCCACCTCCACCCGACAACCAGGGCGCTCCGCGCCCGCCACGCAACGACCGGCTCGCTTCGCTCGCCTTCCCCCGACCCGGAGCGGCTTCGCCGCGCGATCCGATGATGGCCCGCTCCGAACGCCGTCTTGCCGCCGTCGTCTTCACCCTGCTCGCCCTCGTCGCGCTCGGCGCGAGCGGCTTCATCGGGAGCATCGTCGCGGAGTCGCGCACCGCCGATCAGCCCGTGCCCGAAGGCCACCCGCTCGATGAGCCGCCCGCCTACCGCGAGAACGGCCCCGCGCTCCTGGTCTGCACCGACGACGCGGGCGACTTCGCCGAGCGCAACGCCGAGGTGAACTACAACCAGCGCATCGAGAACGAGCGCACCTACGAGGACTGCCTCGCAGGCGGACACCGCGACCTCCCCGCCGCGCTGGCCGCCGTCACCGAACCGGGCACCCGCATCCAGATCCTCCCCGGCAGCTACACCGTCGAGGAGACGATCCTCATCGACGGCGCGAATCCGGCCGTGGCCGACCTCCAGATCGAAGGCCTCGGCGACGGTCCCGAGGACGTGCTCCTCTCGGCCCGCTTCGCCGCCGACACCGTGCTCGAGGCCCGCGGCGCCGAGCGCCTGTACCTCAAGGGCCTCACCTTCGGCCAGGCCCGCGAGTCGGGGCTCCTGCTCGACGATGTCACTGCCGGCACGGTCGAATCCGTCGCGGCGGTGCAGAGCGGCGGCCACGGCCTCCACCTCGTCGACTCCCACATGGTCGCCCTGACCGGTTGCCGCGCCGAAGCCGCCGACACCGCCGGAATCACCGTCGAGACCTCGAACGCCACTGTGGAGGGATGCGAGGCCAGCGGCAATCTCGCCGGCATCCTCACCGTCGGCAACGGCGACATGAGCTTCAGGGAAAACCGCCTGCACGAGAACACCACCGGCCTCGCCGTCACCGAGACCGGCGACGAGGACTCGTTCGCCGCCACCGGCAACCTCGTCTACGACAACAACACCGACGACTACGACCTGCTCGGCACCGCCTCCTGCGAGGCCGACCTCGCCGAGCGCGACTGGTCCGCCGATTTCATCTGCCCGAACCGGACCTTCCCGAGCGGCGTCGGCATCCTCCTCACCGATGCGAACCACGTGTCCGTCACCGAGAATCGCATCTGGAACCAGCAGCTCGCCGCCATCGCCGCTTGGGGCTCGGCGGGACTCGACGGCGGCGGCGACCGCAACCGCTTCATCGGCAACGTCTTCGGCGAGCGCGACGACGGCCAGCACCAGCGCAACCGCCTCGACGTGTGGTGGGACGGCGTCGGCACCGGGAACTGCTTCAAGGAGCCGAACGCCTTCCGCACCTCGCCCGCCGCCCTGCCCGGCTGCGAAGCGGCCATCGACGCGTCACGGCTCTACGGCGACCCGCTCAAGGCCCTGAAGACCTGGCAGTGCGGGATCACCGACGCCTCGGCCGGCGTGCCGGACGGCTGCGACTGGCTCGGCGCGCAGTTCACCGACCGGCTGGAGTTCCAGGCGGCCGTGGTCTTCGCCGCCGCGCTCTTGTTCCTCACCGGCGCGGGCTGGCTCGGCGCGGCCCGCGCCCCGGATCCGCCGCGTGCGGGCCGGATGACATTCTCCGCCATGGCGACCGGCGCGGGCGGTCTGCTGTTGGTGCTCGCCGTCTGGTCCGGGCGGGCCGACTACGAGGCGCTCGCGATCGGCCTGTGGGGCTTCGGCTGGATCCTCGCGGGGCGCTCGTGGCACAGCTGCGGGGTGCGCGTCTTCGGCGCGTTCACCGGCCTCATCGGCGTGATCGCGGTGCTCGACGCGCTCGACCGCGCCGTGCAGACCCTCGCGCCGATGCCGATCGCCCCGGCGTGGATCTGGCTCGCTCTGCTGCCCTTGTGGACGCTCTTCGCGCTCAGCGCCGCGTTCGGACCCCGCGCCCGCGAGGAGGAACCGCCGCGAATCGACCGCACCCCGGTGACCGCCCCGGCCCACGAGAGGTTCGACTGGTAGCGACCGATCGCGTACTGTAGCTCCATGACTTGGACCTGGAAGCTCGAAGACGCCGACGGCAACGCCATCGAATCCCCCGACAGCGACCTGGGCAGCCAGGGCGACGCCGAGTCGTGGCTGGGCGAGCGCTGGCGCGAGTTCGCGGAGCAGGGAGCAGCGGCCGCGATCCTCCTCGAGGACGGCCGCCAGGTCTACCGGATGGAGCTCGCGGCGCCCGAGGAGTAGCGGCCCCGGTCACGAGCACCGCCGTTCCGCGCCCGGCCGTAATAGGCTGGGCGGCGTGACCGAAACTGGTTCTCTCTCTTTGACAGCGACCCGCGCCAAGGCCGGGCTCGACGCCCGGCGCGGCATCGTCCGCCTGCACCCCGAGGCTCTCACCGCCCTGGGGCTGCGCCCCGGCGACGCGGTGGAGTTGACGGGGAGGCGCACGACCGCCGCGATCGCCTTGGCTGCCGACCGGTACGCCTCGCGGCGGGCCTTGTACGCCGACGACCTGACGCTGGGCAACATCGGCGCCCGCGACGGCGACGCGGTGCGCTTGTCCCCGGCCCGGCTGGCCGCCGCCGATCGCGTGGTGGTGTCCGGTCCGGCCTCGGCGGTGGCCGTGGTCGATCCCGACACGCTGCGTCTGGCGCTGCTGTCGAAGGTCGTGTGCGAGGGCGACGACGTGTCGCTGCTGCCGATCGAGCTGGGGGACGCGCAGCGGGAGATCGTGGCCGCGACCCGCCGCACGCTCAACAACACGCTCGGCATGGGCTGGACGACCATGGTGCTCAACGTGGTCGAGGCGAGTCCGGCGCGCGGGGCCATGGTCACCTCGGATACGCGCGTGGAGTGGGAGCACGAGGTTCCCGCCTCGATCGACATTCCCCTGGCATCCGGGCGGGTCGCGTCCCTGGACCGCGCCAAGGCCCCGATGCCGGCGTCCTATTCCGGCGGCGAGGCCGCCGTGTTCCGCCCGCGCGCCGAAACGCCACAGCCGGTGCAGCCGCGCGAAATCGAGGCCGCACCCGGCATCGCGCCGATCCCCTACGAGGAGCTGGCGGGGGCCAAGATCCCTGCCGAGGAACTGCGCGAACTGCTCGACCTGGGCTTCAACCACCGCGAGGTCTTGAAAGTGGTGGGCACCGACATGGCGCTCGGCGTGCTCGTCTCGGGTCCGTCCGGCGCCGGGAAGGCCACTGTCGCGCGCTCGGTCGCCGCCGAAGTGGGCGCACGCGTCAGCGAGGTCTCCGGCCCGGATCTGGCCTCGCTCGAAGCGAACGCGGCGGCCGACCAGCTCCGCGCCGCCGTCGCCGCCCTCACCGCGCCCGGGGTGCTCCTGGTGCGCGGGGTCGAGCAGATCGCCCCGGCCGGGAAGCGGACCCCGCTGGGCACCATGTTCTCCCGTCTCGTCGACGAGGTCCTGGCCGAGCCGGGCGAGCATGCCGTGGTGTGCACGACCGCCCGCGTCGAGGACGTCGACACCGCGCTGCGCTCGCGCCTCGAACACGAGGTCGTCGTGCCGATGCCCGACGCCGAGGCCCGAAAGGACCTCCTGACTTACTTCACGCGCGGTATGAAAGTGGCCGAGGACGTGAAGCTCGAAAAGGTCGCGCACCGCGCGCCCGGCTACGTCGCCTCCGACCTCGCCGTCATGGTCCGAGAGGCCGGGGTGCGGGCCGCCATGCGCGCCAAGGACGGCGGCGCGACCGCTCTCCAGCCGTCCGATTTCGACGGCGCGCTCGAATCGGTGCGGCCCACCAGCATGGCCGGCGACTCGGTCGAGCTCGGCGGCCTCACTCTCGCCGACGTCGGCGGCATGGCAGACCTGAAGCAGACCCTGACCGAAACCGTGCTCTGGCCGCTCACCTACCCGGACGCGTTCACGCGCTTGGGCATCGAGGCCCCGCGCGGCATCCTCCTCTATGGTCCTCCCGGTTGCGGCAAGACGTACATCGTTCGCGCCGTCGCGGGTGAGGGCCACGCCAACGTGTTGAGCGTCAAGGGCTCCGAACTGCTGAACAAGTGGGTCGGCGAGTCGGAGAAGAACGTGCGCGAGCTGTTCCGCCGCGCCCGCCAGGCCAGCCCTACGCTCATGTTCTTCGACGAGCTCGACGCGCTCGCACCTGTGCGCGGTGGCGGGACCGACGGCGGCACCGCCGACCGCGTGGTCGCCGCCCTCCTCACCGAACTCGACGGCGCCGAGTCCCTGCGTGACGTGGTGGTCGTGGGCGCGACGAACCGCCCCGACATGATCGACCCCGCGCTGCTGCGGCCCGGCCGCCTCGAACGCCTCGTGTACGTGCCGCCGCCGGATGCGACGGGCCGGGCGGACATTCTGCGCGCCAACGCGAAGAACGTGCCGTTCGCCCCAGATGTGAACCTCGACGAGGTGGCCGACGAGCTGTGGCTCTACTCGGCCGCCGACTGCGCCGCCCTCGTGCGGGAGGCCGCGCTCACGGCGATGCGCGAATCCTTGGAGGCCAGTGTCGTCACCGCCGACCATGTGGCCCAAGCGATGGAGCGCGTGCGGCCCAGCCTGGACCCGGAGCAGCTCGAATACCTGGAGAACTACGCGCAGAACCGTGAAGGGTGACGCTCCGCACGCGAACAGCGCCGAGTGGGCTTGGCAGTTAGCCTGGGGTGCATGTCCGGCTCCGAGACGACCCCCGAGAATCCGCCGCCCCCGACCCTCGACCCGCGTTGGCCGCCGCAGCTCACGGCCTGGGAACGCGCCACGAACCTGCCGCTGTTCGCCCTGGCCCTGCTGTTTCTGGGCGCCTACGCGACCCCGATCCTCTATCCCGGCCTCCCTGCGTGGGGCCACACGATCGCCAAGACGGTGAACGTCGTGGTGTGGGTGCTGTACGCGGCGGACTACATCGCCCGGCTGAGGATGGCGGGCAAAGGAAACCGGTTCCGATTCGTCCGCTCGCACCCGCTCGACCTCCTCATGGTCCTGCTGCCGATGATCAGGCCGCTGCGGGTCCTGCGGATGGTCGTGCTGCTGGTCGAGGTCTTCCGCCGCCAGGCGCAGACCACGCAGCGCGTCAAGGCCGCCGTGTACGTCTTCAGCGTCACCGGCATGATCCTGCTGGTGTCGAGCCTGGCGATCCTGGACGCCGAACGGGGCGCGCGCGACCCGCAGGTGGCCGATTTCGGCGACGCGCTGTGGTGGGCGGTCGTCACCGCCTCCACCGTCGGCTACGGCGACATGGTGCCGCAGACCACCGAGGGCAAGATCATCGCGGCGTTCCTGATGTTCGCGGCGATCGGCCTGGTCGGCCTCGTGAGCGGTTCGCTCGCCTCCTGGTTCGTCGACCGGGTCACTGCGGCCCAGGGGAACGTCGAACGCGCGGAGTCCGCTGAGTTGCGCGCCCGCCTGGAGCGACTGGAAGCGCAGCTCGCCGAGATCCACGGGGCCGTCGTCGGCAAGTCTGAGGACGAACCGGTCGGACTGCCGAGCCAACGGTCCAAGGCCGTGGACAAATCGGAGTCCGGCCGCTGACCGGATGGCGTGCAACGCTTTCCAGTGCTGTTCGCTTGGAATTGGCTCGGCCGCCACCGGCTCGGGCTAGCGTGCCGGGAGTCCGCGACGGCCCGGCCGCCCTCACGATCCTCCGAAAGGAACGCCGGAGCGATCGTCGCGACTGCTCGCCACCCGGCTCCGCCGCCGGATCCGCGCTGTTCACGCGCGGACCGCCGGGCCATGCTCGCCCAGTACGGCGTCACCGCCGTATGCACGAGCGCCTGTGACCGCTCAGGCGAGCTTCTTCTGGAACACCGCCTCGAGCCCGGCGACGCGGTAGCCGACCGCCTCGTTGATGCTGATCATGTGCTCATTGGACAGCGCGTTGCCGGTCCAGACGTAGCGCATCTTCGGTCGCCACTCGCGCACGCGCCGCTGGTTGGCGATCTTGAGGATCGTGCCGAGCCGGTGGCCGCGGAAGCGCGGGTCGACGATCGTGTCGCCTTGGGAGCAGTGGGCCTCCTCGCTGCCTTCGACGATGATCTCAGTGAACCCGGCGATCGTGCCGCTCTCCTTGTGCCGCACGGCGACGTGGAGATGCAGTTCGCCCCGCTGACGGCGCTGGCGCGACCAGTCCAGGAGGCGGTCGCGGTCGATGTCGGCCGCCTGGAGGTCCCATTCGCCCAGCGGCATGTCGGTGTACATGCGGGCGTGGAGATGGGCCATGCCGTCCATGCACTCCTCGGGCGGCGCGCCCTCGAACGAGACGAGCTCGAAGCCCTCGGCCCGCTTCCATGAGGCCTCCCACAGCCGGTCCAGTTCGGGCTCGTCCACGGCGTCGAGATCGCACCTGCGGACCGCTACTTCGAGGGACCGCTTGTAGCCCTTGGCGATCGCGAAGGTCGAGCCGACCTCGCTGATCGCGGTGTTCCCTGGCCCGGGGGCGGAGACCCACGTGGACAGCGTGGTGCGGCCATCCTCGGCAGCGCGCTCTTCGGCATGCCGCAGCAGGGCCGATCCCACGCCGAGGCGCCGTTCGTGGGGGTGCACCGAGAGGTTGAAGTTGGCCAATGCGTGTTGTCCTGGTCGGACAAGCCGAGGTCGAGGCGTCCGAGCACCCGGCCGTTGCGAACGGCGGCCCAATACTCGTGTCGGGTATCGGCGCTGCCGGTCACGAGGGAGGTCAAGGGCCGCACCGGGTTCCAGGGCCGCAGCCCCGGGTTGTCGTGCTCCTCGGCGGTCAGCAGGACGCCGAGCCAGGACTGCACCATGGCGTGGTCGCGCGGGTCCACCGGGACGATGTCGAAATGCGTCATGGCCCGAGTCTTGCGGACCAGTCCGAAGCGGGCAAGCGCATTGCGCGAGTGGTCGCGCGAAAAGGTTTGGGGGAGTGGTGATTCGGTAAACCCACTAAGGCAGGAAGGCCGCGGGCGCGGGGGAAGACTTGGTCGGGAGACCGCAGTTCCTGACACCGGCTGGCGCTGCTCGACACGTTCTAGCCCCAGGACTCGCAGTCAACCGGGTGAGTGGCGACAGGACGTCTGCGGCCTCCCGCAAGAAGAATTCTTGCTTATTCAGTGAATACGGTCAAGACCCGTTCTTCGCTTCTTTTTGTCGGGTATCCGACACAAGCCTTCACATCGGTCACGCAGAGTGATAATTTTGGGAGTTCGGAAAGCGTTTAACCAAATGACTTTCGCGAACTCCCCCTCTACTCAGGACTCCAGCAGCCCGGCTTCCTTGGCCGCCTTCAATGAAGGCTTCACCGTGTGCGTCGGCCCGACCAGCGACGACACCGCGTCGAGCGTCTTGAGGCCTTCACCGGTGTTGTAGATGACGGTTTCGGCTTCGGGATCCAACTGTCCCGACTCCAGCAGTTTACGGAGCGTAGCGACGACTACGCCGCCGGCCGTTTCAGCGAATACACCGGTGGTCGAGGCGAGGAGCCGCACGCCCTCGCGGATCTCGTCGTCGGTCACCTTCGCCATCCCGCCGCCGGTGGACCGGCACGCCTCGATGGCGTAGGGCCCCGCGGCAGGGTCGCCGATGTTGAGGCTCTTGGCGATCCCGGTGGGCTTCACCGGGGTGATCACGTCCGTGCCGGCGTCGTACGCATCGGCGATCGGACTGCACCCGGCCGACTGCGCGCCGAAGACGCGCACCTGGCCCGGCTCGGTCAGGCCGATCTCGGCCGTCTCCTCGAACGCCTTGTGGATCTTGGTGAGCAGTTCGCCCGAGGCCATCGGCACCACGACCTGCTCGGGCAATCGCCAGCCGAGCTGCTCGGCGACCTCGTAGCCGAGCGTCTTGGAACCCTCGGCGTAGTAGGGGCGGATGTTGACGTTGACGAACGCGGTCGACTCGAACTCGTCGGTCTCGGTCAGCTCCGAGCACAGGCGGTTGACGTCGTCGTAGGAGCCCTGCACGGCCACGAGCGTGCCGCCGTAGATCGCCGACTGGACGATCTTGCCCGGCTCCAGGTCGTGCGGGATGAACACGATCGAGGGCACCCCGGCGCGCGCGGCGTGCGCCGCCACCGAGTTTGCGAGGTTGCCGGTCGAGGCGCACGCGAAGCGGTCGAAGCCGAGCTTGATCGCCGCCGAGACCGCGGTCGAGACCACGCGGTCCTTGAACGAGTGGGTGGGGTTGGCGCTGTCGTCCTTGACCCAGAGCTTCTTCATGCCCAGGGCCTTCGCCAGGTTCTTGGCGTCGATGAGCGGGGTCAGACCCGGGTTCAGGGTCACCCTGTCCTCGGGGTGGACGCCGACCGGCAGCAGCGGCGCGTAGCGCCAGAGGTTCTGCGGGCCCGCCTCGATCTGCTCGCGGGTGACTTTCGCCAGCTCTGCGGCGTCGTAATCGACTTCGAGGGGCCCGAAACACTGCCAACAGGCGTGCTGGGCCACAAGATCGTAGGTGGCATTGCAGTTGCGGCAGACCAGGCCCTTGGCCGGGCTGTCCTTGAAAAGCGCATTGGACATACGAGAAGGCTCCTCCCTCATCTTCCCCGCGAGGCGGGCCGGAATTGGCACCTGCCGACCGAGCGGTGGTTGCCGCAGCGTCACAGGGCCGGACCCCTCAGCTGCTCTGGATGAAGTACGTGCCGAATGTTACGGGTGCGACGGCGCCACCCGCAACCGGTGTTCCAAGTTTCGAGATGCGCTCGCAATCCCACCGTTCCGATCGGCGATCGGCTCCGGCCCTGGTCAGCACCCCCGAGGCACGTTCTGCGCTTGAAGGCGAATGTCCGTGATCGGTCAGCGCGCCCGTTGCGTGGCCAACCACACGGCCCGCGCGTCCGCCGTCCCGGCCACGTCGTGGACCCGCACGCCCCACGCGCCCGCCGCGAACGCCAGCACCGAGGTGGCCAGCGTCGCCGCCTCCCGCTCCCCGACCGGGCGCGGCTTGCCGCTCTCGTCCTCCAGAAGCGCACCGAGGTAGGACTTGCGCGAGGACCCGAACAGCACCGGGTAGCCCAGCGCCACGAACTCGTCGAGGTGCGCCGAGAGCCGCCAGTTGTGCTCGGCGGTCTTCGCGAATCCGAGCCCGGGATCCAAGATCAGCTTCGAACGGTCCACACCGGAATCCAGGGCCGCTTCGACCCGGTCCTCCAGCTCCGCCTTCACGTCGGCGACCACGTTCTCGTAGTGCGCCAGCCGCCGCATGTCCGCAGAATGCCCCCTCCAGTGCATGAGCACCCACCGGACTTCCCTATCCGCCACGACCCGCGCCATGTCCGGGTCGGCCAAGCCGCCCGAGACGTCATTGACCACGCTCGCGCCCGCGTCTATCGCCGCCGCGGCCACCGCCGCCCGGGTCGTGTCGATCGAGACCGCAAGGCCCCGTTCAGCGAGCGCGGCCACCACGTCCACGACACGGGCGATCTCGGTGGCGGCGTCGACGCGCTCGGCCCCCGGCCGCGTCGACTCGCCGCCGACGTCGATGAGGTCGGCGCCCTCGGCGCCCATCTGCTCGCCGTGCGCCACCGCGTCCTCGAAGTCGAGATAGCGCCCGCCGTCGGAGAACGAGTCGGGGGTGACATTGAGGACCCCCATGATCACCGGCCGGGCCGGGGCCGGCTCGTGCGGCACTGTTGAATGCGGCGCTGGCGAGTGCTGCGGTTCGGTCACGGCATCGACGTTACCCGCGCCCGGTGCGCGATCGCCTCGCATTAAGCCAGGTCCGTGAGGTCCAGCACGTGCCACACCAGCAGTTCGCCGGTCCCGGTGGACCACCACACGCGCCGCGCGTCCGCGCCCGCCTGCCCCGCGCTGGAGGCCACCAGGTACTCGGTCTGCTCCTGGAGGTCGAAGAGCGTCACGGTGGTCGCGTCGCCGGTGGCCGCGGCCGTCTCGGCGAGCGGCTCGAAGCGGTCGATGAGGCCCACGTCCGGTGAGACCGCCGATGTGAAGCCCTCGGCCACGGTCACCCGATCCGTCCCGTCTGGACGGACGAGATCGATCCGGGACCCATCGTCGGCGGTCACGATCAAGCGGCACCAGGTGGCCGAGCACAGCGTCAACTCATCGGAACCCGCGAACACCTTGACGCCCGCGCCGGTGTCGGTGCGCACCAACTGCGCCCCGCCGAGCGAATCCGAACCGGCGCTGGCGAGCCACGGCCACGCCGCGGACTGCCACGCGCCCCGGTGGCTGACGACCTCGACGTCACCGCCGTCGACGTCGATCGAGCGGTGCTCGGTCACGAGCGTGTCGCCGCGGGCGGTCGAGAGCCAGTGCAGGCCTTCGGCGGCGAACTGGAGGTCGTAGGCGCTCCCGGCGGTGATCACGTCGCCGGTGTCGGCGGTGAGTGCCGCCGCCTCGGCGGGCCTGCCGTTCGCGTCGCGCTGGGCCGTCCACAGTTCGGAGACGACCCGGCCCCGTTCGTCGGGCACGGACTGGATCCAGGCGAGGCGGTCGTCGGTGGCCGCGACGGCGACCAGGCCGGGCACGCCGCCGGGTTCGGCGATCACCTCGGCGGTCGGCTCACCGTCGTCGATGCGCTCCACATAGAGCAGGCTCCCGGACTCGTCGGTGCCCAGCAGCGCTTGGCGGTCGGGGCCGGGGTCCTCGAGGACGGAGAGCGGGGTCCACGCCCGGCCGTCGATCTGGCCGGGCCAGTCGACGGGTTCGGCGTCCCAGGTCTCCCACACCGTCGGCGCGGTCTCGGGGGCCGCGGCGGTCTCGGGCCGCTCGGGCGAGGGCCAGGCGAGCCAGGCGACGGCGAGCACGGCCGTCCCCGCGAGGGTGAGCCGTTGCGCCGTGTCCATGTGCCTCTTCGTGTTGCACCGGCCGAGGCCGGGGCGTGGGTAACGTCACCGGCCTCGGCCGGGTCGGGTTGTCTATTCCCGGTCGCCGCGGGACTTGTACAGGTAGAGCAGGCCCGCGCCGACTCCGGCGGCGGCCGCGGTCGGCAGCGCCAGTTTCGCGGCGCGGCGGCCGCGGCGGAAGTCGAGGACGGGCCAGCCGTAGTGGCGGGCCTGGCGGGCGAGCCGCGCGTCAGGGTTGACGGCGATCGCGCGGCCGACCTTGCGGAGCATCGGCAGGTCGTTCGCCGAATCGGAGTAGGCGGTGCACTGCTCGAGGTTGAGGCCCCGCTCC
>DATABR010000029.1:0-6807 GCA_036259435.1 Glycomyces sp.
CGCCCGGCCGCCTCTACGCCAGGAAATGGCAGGCACCCCAGCGGTGCGCACAGTGCTAGGTTGAGGCGCATGGCAAATCGTGAGCACCACCACGAGCACACCGCAGCGTTCGATTTCGCCGAATCCGCCGACCGATTCCGCGAGCGCATCGATGCCGAAGCCGACCGGTACCGGCGGCTCGCCGCACAGCTTTCCCGGCCCGAAGACCGAGTGGCGGGCGACATCGGTTGCGGCGCCGCGTCAATGGCGTTCGCACTCGCCGAGACCCTGCCCGAAGCGCAGATCGTCGCGGTCGACGCCGAACCCGCCATGCTCGACCTCGTGCGCGAACGGGCCGCCGAACGCGGCGCCGACGTGCAGGCCGCACAGGCCTCAGTGGACGACCCGAACGCCCTCGCGGCGGCATTCGACACCCCCGCGGACCTCCTGTGGGCCGGCCACGTGCTCCACCACGCCGCCGATCCCCAAGCGGCCCTGCAACACCTGGCCGCGCTGCTCGCACCGGGCGGGCGGCTCGCGATCGGCGAGGGCGGCGTCTTTGCACAGTACCTGCCCTGGCACCTGGGCGTAGGCCGACCAGGTCTGGAGCTGCGCCTCAGAGAGGCCGCCTCGCGAAGGCTCGAAGACGAGGCGATCGAGCACGGCTCGACGCCGCTCCCCTATGGATGGAACCTCGCACTCGAACACGCGGGCCTCACCGACGTGCAGACCGTCAACGACCTCGTCGCGACCCCGGCCCCGCTCAAAGGCGGCGACCTCCACCATGCGCTGAAAGCCCTGGGCGCCAGCGTGAACTGGTTCGAGCACTACCTCAGCGAGGACGACCGGGCCGCTTGGACCGAACTGCTCGACGAGAGCGGCCCGCACTGGCTCGGCCACCGCCGCGACCTCCACCACCTGGGCATCGAAACGTACTTCGTCGCCACAAAACCATAAGGCGGTTGCACCGCAACGCTCCCGAATCCGGGCGGATCAATCGTCGGGGTCGAGCGTCTCGGTCTCCACCTCCAACTGGAAGAGCCGGTCGAGCGCGGCGATCCCGTAGACGTCCTCCAGATCCTCGGCGCGCGCGAAGTCGCTGAGCAGGTCGAAACCGTCGCGCATCCCGAGCCGGCCAAGCCGGTACGCCGCCTCGATCCGACCGAACCAGTGGAAACACGAATCCACGGCCAGCACCGAATACGCCTCGACCCCGACCTCGGGACTGATCCCGTGCATCGCCTCGGCCGCATCGATGCCCAAGTGGTAGTCCATGACCGCCTCGACGCCTTTGATCAACCGCCACAACGCCTCCTCGGCGTCGAACACGCTCTCGTCGGCGAGCTGCTCGGCGCAGATGATCCGCAGCCGCGCCGTCACCACCGGCGCGTTCGCCAAATGCCGCAACGCCATCGCCGCCGCGGACCGGTGGACCCGGCGCAGGGCGTTCGCGGCGCTGTGGCGCACGTACTCGCTCACCGAATCGTCGGTGACCAACTGCATCAACGCGGTCCCGGCCGGGCGGGCGGCGCAGTCGACGAGGGCGCTGGCGGCATCGAGGCGGTACTTGTCGTCGACGGCGGCATCGGCGGCGATCGCTTCGAGCGCTCGGGAGGCCTCTTCGAGGCTGAAGCGGCTCATGTGCTCGGCCGCTTCGAGTCGAACCTCGACGTCCACTTCGGAGGCCACGGCGACGGGTGAGAGACGTAGGGCCATGTCTTTGCCGCCGAGGTCGACGAGGTCTTGGATGAGTTGTATGCGCAGATCGGCGTCGATGGCCTCGTTCTTGATGGAGCCGACGAGGTTGCTCATGGCGCGGTCGCGGCGCCGGAGCGGGAGCGGGCTGTCGGCGTCGGTGACGGCCTCGCCGATCGTGGGCCCACCGCCGGAGGCCGACTCGTCCCAGAATCCGGGGCGGGGCTCGTTCGCGTCGGGTGCGTCGCGCATGCGGGCGAGTTGGCGGCGGCGCTGCCAGCGGCCGGTGGCCCACGTCGCGGCTATCGCGGGGTAGAGGAGGCCGTAGCCCCACAGGCGGTTCACGCCGAAGAGCTCGACCACCGGCACCGGTGCGAGCGCGGCGGAGAAGCGGAGTGTCCAAAGCTGCATTGCATTGGCATTCGCCATACGTCGAACCTCGGGTAGAAGCGTGTCTCTTAGCTGCCAGAACTTCTCGGTACGGCTCCGCCGTCGGTCGCGGCAGGGCCTGCCGCGGCGGCGCGCGCGGTCTCGGTGTGGGATCGACGGTGCCGTTGATCGAGTGCCGTCCATCGGGTGCCGCGTGCGGAGTGCCGGGGCATAAAGCGTAGTCCTCCAACGGGGGAGGCGGTCGCACAGGGTGTGCGACGGGCCGGGCTCGGGACCGAGGTGTCCCGAGGTGCCCGCATTGTCGCTGATAAGGCCTGCGACCTGGAGTTTTCCGGGAGCCACGGGGTCGCCACAGGCCTGTACGATCGAGAACACCCGGTGAAACCCATTCACCGCTTCCGATGGCCCCCAGCAGACGAGGCGTGTTAGAGCGATGACGTATCCGCCCCCAGGCGGCGAGAATCCGCAGTATCAACTGCAGCCCGAGCCGCAGCAGCCCAGCGACCCCTATATGCAGCCGGGATACAGCACGCCTCCCCCGCCCGGCAACTACTACCAGCAGCAGCCGCCGCCGCAGTACACCCAGCCGCCGACCCAGCCCGGGATGATGCCGCCACAGGTCGGCGTGCACCCGGGCTACCCGTCGGCCCCCGGAACGATACTGCCCCCGCCGCTCCCGCAGCCCAAGCAGGGCGGCAGCCTCGCCGTCATCCTCGCCGTGGTCGTCGGACTGGTCGTGGTGCTCGGTGTCGCCGCGGTCCTGATCATCCCCGGAATGCTCGAGGACGAAGAGCAGGACCCCCAGGCGGGCGGCGACCCCGCGAAGACCGAGGCGGTTGAGACCACCGAGGAGGCGACCGAGGCGGAACCCGAGCCGACCGCGGAGGAGGAGACGCCGGCCGAAACCGACAACGGCGACTTCGCCACTTGGGGCACGCCCATCAACTCCGATGAGTACACCTCGGACACGGCGGAGGGCGCGGCGATCAACTACCGTCTCGCGTCCGAGACCGACGATGACGAACTGCTGCAGTCGTTGATCTGCGCGTCGCCGAGCGAGGAACTGCAGTTCGACGTGGACTGGCAGCTGGAGTACGACGGCACCGACTGGGGTTTCCTGCTGTGGAGCATGTCGCGTGAGGTCGACGACGGCGTGGAAGTCTGGGTCGGCTGGACCATGGACGACAGCGAACCCAGCGACCAGGACGAGATGGAAGAGGGCGTCTACGAGATCTACAAGGCGGTCGAGGAAGACGGCCAGTGGAAGCTGTGCGACCTCGTCGAGGGATGATGACCTCCTGAGCGGCATTTGAGCCGCGTCAGCGCTTGCGAATGCGGCGGGGGCCGTTTCCCTTTGGGAGGCGCCCTCGCTGCATTTCGCTTGTGCCCCAACTCACCGAGAAGCTTATCCACAGCCTTTGAACTGCCGATCCGCTCAACTAGTGGCAGTTATCCACAAGCGAAAAAGAAGTTGTTGACGCTTCGGGAGGGGGCGGCGACAGTTGATAAATGACGCAGATACCGATGTACCGCACCGCGACAGCGACGATGGCACGGCCGCTCGACGATTCGAGCGAGGCGCCCGAAGACCTTCTCCTGCGCTTCGAGGCGGCTTTCGAATCCGACTTCAGCCAGGTGGCGACGGGCCGCACCGCGGCTTGGATCCACGGCTTCGATGTCCTGCCGCCGGGAGCCGACCAACGCGAGTGGCCGGTCGAGAGCTCCCCTGATCCGCCCTTGGCCGACATCACGGTGATCGACGGCCTGCCGGTGACCCGGCTGGCCCGCACGCTGGTGGACTGCGCGGCCGACCTGCCGCGGCTGGAAGCGGTGGCCGCCGCGGACCAGATCCTGCGGGCAGGCATCGACTCGGCGGGACTCTCGGCGGCTCTCGAACCGATGCACGGCGAGCGGCTGCGCCGGGCGAACGCGACGCTGCTCGCAGCCGATCCGAGATCGGAGTCGCCCATGGAGTCCTGGGCGCGCTGCCTGATAGGCGACGCCGGGCTCCCCGCTCCGGTTCCGCAGCTGCGGGTGCGCGGTCCGAACGGCCGCTCGAAGTTCCTCGACCTCGGCTGGGAGCAGTGGCGGGTCGGGGTCGAGTACGACAGCATGGGCGCCCATCTGGGCCAGGCCTCGAAGACCGGTGACCATCGTCGACATCAGGCGCTGCGGAATCTCGGGTGGGAGGTGTTGGTGCTCACCGCCTCCGATGTGATGGAGCATCCGCGACCATGGCTGGTCAGACTGCGGGAGGCACTCCTGGACCGCGGCTGGGACCCGAACCTGAACGAGCTCCGCGACATCAACGAGCGCATCGAGGCGGTGAACATGGCCCTGGCCCAGTAATAAGGCCGAAGTTCCGGTGGTGAGGGAAGACGCCTCCTGAGCCACCGGGCGCGAAGCCCGACCCGGCTGGGAGACGGATATTTCAAGCCTGCGTAGGAAGCGTTTGACCCGACCCGGCTTGACGAGTCGGGTTCGGCGAGCCCGTCGCGTTTGTAGGGAGCGGTGCGGCGCGGTTGCGACTTGTGGCGCCGTTTGGGTAGCGCTTAGAGCGGTCAGCGACAAGGAGGTCTGCGTTTGATCGAGCTCTTCATGGGGCTGTCTGGTCTCGTATGGCGCGGGCCGACAGGGCAGCGACAAAAGGGACTGCATTTCTTGGGGTCGTATTGCGGCTGTCGGACGGGTCGGCTGCGCGCCAGAGCAGGAGGGCCGTGGAGCGGGGCAGAGTGTGGCCTACCGCTCTATGTCGTAAGTGGATCGGCGTGTTACGTAAAGTTATGATTGAACTACCGAACAAGGAAGCGAAACACGGCAGCACATTCGAGAACGGGAGGAGGCGAACGAACCTGATGAGCACCTGCACCACCACCCCGGTCCCGGCCGCACCGGCCCGCCCCGATCGCCGTTCCCACGCCGAGGCCATCCGGACCACCCTCAGCGAAGCCGCTGCCGCCATCAACGCCCAACACGCCCGGGTGTTGTCGGCGGTGATCGCGATGAAGGAGGCGAACCTCCACCGTTCGGAGTTCGGGTTCTCGGCCCTGCGGGACCTGTTGCTCTCCCAGTTCGACTTCACCTACGGCACCGCTGGTGCCCTCGCGGCCATCGCCAGGCTGTCAGGAAAGTTCCGCCTCCTCGCTGCTGCCGCCACCACGGGGGCGGCCCGGGTCGACCAGGTCGCCTACGCGGTCCGCCAACTGGACCAGACCCCCGCCATGCGACCGTTCGCCCGCACCCCCTTTAGGACACCGGCACCTTCACCTTTCGACCCCGAGGTGCAGTGTGCGACCCCTGAAGCCATGGTCGCCGAGTTCTGCCAGCACGCCACGTTCAAGGCCCTCCAGCGCCACCTCGACGAACTATGGGCCTCGATCGCCGACGAAGCCGAACTGTTCGATGAGTTGGGCGAGCAGTCCCTGCAGCGCCTGGAGCTGACCGAGACCGGGAACGGCATGTGGCACCTGGATGGCGACCTGTCCGACGCCACCGGTCGGCTGCTCGACAAGTACCTGAAGACCGCGTGCCCGCCCCCGAGGCAGGACGAGCAGGATGCCGATGAGGTGTTGCCCCCGCAGGCCAACCGGCACGCCGAAGCCCTCCACCAACTCCTCGCCGGATACGGCACCTCCAAGGAAGCGGTGACGCGCCACGGCCACACCGCCACCCTCGACCTGGTCGTCGACATCGAGACCCTGCGCGGTGAGGACACCGGCCGCCTCCCCTTGTTGGAGGGCAAGCCGATCTCGGTAGCCAAGGCCCGCCTCCTCGCCTGCGAAGCCGGGGTCATCCCCTCAGTGTTCGACTACGCCGCCGGGGAAGCGATCGAACTCGGTCGGGCCCTGCGCCTGCCCAATGTGGCGCTGCGTCGCAAGCTCGAACGCGAACAGCCCGAAGGCTGCGCCTGGTCGGGGTGCGGGCGTCCGGTCGCATGGACCGAAGCCCACCACGTGCGTCAATGGGCCGATGGCGGCGCGACGACCGCCGAGAATCTGATTCTGCTGTGCCGGTTCCACCACGGCCGCATCCACACCAATGGTTGGTCGGTCGCCAAGACCGGGCCGGGACGGGCGGTCATCACCCACCACGACGGCCACGACACCGGCGCTGGTGTGGAAGGCATGGACGGCAACGAGTGCGGGTGCGCGGACTGGCGCACTGATGCCGCCCTGGACATCGAGAACCAGGGCTCTGACTGGGAGGTGTTCCCCACCGGGCTCTACCGCTCGGAATGGTCCGAAGGAATGAAGTCGGACCTGGATGGGCACGCCGAGATGGTCGAACGGGAACGATCCCTAACCGCGATCGAGGAAGCCCGAGCAAAGGCCCGAGCACGGTTCAGGACGCACGAACCTCCAGAGCCAGTAGCGGCCTTCCCCGCGAATCCTTCAGGGGCGGAGCCCGCCCCGACACCGGGCGGGTCTCTGGCACCAGTTGGACCGGTCGACTACGGCGAACCACCCTTCTTACGCGGCCCGTTCCGGTGGCGACCGGAACGGGGGACGGAGTGCATATCGGGCCTCCAGCTCGAATCCAGTGCGGGTTCGGGCCCTTCGCCATGCCCGGGGCAGGAAGCCCAGCCCCGACCATCCACCTCCCCACCAGACGCCAAAGGAGCGGGCCGAAAGCCGACGAACCCGCCCCGGCTATTGCCTACCTCGTTGTCGCTGCCCGCCCAACCCCGGCCATCACCAAACCGGACAGCCGAACAGCCCACCCCAGTCATCCTCCACCTTGTTG
>DATABR010000030.1:0-18309 GCA_036259435.1 Glycomyces sp.
CACCCTCTGTGCCACGCATAATAACGATCCGGTTTCACGTCCGAGAGGAACCCCCTCGGCGTCGAGACCTCGACCAAAGCACGGCCGAGGCCTCGGCGCGGGGAAAACTGCGATACCGGTCATGAAGCGGGCACCAGGCAGCTCAGCGGCGGGTCGATGAGCGAGCAGATCGAGGGGCGCACCACGGGCTCGTAGTCGCCGGGGACGCCGCCGCCGGCGATCACTCCGGTGTAGGCGTCGACGCCGTCGGTCGGGACGCGGGTCAGCGAGGGGTCGGTGAGGGCGTCCACGGTGTACAGGCCGAAGCGGGGCGTGTAGGAGCCCCACTCGTAGTTGTCGGTGAGGCTCCAGTAGTTGTAGCCGATCACGTCGATGCCGTCCTCGCGGGCGCGCTGGATCCAGTAGACGTGGTCCTCGATGAACGCGGCGCGGCTGAGGCGGTCGGGGCGCTCGGCGTTGTCGTGGGTGGCCATGCCGTTCTCGACGATGTAGAGCGGCTTGTCGGGGAACTTGTTCGCGTAGTAGCGCAGGGCGTAGTAGATCCCGTCGGGCTGGGCGTCGGCGAGCTCGCCGGTGATCGCGCGGGCGGCGGTGAGGTTGTCGAGGCTCAGGCCGAGGTAGTAGTCGATGCCCACGAAGTCGAGCTTCCCGGCGATCTTGTCGATGAACGCGGCGTCGAACAGCCACGGCGACAAGGGGAGGAACGCGAGGTTGGAGGTGACCATCGCGCCCGGGTCGGCAGCGTGGATCAGGTCGTAGGCCGCGTTGTGGGCCTTGGCGAGGCGGTCGAAGAGCCAGGGGGCGTCGAACCAGGTGGCGGCCCCGTTGTCGATCTCGTGGTAGACGTACAGGGTCGCTTCGTTGAAGGTCACCCACATCACGCCGAGGTCGGCGTAGCGCTCGACGATGCGCTCGGAGTAGGCGGTGAAGTCGGCGATGGTCTCGTCGCTCTTCCATCCGCCCTGGTCGGCGACCCAACCGGGATGGACCCAGTGGTTGAGGGTGATCATCGGCTTCATGCCGGCGTCCAGGACGGTCTGCACGACGTCGTCGTAGTAGGCGAGCTCGGCCTCGTCCCACTCCCCCGGCGCGGGCTCGACACGGGCCCACTCGATGCCGAAGCGGTAGACCTCGACGCCCATGTCGGCGGCCAGCGCGATGTCCTCGGCGTACCGGTGCCGGAAGTCGACCGCGTCGCCGACGGGTTCCTTGTTCTGGGAGTAGCGGAGCCAGTTGCTGTCAGAGTTGTCCCCTTCGGACTGGAAGCCGGATGAGGAGACCCCCCAAAGGAAGTCGTCGGGAAGCGGTGCGACTTCATCGGCGGCCGATGCCGGGGCGGCCGTGACGAAGAGCGAAGCGATCAGTGCGAGGCAGGTGAGGACGCGAAGGAGGAGGCGCATGGGAGGATTCTCCACTTCTTAGCGGATTTGTGCCCCTTGATCATAGACTCCTGAAGCGCCGCAGAGTAACCCTCGAAGGCGACGGAAGTTCACAGCGCGGAAGGCCCGGATTTGAAGGCGTCGAAGGCGAGGGCCTGTTCGGGCGTGAGCACGAGCTCGGGGTTCGCGGCGCGCGGGTGGATCTCGGCGGCGTGCCAAAACGCGGCGCGGACGCTGGTGGCGGTGCCGATCCGCCGCATCTCGGCGTGCAGGGCGTCGGCCAGCGCCCAGGCGTCGAAGAGGTGCACGTAATCGATCGTCCAGGGCCGGTGGGTGCCCGCCGATCGGACCGCGGGGCCCCGCGGTCCGGTCATGACCAGGTAGTAGTCGAGTTCCTCCGAGTCGGTCATGTCGAGCAGGCCCTGGTTCTGGGTGTAGTGCCTGATGTTGACCGTGCGCCCGGCGAGCGGCCCGCTGCGGAAGCGCCCGTCGATGGCCCGGTTTGCGGCCCGTTCGAGCGCGATGTCGAGGATGGCCGCGGCGATCCAGTCCGAGAGGTGCCCCGAGACCACCGGGCGCCCCACGATGTCGGCGATGCGCGCGTCGATGTCGTTGCGTTGGCGCATGAGGAAGGCGACGTTCGCGAGTTGGTCTCTTTGCATCGGCGCTCCTCGGGATTCGGACCCTCGCCGCTCATATTAGCGAGGCCGAGCCCCGGAGCGGGAAACGCGAATCGGGACCCGGTGCGGGTTTGCGGAAACGTTGACATGCAAGTGATTGCTTGCCTATCATGGTTGGTGTGGTCGACGTCTTCAAGGCCTTGGCCGATCCCACGCGCCGGACGATCCTCGACGAGCTGACCGCCCGAAACGGCCAGACGCTCTTCGAGATCTGCGGCAGGCTGGCGACGAACCACGGACTCGGTTCGTCGCGGCAGGCGATCTCGCAGCACCTGGACGTGCTCGAGAGCGCCGACCTGGTCGAGACCAGGCGCGAGGGCCGGTACAAGTTCCACTACATCAACACCGCACCGCTCGAACCGATCGTCGAACGGTGGCTCGCCAATCCCGACGCGGAAGGGAAACCGACATGAGGATCCACCTGACGAGCGTGCTCGTCGACGACCAGGAACGCGCGCTGCGGTTCTACACCGACGTGCTGGGCTTCGTGAAGAAGCACGACGTGCCGGTGGGCGGCGAGGACCGGTGGCTGACCGTGGTCTCGCCGGAGCACCCGGACGGCACCGAACTGCTGCTCGAACCTGGCGGGCACCCGGCGGTGAAGCCGTTCAAGGACGCGCTGGTCGCCGACGGCATCCCGTTCGCCTCGTTCGCCGTCGACGACGTGAGCGCCGAATACGAGCGGCTGCGCGGCCTGGGCGTGCGATTCACCCAGGAGCCCGCCGACATGGGCCCGGTGACCACCGCCGTCTTCGACGACACCTGCGGCAACCTGATCCAGATCACCGACCAGCCCGCATAGCGCCGGACTCAGTCGCGCTGCGCCGGGACCTCGGCGGAGCGGTCGAGGGTGGCAAGGGCGGTGGTGAGGATCTGGCCGACCGCCAGGAGCCGGTCCGCCATCGCTTCAGGATCGAGGGGTTCGTCCGGGCTGGAGACCCAGGCGCTCAGGAGGGCCGTGCCGCCGCCGGTGATGAACACGGCCAAGTCGTCCGCCGCCTGCGGCGGCAGTTTATGACCGAACCGTGCCTTCAGTGAGCCGCTGCGCAGCGGCGCGAGCAAGCCGCAGATGACCCGGTTGAGCGCGAAGCCGCTGGCCGCCTCGAACATCGCGCGGTAGAAGCCCCGGTGCTCGGCGAAGTGGCGGGCGACGACGAGCGCGCGTTCACGACCGACGGCCTCCGCGGGGGCGTCCTCCAAGGGATCGGCGAGCTCGCGGCGCGCCAGGTCGAGTGCGGCCTCCAGCAGCAGGTTGTCGCGGTCGCGGAAGTGGAGGTACACGAGCTGGCGGCTCACCCCCGCGGCGTCGGCGATGTCGGAAATCGGGACGTTCGCGGTCCCGCGCGCGCTCACCAGCGTGACCGCGGCGCCCAAAAGGGCGGCGCGGGTTCGTCGCACCCGGCGGTCTTTGGCGGGTGGCGGAGTCTCGAAGCTCACCCGACGAGGTTAGACAGTTGTTAATAAATCGACAAGTATTCGATGATTTGCCCTGCCGCAACGGCTAAGGCTTGTCCCGAAGGTTGATTCTGGCTGGGTGAGATTGCTGTGAGGTCAGGGGAGGTCATCTCGGCAGTTCAGGCGCCGGTGGGCCGGTCGCGGTGCGGGTGGCGTGGTCGACACCGGACTCGGCGAAGGCCTTGGAGTCGTTGCGGTTGCCAGGAAGTGGTGTGCCGACGGCGACGACGAGCTGGGAGTCGGCGTGGATGACCACCTAATTATTCGTGGAATAACGGTGATTCTTCGACTTGCCGCCACGGTGTGGTCCCGGGTGGACACGAGTGTGCCGTCCACGATCAGCACCGTCCGCTGAATAGCTCGATCATCGCCCCGTCTGATGCGGAAATCACTGCCCCCACAGGGGAATGATCCCAAGCGCCCCAACGATTTGCGGGTCGGCGCCATCCCCATCCTGCAATGGGCGCTGACCTCCCCGGGCGGATACAAGATCGCCGTCTACGAGCCGCCGCTGCAGGCCGGCCGCTTCTCGCCGGTGGCGTGGCTGCCCCGACGTCCTGCTCCTTGGCGGCGGCAGGAGCGCACCCTACTTCAAAGACGCCCTGCACGCCCTGCACGCGGCCATCCCGCACGCCCAGCGGATCGAACTGCCCGGCCTGGGTCACCTGGCCGCCGACAACGACGGCCACCCCGACCGCATCGCCGAGCCCCTGGGCGACTTCTTCGCCGACAAGCGCACGTTGACGGACCAAGGCGCCAGGTACTGACATAGAAACGGCATCGCTGAGTGCGCAGTCGAAAAGCCCCAGTCCCACGGACCTAACCTCACCGGCTGAACCACACCTCATGCGAACGGCCGCTCCGCATCCAGAAACACTCACGGGACAACAATTAGGAGAAGCCGAGGGCGTCCACATAACGCCAGTCGGGGCCGACGCGTTCGAAGACACTGTTCTCGGTCTGGACTCCGGGACCTTCGGCGTCGATGTAGTGGGCGCGGAAGTGGACGGTGCCCTGGGTGTGGAGCGGAGAGCCGCCGGTGGACTCGAGGATTTCGAGGCCGGTCCAGGACCGGTCGTCGGCGCTCAGGTCGAGACACTCGGGGCGGGTCGAGGGGTGCCAAGTGCGCAGCAGGTAGGCCCCGTCGCCGACGGCGAAGGCGCTGTAGCGCGAACGCATGAGGGCTTCGGCGGTGGCGGCCCTCGCGGTCCCGGCGTGCAGCGGCCCGCAACAGGCGGCGTAGGCCTCGCCGGAACCGCACGGGCAGGTCTCCGGAAGGGCCGCCGACCGGGATTTGCGTGAACGTCTGGGCATTCGGCAATTGTCCAGGAAAGCGGAACCGGCCCGCGGGTGGTCCCCACGGGCCGGTGAAGTGGTTGTCGCCGTACAACTGATGACACTCGAGCCCTTAGTTGCCTTCTTACAACTAGGGGCGCTCGGCTCATAGTTGCCCTTTGACAACTATTGGGCCCTTTGTCAGCAGCGCTCCAGGTACGGGAGCACGACATCGGTGTACGCGGCCTGACCAGCGGCGTTCGCGTGGAACGACTCCAGCGTGCCGACGTAGCCGAGAATCCACGGGTCGGACGAGCAGACCTCGTGGCCGGCGAAGGCATCGCGCGGGTCGGCGAAGTCGAACCCGTGGTCGGCGGCGACGGCCGCGGTGGTCTCGGCGAGCAGGTCGGCGGCGTCGTTCAGCAGCGCCTGCTCATCGGGGGTGATCGCCAGCGTGCCGGAGCAGCTGGTGCCGTTGAACAGTCGCGGATTGCCCACAACGGTGACGTCGGCGAACGGCGACTTGCTTTCGACCTGCGAGTAAAGGTCGTCGAGCTCGGCCGGAAGCGAGTCGGTGATGACCGACTGCGCGTTCGCGATCGCGCCCTCGCACTGAGCGGTGTCCGTGCCGGCGCAAGCGCCGAGCACCGTCGAGAACCCGGCATCGTTGCCGCCCACGCCGATCGTGACCTCGCGGGTGAGCCAGGACAGATTACCGAGCTGATTGGCCACGACGTCCTCGACGCGCGCGCCGGAGCAGGCGTCGAACGAGAGCTTCGCGCCGGTCGCCTCGGCGGCGAGCACCGGGTAGGCGTTCGCGGAGCGGTAGCAGCCGTCATCGGCGAGGTAGTCGCCCGCGCCGACGCCCGAGACGTACGAGTCGCCGAGCGCGACGTAGTGCGGCTGCCAGGGCGCGGCCGAAGCCGGGCTGGCGAGCGCGGCGGCGCCGATGCCTGCGGCTGCCGCGACCGCGAGGGTGCGCGCGATGAAGCCGCGTTTGCGGGTGTGTCGAGACATTGGTCTCCTTGTCGTAGCAGGGTGGAGGGTCTCGGCATTGTATGCGCCGCAGTCCAATGAGAGATGAACGGAACCGGCCCGCGGGATGTATGTCCCACGGGCCGCTCCGGTATCGGTCCCTAGTAGTCGAGGTGCGGGAGCACGACCTCCGCGTAGGCGTCCTGCCCGGCGGCATTGGGGTGGAAGGACTCGAGAGTGCCGACGTAGCCGAGGATCCAGGGGTCGGACGAGCAGACCTCGTGGCCGGCGAAGGCATCGCGCGGGTCGGCGAAGTCGAAGCCGTGTTCGGCGGCCACCTCGGCGGTGGTCTCGGCGAGCAGGTCGGCGGCGTCGTTCAGCAGCGCCTGCTCATCGGGGGTGATCGCCAGCGTGCCGGAGCAGCTGGTGCCGTTGAACAGTCGCGGATTGCCCACGACCACGACGTCGGCGTGAGGAGCCTTGGTCTCGACCTGGGTGTAGAGGTCGTCGAGCTCGGCCGGGAGCGAGGTCGTGATGATGTTGCGCGCGTTGTTGACCGCAACCTCGCACTGGGCGGTGTCGGTTCCGGCGCAAGCGCCGAGGACGGTCGAGAACCCGGCGTCGTTGCCGCCCACGCCGATCGTGACGTGCTCGGTGCGGGTGGGGTAGAGGTGGTTCAGCTGGTTGGCGACCACGTCTTCGACGCGCGCACCCGAACAGGCCTCGAACCACAGGCGTTCGCCGAGTTCGGTGGCGGCCTGGCGCGGGTAGGCGTTGGCGGAGCGGTAGCAGCCGTCGTCGGCGAGGTAGTCGCCGGCGCCGACGCCCGAGGCGTAGGAGTCACCCAGGGCGGCGTACTGCTGGATCTCGATGTCGGCCGAGGCGGATCCGGCCAGACCGGCGACGCCGAGCCCGGCAGCGGCCGCGACGGCGGCCACGCGGGCGAGGACGCGAGGCGTCCTGCCTTCTTTGAAGGACACAGGGTCTCCTTGTTGTCGACTGGGCCGACGGACCGACCGGGTGAGGCGGGCCGCCGGATGACGGCGTCATTATAGTCAGCGAAGTCCATTGTGCCGCAACGAGAACGGTGCGTGACGTTGCGTCATTCGGCGCGGTGGCCGAAGAAGCACGGGCGTGGTCATGACGCGCTCGCTCGCGATGGCACGCAGGCCACTGCTCTCAACCATCGAAATAGTTTATGGTCAGAGTCGATTTGAGTTTCAGCTCGCTGCACAACGGGCTGGCGACTCGAGTTCCCGAGCACCGACGCGCCTCAAGACCGCGTCACGCGACTCGTTTGGAAACTGTTTCCGATCGTGGCTAGAATGGCGGCACACGTTTTGAAGAGGTGGAGCAGATGAGCAAGCCGGCCCGTCCCCGCGCGACGCTGACCGAGGTGGCGGCACGCGCGGGCGTCTCCAAGGCCACCACCTCCAAAGTGCTCAACGGCCGCCCCGGCGTGGCCGAGGAGACCCGGCGGCTCGTGCGCGAGGCCATCGCCGAACTCGGATACGTGCCGACCACCGGTCCCCGGGAGGCGCCTGCGCCGCAGTCGATCCACGTCGTGTTCGACACGATCCTCAACATGTACGCCGTGTACGTGCTCGACGGCCTCATCAGCGGCGGGCGCGAACTGGGCGTCGAAGTGGTCACCAGTTCCCTCGAATCCGAGAGCCCGGGCCACGATCCGCTCGGGGCCGACCGGATCAAGGAGATCGCCACGCAGGGAGCGGCAGGCCTGGTCGTGGTCACCGCGCAACTCACGAGTGTCGAGATGGACGCGTGCGAGCAGGTGGGGCTGCCGCTGGTGGTCATCGACCCGGCCAACCCGCTCGAGGAGCGCGTCACCAGCCTCGGCGCGACAAACTGGGCCGGCGGCGTGCAGGCCACCCGGCACCTGCTCGACTTGGGGCACACCAGGATCGGCTTCGCGGGCGGGCCGCCGCAGTCGCTGCCAGCGCGGGAGCGCCTCCACGGCTACCGCGAGGCCCTCGAATCGGCCGGAGTCGAAGTGGACCCGAGCCTCACCGGCTCGGGCAAGTTCGACGCCGAGACCGGCGCGGAAGTCACCGAGCGGATGCTCGACCTGGACGAGCCGCCAACGGCCGTCTTCGCCGCCAGCGACAGCATCGCCGTAGGCGTCATCAGGACCGCGCGCCGGCGCGGCCTGGCCGTCCCCGGCGACCTCAGTGTGGTCGGCTTCGACGACACCTACAACGCCAAGTGGGTCGAACCGCCGCTCACCACCGTCAAGCAGCCCCTGCGCCAGATGGGCCGGGTCGCCGCGCGCACAGTGCTCGACCTGGCCGCGGGCAAGGTCCCCGACTCGCATCACGTGCAGCTCGCGACGAGTCTCGTGGTGCGCGAATCGACGTCCCCGCCGCACTGAACCGGCTCGTGTGTCACCGGCCACCCGGCGAGGACGTTCGCGGAGTGGATGCGGGACCGCAAGGCCGCGTTCCATCGATGCGGGGGCGCCCCGCGGATCAGGGTCGCTTCAAGAACCACCCGAGAATCACGGCGGCCAGTGGCACGGCGCAGAGCACTGTGAAGACCCCTTCGGGCCCATGGGCTTCGGCGATGAGGCCGAACGCCGGGGCGAACAATCCGCCCGCGCTCATCGCCAGGCCGAGCGTGACACCCGCGGCGGTGCCGGGGCGAGTCGGCAGATAGTCCTGGGCGAGCTTGACGAGCACGGCGAACGGGATGTTGATCGCGATGCCGACCGCGAGGGCGAGCACCAGGGGGACGTACTCCCCCGGCGTGATCCGCAGCAGGACCAGGAACGGAATGATGAGGATCCCGCCGATGCGGGTGGTGCGCAACGCGCCGAAGCGGTCGGCGAGTCGCCCGCCCAGGAGTGTGCCGACGACGCTGCCGAGCATGAAGCCCGCCAAGGCGATCCCGGCCACGGCGTGCCCGGCGCCGAGGTGGCGGATCCAGTAGAGCTCGATGAAGGTGATGATGCCGACCCACAGAATCGAGCGGACCACCTCGATCGCGGTGAGGACCGCGAACGGGCCCCAGCGGTCCGCACCGGTGCGGGCCTTCGCCGGTCCCGCCGCGATTCGAGTGTGCTTGCGGAGCATGACGAACGAGATGAGGACGGCGGGCGGGATGAACAGCGCGGTCGCGCCCACGCCCATCGCCATGAGCGCCGGGGTCGCCAGCACCGGGGCGAGGAAGAAGCCGACGCTGCCGCCCGCGGCGAAGATGCTCATGGCGGCGGCACTGTCGCCCGCGGCCTCGCGGGCGCCCTTGCCCGCGGCCGGATGGAACATGGCGACGCCGATGCCCGACAGGAAGATGAGCGCGAGCACCAGCGGGTAAGGCCGGGCGAGCCCGGCGAGGCCGAGCCCGATCCCGGCGAGGGCGACGCCTGCGGGGGCGAACCAGTCGAGTCGGCGGCGGTCGACGGCCACGCCGAAGAACGGCTGCGGGATCGAGGCGCCGAGGGCGGCGGCGAGCGTGAGGCCGGTGGCGGCGACGTAGCCGTAGCCGCGGTCGAGCACGAAATAGGGCACACAGGCGGGCACGAGACCCTGGTACATGTCGTCGACGGCGTGGGCGGTGCCCCACAGCCACATGCGCCGCAGCGGCGACGGGCGGGCTTCCACTGCGGGGGCGGCGGTCAGGGTCATGGTCGGTACTCCTTGTCCGTGTGGTCCAAGGATTCCGACTGGCGGGGTGCTCCGGCTAACGGTATTCTGCCGAGTCATGTCGATTGACGGTCAAGTCATCCCGAGCCGCCCGATCCGGACGCTCACCCACCTGGAGCGGATCGGACGCCACCGCCACGTCGGGCACCAGCTCATCTACCCGCGGCGCGGCGTGCTGCGGGTCTTCACATCCTCGGGCGTGTGGGTGGTGCCGCCGTCGCAAGGGGTGTGGATGCCGGCCGGGACCGAGCACGCCCACCGCGCGTGCGGCACGACCGAGATGCGCGCGATCCTGTTCCGCGCCGACGGCCCCGGGCCGTACCTGGACCACCCGTCGGTGCTCGCGTTCACGCCGCTGCTGCGCGAGGCCGTCACCTGCCTGACCGACGACGCGGCGCTCGAGGCCGCGACTCGGGCGCACCTGGAGCAGGTGGTGCTCGACCTCCTGCGCCGAGTCGAAGCGCCGCAGCGGTTCCTGCCCGCGCTGCCGGACCCGAGATTGCGGGAAGTGGTGGCGCTGTTGGAAGACGATCCGGCCGACCGGCGCACGCTCGCGCAGCTCGGCGCTGCCGTCGGCGCTTCGGAACGGACGCTGAGCCGCCTGTTCCGCGAGCACGCGGGAATGACGTTCGCGCAGTGGCGAGGCCAGTTCCGACTCCACCACGCGCTGGTGCTGCTCGCGGAAGGACACCAGGTCACGCGCATCGCGGGCGCGTGCGGTTATGCGAGCCCGAGCGCGTTCATCGGTGCGTTCCGCAACTCGTTCGGACTCACGCCGGGCGAGTACCTGCGGCGCGAACCGGACCTTCGCTTGTAGACGACCGTTGCGATGTAAGCGCTCACACGCTATTTTGCAATCGCATCAGATCACGAACTACCCCAGTGGCCCCCAGTTGAGCGGTTGGGGCGTGTCCTCGAACAACGGCACCAAGTCCACGCCGGGTCTGTCGGCGTGGACTTGTTCGGCGACTGGCGCGAGGAGGTCATCTGGCGCGCCAGCGACACCGGCGCGCTGCGGATCTACGCCACGAGCTACCAGACCAGCCTGCGCATCGCGACCTTGATGCGCAACCCGCAGTACCGGGTGGCGATCGCCTGGCAGAACACCGCGTACAACCAGCCGCCGCACCCGAGCCTCTACATCGGCAGCGACGTCACGAGCTACCCGTTCCCGTCCATCACCACGCCTTGATCCTCCGCTGATAGCCGGGGCCGGAGCGTTCGCGCTTCGGCCCCGGCCTGTGTCCGCCGACTCCCGGATCTTGGGTTGCGGTTGACGTAGCGTCAGCCGTTAGCGTCGACGGCACACGGACGGAAAGGGAGGCCCATGGAAACCTGGTCGACGGCCGAAGTGGCCCGCATGACCGGCGTGACGGCGCGGACGTTGCGCCATTACGACGCGATCGGTCTCCTCGCTCCGGCCGGCACCGGACACGGGGGCCTGCGGCAGTACGGCCGATCGGAACTCCTGCGCCTCCAGCAGATCCTCCTGCTCAAGCGGCTGGGACTGCGTCTGGACACGGTCGCCGAGATCTTGGCGGGCGAGCTTGACGCGGCCGAGGCACTGCACCGCCACTTGGAGCAGCTCCAGGAGGAGCGGGCGCGCCTCGACCGGCTCACCGACACCGTGGCGACGACCATCCGACAACTCGAAGGGAGCCAGACCATGACACCCGAGACCTGGTTCGAAGGCCTCGACGCGGGCAAGCAGGCCGAATACGAGGCCGAAGCCCGCCGCCGCTGGGGCGACGCCGTCGTCGACGCGGGCGACAAGGCCGTCAAGGCGATGAGCCCCGAGGAGCGCCGTCAGATCCCGGCGTTCTTCGAAGGCGTCCACCGCCGCTTGGCGGCCTTCCGCGATGAGGGCCGGCCGGTGACTGACGAGGCCGTCCAAGCGGTCGTCGCCGAGCACTACCGGTTCATCGAGAAGGTGTGGGGCACGACCCCGACCGCCGAGGCGTACAAGGGATTGGGCGCGCTGTACACCGACGAGCCGGCGTTCAACGCGACGTTCGACGCCGTGGCGCAGGACTTGGCCGCCTACCTCCGCGAAGCGATGGAGGTGTACGTCGACACGGGCCGTTGACCTGCCTGCCGCACCGATGAATTCGGGAGGCGGGCATCGTCTGCATGGGTGACGAAGGCCCAAGGCAAGGAGCGACAGCGCATGACCGAAATGATCGACTTCAAGACCGTCACCGACCAGGTGGCCGGACTGCTCGCACGGGTCCAGGACGAGCGGCTGTCCGACCCCACGCCCTGCGAGGACTACACGGTGGGGCAGCTGCTGAACCACTTGATCGGCCTCTGCCTGGCGTTCACGAGCGCGGCCAGGGGCGAGACCGGACCGCACAACGACGCCCCTCCCGAAACACCGCCGACGTCGCTGGAACCGGGCTGGCGAAAGCTCCTGGAAGAGCGGCTGCGAACCCTGGCCGACGCCTGGTCGGAACCCTCCGCATGGGAAGGCGAAGCGATGGCGGGCGGCGTGTCCCTCCCCGCCGAGATCATGGCCCTGGTGGGGCTCAATGAAGTCGCCGTCCACGGCTGGGACCTGGCCCGGGCGTCTGACCAGGACTACCGACTCGAACCCGAGGTCCTCGAGGTGCTCCTGCCGTTCGTCGGCCAGGACGCCGACGACGAGGCGGCCAGGGAGGGCATCTACAAACCGGTCGTCGACATCCCCGAAGAAGCCACTCCGCAGGCCCGCCTGGTCGCCCTCACCGGCCGCAACCCCGACTGGCGCCCATAGAGTCAGACCACGGTCGTCACGGGGACGTCCACGATCGGGCCGTCCCAGGCGCTCTGTGCCCCGGTCAGGGGCTGGTCGGCGTATTCGATCTCGCTCTCGATGCGCAGCAGCGTCTTCTCCCATTCTGCTTTGGAGCCTGAGATCCTGACCGGTCCCATGGGAATGGTGATGTCGTCGTCCCCGGCGGACACCGCCACCCGTGCTCCGGAGAGGACTAGCTCCGATTGCAGTCCGAGCGAGGCGTCTTGGAGGACCGAGTAGAGCTCGGGCAGGTCGCACACGCCTTCCCAGGCGCTGCTTCCGAGCAGAACCTCCACGTGGAGTTGGTCCTCCCCGCCTTCGGGGACCACGTAGGTGAAGTCGACGACAAGGCCGTCCATGGGGTCCTCGGCGTCGCCGCCGCGGACCAGCCATTGCGGACGGAGCCGGTCGAGGATGCGGTTCATCGCTTCGGCCAGCAGTTCGCGGCGCCGGGCCAAGAACTGCCGGTACTGGCCTTCGTCCCACAGTGAGCGGTCGGCCGGGATCGAGTGGGCGAGCAGTTCGCCCTCGGACAGGCCCATGGCGTCCAGGTACTCGCCGGGGCGCTTCGAGCCGATGCCCCGGTTCGCCCTGCCCGCGATGAAGACGAGGTTCGCAAGATCGTTGATCTCGGTCCTGGAGTATCCGTCACTGCGGCGCAGCAGTGCCTGCGGGAACACGTGGTGGTACTCAAGTTTGTGTCCGCCCTCCGCGGCGACCGAGACGGCCGCTCCAGACCACCAGTCGTGCGCGCCTTGGGATTTCGCCGCGAGGAAGCTCATCATGAAGTACGGGCTCCCGCTGCTGCGGTCGACCAGGTCCCGTGGAGTGACTTCGAGCCTGCCGTCGGGCAGTCCCAGGCGGTCGAGGAGGCGGTTGATCCCGTCGGACCTGCGGGCGTCGGGGATGTCCTGGGCGAGTTTGGTGTCGGTCGAGCCGCTGAAGCGGTTGCGGAGCGTTGCGGCGAGGAACCAGTACAGGATCGCGTCGGCGGTCTCGGCCTCCATCGGCTCGTCGTTGCGCTCCCCGAGGAGCACGACCGGCGGAAGCAGCACCACGACGGACTTGAGCAGACTGCTGTGGGTGACGCCGAGGTTCTCCTTCAAGAGCGGCACCAGGTGCCGCAGCCCCCGCTTCACGGTGTTCCATCCGGCGTCGAGCTCGGCATCGGACTTGGCGAGCAGTTGCTTGTTGGAGGCCGGCGTCAGGCCCCGCCCGAGGACGGCGGCGGTCAGGGCGCGCGCCAGGAAGGTCAGGTCGAGATCGCCCCAGCCGCGCTCGGCCCAGTGCGCGGCCTCGGCCTCGAGTTGCGCCAGGGTCCCCGGCCGCCGGGCCGAGAGGGTCGCCAGCGCGAGGTCCATGCGCTTGAGCGGCCGCCCGCTGTTGACGCGGATGAAGATCTCGGAGACTTCCTCGTACTCGAATTCGCCGAGGATCTCGAGGTAGACGGTGCGTTCCTTGATCTTCTCCAGGCAGGCGAGCCGCTTGTGGATGTCGTTGCGGTCGAGTTCGGGAAGCCGTTCGGAGAGCTTGAAGGTGAGTTCGAACAGATCGGCCCGTCCGTCGACGATGTCGAAGACCTTGACCCAGCGCACGTCCTTGACGGTGGAGGAGCTCTGGTTCTGGAAGCGCTCGGTCTCGACGTTGAAGACGATCTGCGCCTCCTTGTGGCCCTTGAAGACCCGGTGCAGCGAGGTCAGCCGCTGCTGCCCGTCGAGGAGGTAGAGCGGGGCGCCGCTTTCGCCGGGGGCCGCGTCGATGTCGGCCTCCCTGGTGAGCGGTTGGACGTCCGAGCGCCAGAACAGGAGCGATCCGATCGGATAGCCGCGGTAGAGGGAGTCGACGAACGAGGCCACCTGGATGGGCTTCCATACGTAGCCGCGCTGGACCTCGGGGAGCTTGACGGCGCCGGTCGATATCTGCGAGACCAGTTGCGAGAGCTGCCAGTTGGTCGATTCGAGTCGCACGGGAGGATTCCTTCCACGGGTGTCGTCAGTCGCGGCGGAGCAGCGGACTCGGGTCGCCCGACCAGGTGAAGAGCAGTTCGTCGCGGGCGCGGGTCGCGGCCACGAACAGCAGGTTGCGGGCCTTCGCGGTCTCCAGCTCGTGCCGCTGGGGGTCGAGTTCGGCGAGCTTGCGGATGTACGGGTACGGGAAGTGGTCCGCCCCAAGGCAACCGATGATGACACACCGGTACTCGAGTCCCTTGAGGCGGTGCATCGTCCCGACATGGACGGCTTCGGGATCGGGTTCGCGGTCGGTCGACAGCGGGAACACGTTCACGTCCTCTGCGCGGAGCGCGCCGATCACCTTGTCCACTTGGAACTTCTGCGGCACGGCCACGGCGACGCTGCCGGGAGGGTGTTCGACGGTCCATGACCGCACTTGCTCGACGATGAACGCGAGTTCGGCCGCCTCTGCGTGGTGGCCGGAGAAGCGCGGCGCGGCGCCGCTCATGACCGACCGGTAGCCGGCGAGGCTGTCCAGGTCGCCGTCGAGGTCGTCGGCCTGCATGTCGGCTTCGATCGCCATCGCGGCGCGCAGGATCTCCTTGGTGGTGCGGTAGTTGAGGGTCAGGCGCCGGGAGCGGCCGCGGATGTCGACGCCGAGGCGGCTCAGCGTGACCGGTTGCCCGTAGATGCGCTGGAAGGTGTCGCCGGTGATGAACAGGTCGTCGTTGTCGTGCGGGGCCATGGCGCGCAGGAGCCGCCAGTGCGAGGGGGCGAGGTCCTGGGCTTCATCGATGACGATGTGCCGGTATCGGTAGGGGCCTTTCAGGCGGTGCTCTTCGGCCAAGGCGACCGAGGCGCGCAGTTGCGGCCAGCACCACGAGTCGGTTTCGGAGAGCCGCAGGTTGAAACGTTCGACCAGGTCCCAGATGCGGGCTCGCTGGAGCCGGTTGAGGCGCCGGGGCCGACCGGTGCGACGGGCCTGGAAGTACTCGGATCGTCCGGTGATGAGCTGGGCGCAGATGACCTCGCTCCATTCGCCGTGGAGGAACTCGGCGTCGAACTCGGTCTCACCTGGCTGCTGGCAGAGCTCGTTCCACCAGGCGGTCATGGTGCGGTCGTCAAGTCGGGTGCCGGGCCGGGGTCCGCGTTCGGAGGCGAGCCGGTGGACGACGCTGTCGAGGTGTTCGACGTCGACCTGGCCCATGGCCTGCTCTTCGAGGAGGAGCGCGAGTTTGCGCTTGAGGTCGGCGGCGAGGTTGCGGGTGAAGGTGGTGAGCAGGAGGCGTTCGCCGGGGCCGAGGGCGGCGGCGAGCCGCGCGGCGCGGTGGAGGGCGACGACGGTCTTGCCGGTGCCCGGGCCGCCGCTGATGCGGGCGGGGCCTTTGTGGCGCTGCTCGATGAATTTCTTCTGGGTCGGGTGCGGCCAGAGTCGCCAGGCCTCGAAGCCGTCTTCGAGCATCGCGGCCACGGCGTGGTCGGAGCTGGTGACCATGCTGGCGCCGCGCTCGATCGCGGTCGCGAAGTCGGCGGTGTCAACCGTGCCGGTGGCTTTGACGGGGGCGGTGATGAGTTCTTCGACCTCGGCGAGGGGGAATCCGGCGTCGAGGGCGCGGAGCACTTCGGCGGTGTGGTGCGGGGCGACCGCGCAGAACGCGTCGAGTTGATCCTCTTGGGTGATCTTGCGAATGGACGGCATGAGCGGTTCGGCGACGCCGAGGTCGAGGAGTTCGGCGTCGGTGAACGGGTCGAAGAGCCCGGCTCCGGCGGCTGATCGTGGCGGGGGGATGTCGGCGGCGCTGTTCTCGGCAGCGCCCCTTTCAATGGCGCGGTTTTCAATGGCGCTGTTGAGGTCGTCGTGGTCGACGACTTCGAACGCGCCGGTGACCCGGTTGACGGAGGCGTCGTAGCGGTCATCGAGGCGTTCGTAGGATTGGCCGCGGTGCTCGACGGCGATGAGCGCGAACAGGGCGTCGCCCACTTTGCACATGACGGCCCGGTAGTCGTCGGTGACGCGGGCGGACCACAGGCCCTTGCCGCCTTTGAGCGGTTTGAGCCGCAGGCCGGGCTGGTGCATGTTGGCGCAGAACTTGGACTGGAAGTTTACGAAGCGGTTGCGGACGGCGCGGTCGAGCTTGTCCAGGTGCCGGGTGGCGTTGCGCTCGATGATCAGCGACGCGTTCTGACGTTCGGCCATGAGGCTCCCGTCGGCGGTAGAGCAAGGGCTGGATTCGCGGCGAATCGAATCGGGTTCGACAGCTTACCGTGCGTAGTCCTCACGGTGGCAGCGGTATCGCACCTGCAGCACCTGGCGCGCGATTGGTCAGATTCGCGTGAGATGCCCGCTTTGGACGAGTGCTTTGAGGTGCTCGGCGGCGCGTTTGGGCGCCGAACCGCCCTTGACCAAGAGGCCGGCTTCGAGGTTGCGCTCCAAACCTGAGGTGGTGAAGTTCGCGCTGGTCACGAGCAAAGTCGTCGCGTCGGCGAGGGCGAGTTTGGCGTGGAGTTTCGCCTCGGCGGGGCGGGCGGCCACCGGCCAGGTGTAGAGCTTCGCCTTCTTGAGGAGGGCGAACGCGGCGGCCGGTTCGGACCCGGAGATCGCCGATCCCGCCCCGGCGAGGATCTCGATCGCGATGGCGACGCTGACCCCGCGCCGCAGGGCCCGCTCGATCGCTTCGAGCAGGGGCGCATGGGGCTTCGCTGAGTAGGTCGAGAGCCACAGCTCCCGCCTGCTGCCTTCGACCAGGTTGAGCAGCGCCAGTTGAGTGGAGCGGACGGGAACGCCGTGCACGGTGGGACCGGTCCAGACCGTCTCGATGTCCTGCGGCCGCAGGGCATGGCCGTCGGCGAGCCCTTCGAGGTAGGCCTCGGCCCGATCGGGCTCCCAGCGGCGGGCGGCTTCGGCGAGCGCCGAAATGACCGGCGCCGCGTCCGGCCTGCCGAGCCGCTGGGCGACGATCGAAGGCGGCGTCCCGTCGGTGATGCCCCCGGCCTGGGCGGCCAGGGCGGCCGGGCCGACGAGTTCGAGAAGCTCGGTCGCTCTGGCCCGCAACGTCTCCCGAACGCTCATCGCCATGGCTCGAGAAAGCTCAGGCCGTCGCCGAGGTCGGTGACGAAGCGGCGGTCGAGGAAGCGGTTCCCGCGCTCGCAGGTGGTCTCCGAGACGAACAGGCACGCGTGGCAGGCGGCGCCGTGGAGGGAGTCGGCCGGGTCGGCCGGGAGGTGGTCGGCGCACACTGGGTCGCTCGAGCAGCGGCCGGCCTCGGTCAATGCCCTGCCCACGATGCGTGTCAGCGATCCCGCCTCCGCGAGGCTCACCAGGCCGCCCAGGGTGCCTTCGGCATCCGGAACGGCCGTGTAGATGAGCAGGCCCGCCCGGTCGTCCCCGTTGTAGTAGATCCGCTCGGAGAGGCTGGCGGAGTTGTAACCGCATTCGAGTGCGATCGCCCGGATGAGCAGGTGCGAGAGGGTGTGCAGAACGACGTATCCGATGCCCGGCCAGCCCGCCATGGGGTCGAACTCGCCGCCGCGTCGGCGCGAGTGCCTGCGTCCTCGGAAGTTGCGCCAGGCGCCCTGGAGCCGCTCCACGGCTTCCTCGTCGGCGACCCGGGACTCCCAGGCCCGCAACGCATCCGAGTTCAAACGAAGAAAGATGCCTTCGCCGAACACTTCACTGGCCGGGGCCCAGGTGGGTTCCCCTCGGCTGATCCGCGCGACCGGGACCAGATCGGGGTCCTCGGGGTCGGGCGCGTCGAGCCTGGTGAAACCGTGGAACGCGCGCACCTCGCGCAGCCGCTCGGCCTGCACGATGTCGGAGAAGTACGGCTTGAGCGGGTCGGGCATGCCCTCGGCAGCGCGCACGGCGGCGAAGTACTCGTTCGCGGGCAGCTTCTCGGCGGTGAACGCCTTCCATTCCGGGGCCTGGAGGTCGCTGGTCTCCGTTTCGTCGGAGGCCGGGACATGGGCGTCCATCGCCCCCCGCAACTGCTCGGGTTCGAAGTCCAGAAACGGCTTCAGCGCCGGCATGTGCCGCATCAGCCCTGCAAGGGTCTTGGCGTCCACACTCCACACCGTCTCCCGCAGGACCTCCTCGTGCTCGGTCACGAGTCCGCGCAACCGGTCCTCGTCGTCGGGAGGGACGGAGAGCACCGAGACCGTCTGCGG
>DATABR010000031.1:0-14123 GCA_036259435.1 Glycomyces sp.
GCCCCGGCCGATCGGCCGGGGCTCTCGCTTCCTGAGCGGGTGACGGGAATCGAACCCGCGCAATCAGTTTGGAAGACTGAGACTCTACCATTGAGCTACACCCGCATTGCCCGCCTGAACGGACGCAGACGAGTGTAGCGCATGGAGTCAGGTGACGGCGGCAAGGACCGCACGGAGGGCCCTGACACCCGTGTAGGTGTGGACCTGCCAGCCCCGCGCAACCGCCTTGGCGGTGTTGTCACGGTTGTCGTCGATGAAGAGCAGGTCGCTCGGGTCCGCGTCGAGCGCCGATCGCAGGTGCTCTTCCACCGCCGCGAAGGCCGCGTCCTCCGGTTTGCGGAGCTTCAGTCGGCACGCGAAGTACCGATGGCGAAACCACGGGGCCGCCTCCGGGCAGCGGGTGTCGAAGAAGTCGGCGAAGAGAGGGCCGTTGTTCGAGAAGATGGCCAGCGGCAGACCGGTCGCGGTGAGCGCCTCCAGGACTTCCTCATTCAGGCGGAACGCGGACGTCCACAGCTTGCTGAGCTCTTCAAGACCGCCGTCGAAGCCCGTTCGGGCGGCCACCTCGTCCAGGATCTCCATCGCGGTGAACTCGCCCGCCTCGCATCTGGTCTCGAAGCCGGAGGCGAAGAGGTTGCGGTCGAGTTCGTCCTGGGGAAGGCCGGTGCGGTGGGACAGGAGCTCGAGGCGGCGCCACGGGTCGAAGTTGAACACAACCGAGCCCAGGTCGGTGACGAGAACGCGCGCCGCGAGCTTCATGGGCCGCCTTCCGAGAATCGGATGCCGTAGGCCCTACAGCTTACGAGTCCCGGACTATTTCGGCGGCAGGACGCTCTGCAGCCCGCCCTTGATGTGGGCGACGAAGACGGGATCGGTGTAGGACTCCTCGGCGTGCCCCAGCGCCGTGTAGAAGCACCGGCCCGCCTCCAGGCGGCGGTGCCACGCGATCGGGTGCGGGTTCCCCATCGCCAGGTCGGCCGTGTCGTAGGAGTCCTCGTCCGCTTCCAGCAGGACTTCCACGTCGGCCGGCTTCTCGTCGAAGCTGTACCACTCGTCGGTCCACGACCAGCGCTTCGGCAGGTGCGCGGTCGACGGGTGCTCGGCGCAGACCACGTCGATCTCGCCGGGCGTGCACCCCGGCGGGTGCCCGATGAAACGCGCGCCCACCATTTCGCGAAAGAACGGCCAGGACCGCTCGGCCGTGGAGGCCGCGTGGATCCCGCACCAGCCGCCCCCGCCGGTCACGTAGTCGGCCAGCGCGGCGCGCTCGAGTTCGTCCAGGATGTCGCCGGAGGGGGAGAGCCACACGACGGCCGCGAAGCGTGCCAGGTCGAGCGGGTTGTAGACGCCTGAGTCCTCGGTGTGCTCGGCCTCGCAGCCGAGTTCGGCCGCGAGGCGGGTGACCGCCTCGACGCCCGCCGGGATCGAGTCGTGCCGGAAGCCGGTCGTCTTGGTGAAGACGAGGATCGCGGGAGAGACCACGGCGTTCACTCCTGTTCGGGGGTGCGGCGTCGCGCCAGAGGGGCCTGAACTTCCTGTGACAACGGTTGCTCGGCGTAGTCTAGGCGATCTCGGCCCGGTCCGAATGGCCCGGTCGCGGTCCCCGCAACAGGTGATGGGCGGCGATATCGACCACACCCGCCGGGGCTCCTGTGGTGCGGCGGCCTAGACTCGGTCGGAGCGGGGGTCGATGCTGCGCTGCCGGCGGGACCGATGCAGTGAGGGCCACCCTTCGCACCGCGCTGAAGCTAATGTCGCAAGGCAATCAAGCAATACGATCGAGGAGTACGTCTGTGAAGAGCACTGTCGAGACCCTGAGCCCGACCAGGGTGCGGCTGTCGGTCGAGGTGCCGTTCGAGGAGCTGGCGCCGTTCATCAACGAGGCGTACAAGACGGTCGGGCAGCAGGTTCGCGTCCCCGGATTCCGCCCCGGCAAGGCGCCGCGTCAGGTCATCGACCAGCGCATCGGCCGCGAGTCGGTCTACGCGCAGGCGATGGACCCGGCCGTGCAGGCCAACTTGAACAAGGCTGTCACCGAGAACGACGTGAACACGCTGGGCCGCCCCGAGCTGACCGAGGTCAAGCCGATCGAAGAGGGCAAGCCGTTCGAGTTCGTGGTCGAGACCGACGTGACCCCCGCGTTCGAGCTCCCCGACTTCGCCTCGCTGAAGGTCACCGTCGAGAGCGAGGGCGTTTCCGAGGAGGACGTGGACAAGGACCTCGAGTCCCAGCGTCTGCGCTTCTCGTCGCTCAAGACCGTCGAGCGCGCCGCGGCCGAGGGCGACTTCGTCGTCATCGACCTGCGCGCCACCCAGAACGGCGAAGAGGTCGAGGGGGGCTCGGTCACCGGCATGAGCCACGAGGTCGGCGCGGGCAACCTGCTCGACGGCCTGGACGAGGCCCTGGTCGGCATGACCGCCGGCGACGAGAAGACCATCCAGTCCACCCTCGCGGGTGAGCAGGAAGGCGAGACCGCCGAGGTCGAGGTCAAGGTCACCCAGGTCAAGGAGCGCGAGCTGCCCGAGCTGGACGACGAGTTCGCCGAGATGGCCAGCTCGTTCGACACCCTCGAGGAGCTGCGCACCGCGACCCGCGAGCGCCTGGAGACCCAGGGCCGGACCGCGAAGGCCAACGAGGCCCGCGCGAAGACCCTCGAGGCCCTGGCCGACGCCGTGGAGCTGCCCCTCCCGGAGAATGTCGTCGCCGAGGACGTCAAGCACGAGCTGCAGCACATGCGCGGCGGGCACGAAGGCGAGACCGCCGAAGGCCTCGCGCAGTTCGAGGAGTACCTGCGCATGATGGGCAAGACCGAGGAGGAGTTCGAGGCCGACCTGCGCACCGACTCCGAGTCGCGTCTGCGCCAGTCGATCATCCTGGGCCGTATCGCGAGCGAGCGTGAGCTCGAGGTCTCCGGCGAGCTCATGACCGCCGAGGTCGTGCGCCAGGCCCAGCAGCGCGGCGTCCCGCAGGACCAGTTCCAGCGCTTCGTGGACGAGCTGCGCACGAACGGCGGCCTCCAGCAGATCGCCGCCTCGCTGCGCCAGCAGCTGGCCCTCGAAGAGGTCGTGAAGGAGGCCTCGATCGTGGACGCCTCCGGCAAGGAGCTGACCGAGGAGGACCTCTTCCCGGGTCGCAAGGCCGCCGAGGCCGAGGCCGAGAGCGACGAAGAGGAAAAGACCGAAGAGTAGTTCCTCGACCGATTCCTTTGGGGCTCACCGCGAATGCGGTGGGCCCCTTTTGCCGGGGCCGAATGGGAGCGCTTTGCCCTGAAACTGACCGAAATTTATGCTACTCGCGGGTAGAGACAAGCGTCGCTTTGACCTATGGTGTATCTAACCTCTTCAATGCAATGACGCAGTCCACCGTCCCGGGAGTGCCCCCTATGATCCCCCGACACCTTTCATCGGGTTCGATATCGGTCAATATCAGCGCGGCGGCGGCGCTGGCCTTCACGGTCCTCGCCTGGCCCAGTCCGGCTGTGGCGCAGGACGAGTCCGGAGGCGAAGAGCTCCAGTTCGATTACGGTTCGGACGCGGTCTCCTGGTATTGGAGCCGCCAGATCGACGAGACTTTGGAACTGGGTTCGGTCTCGCAGCAGGTCGAATGGCCTAACCCGCAGTCGGCGACCACGATGCCCGTGGCCGTCGAACTCGGCGAGAACACCAAGGTCGCGGCACTCTCGTTCAACCTCGCCGAGCGCGGCGTCACCGAGGGATCCACAATCGACTCTTTCAAGCTCACTGTCGCCGAGGGCGACGACGCGGGCGACTCACCCACCTTCAACCCCACCGGCAAGCTCGTTCAGGCCTGCCCCGTCACCGAGGCGTGGACCGCTGGCGAGGCCGAGATGTGGGACGTGCAGCCGCCGGTCGGCGACGGCTGCGTGGTCGGCGAGCGCACCGAGCCCGACCCTGAGGAGGTCGCCGACGCCGAGGCGCTGCTCGCGGAGGCCCAGGAGGCCGTCGAGAGCGGCGGCACCGCGCCCCCGGTCGTCGAGGTCCCCCTTCCCACGTGGACCTTCGATCTCACTGAGCTCGCCAAGGACTGGGGCCAGGACCCCTTCGCTAACTACGGCGTCATGTTCATGCCCGTCATGGACGAGGCCACTCCGGTCGACACCTGGCAGGTCAACCTCAAACTGCCGCTGCGCGACGACACTCAGACTCCGGTGAACGAATACGACGCCACCGCCTACCGGCTCTCGGCGGACTTCGCCTTCACGCCCGGTGAGACCCCTGACGACGGCGCTGCCGATCCGGGCACCGACCTCGGCGGCGGCTCCGGCGGTTCCGGTGGATCCACCGGCGGAGGCGGCTCGGGCGGGGGCGGCGGTGGCGGCGACACCGAGGACGCCGCCGCGGAGTCCCCATCCGAAGAGGAGATGGCGCCCGCCGCATACGAACCCATCGAGCCGAAGGCCCCTTGGTACGTGTGGACGCTCATCCCCGCCGGACTCATCGGCGCCTACCTCCTGCACTCCGTGATGGGCGCTTCGGGCGCCGTGGCGGGCGGCAGCGGCGCGATCGACCGCATCCGCGCCCACAACCTCGCCAAACGCGGCTGGGCCCTCCCGATTCCCGGCGGCCTCTGGCAGCGCCTCACCGGGCGAGGCGGCAACGGATGAGGGCACGGCACACCACGGCGCTCATCGCCGCCGCGATGCTCGCGCTGACCGCGTGCGGCCAATACGAAGGCGTGCACGAGGACTTCGTCGAAGCCGGCGGCGAGAACCCCGGCCTCGGCGGCTCCGACGCCACCGGCACTGAAGGCGCCGACGGCACCGAGTCCTCCGGGGACGGCTCCGGGTCAGGCGGCGGGGGCACCGACGACGGCTCCGGCGGCGGGGGTGGCGGGTCAGGCGGCGGCAACGACAACGGCAGCGCCGGGAACGGCGACACCACCGGCGTCACCGCCGACACCATCACCATCGGCATCCACGCGCCGCTCACCGGTGCGGCCCCACTCAAGCAGGAGTCCTTCGAGAGCGGCAAGGACCTCTACTGGCAGTACGGCAACGGCGGCGGCCCGGTCGAGATCCACGGCCGCACCGTCGAGACCGTGTTCGCCGACGACCAGTACCGGCCCTCCACGGCCCGCCAGGTCTGCCAGACCATGGCCGAGGAGCAGAAGGCGTTCATGCTCCTCGGCGCGGGCGGCACCGATCAGATCCAGGCCTGCGCGCAGTACGCCGCGAGCGAGGACGTCCCATATCTGTCCACAGGGGTCACTGAGAACGGCATGGGCTCGCTCGACACCTATTTCGCGGCCTCGATGACCTACAAGCAGCAGACGCCGATGCTGGCCGACTACATCAAGAACGAGCTCGGCGTCACCGACGCCTCCCGCGTGGCGGCGATCGTGACGAACACGCCGAACTTCGACGACGCGGTGGAGGGCTTCACCGGCGCGTTCGACGGCGTCGACGTCTTCCGGCCCGACAAGAACGAGCGCGGCTCCTCGGCCGCCGGGAACCTGTGCACCGGCACCGTCAAGAACTACGACGTGGTCTTCGTGCTCACCAGCCCCACCTTCTACCTGGAGATGGCCGCTGCCTCCGGCTGCCGCCCCCAGTTCGTGGGCGTCGGCGTGAGCATGGGCATCGACCAGGTCGCCAGCACCGGGTGCAGCGCCGCGGGTTCGACCGAGGGCGCGCGGTTCTTCAACCCGACCCCCGCGTTCGCCGACGCGAGGGAGTACGACCCGGACTTTTTCGCCGCCGCCGACGCGGCCGGGATCGAACCCGACGACATCACGTGGATGATGTGGGGGCAGTCCAAAGTGCTCCATCAGATGCTCGATCAGTCGGGCGAGGCCCTCGATCGGGGAGCGTTCCTCGATGCCGTCGCGGGCCAGAAATTCTCGAGCGGCGTGTTCCCCGACCTGGACTACGCCAACGGGCCCTTCGGGGCGACCCAGGTGAGCGTCCTGCGCAACGTCTGCGACGGCGGCGGCCACTACGTCACCGACTTCGCGTTCGTGAACGGCTTTTGAAAGAGGTGCAGTGAGATGGGCGCCTTCCTCGCGCTGGGCCTGTTCCAGGGCGCGGTCTACGGCCTCTTGGCCGTCGGCATCGTCCTGGTCTACAAGGCCAAACGGGTGTTCAACTTCGCCCAAGGCGAATTCGGCGGCGTCGCGGCCTTCACCGCCTTCGCCATCGTCGTCGGCGCCGGCCTGCCCTACTGGGTCGGCGTCGTCGGCGGCCTCGCCGCGGCCGTCCTCATGGGACTCGTCGTCGAACGCGTCATCGTCCGGCCCTTGGAATCCTCGTCGCGGACGATCATGCTCGTCGCCCTCGTCGGCGTCGCGCTCTTCACCATCGCGATCATCGTGCTCCTCGGCCAGCCGATCCCGCGCGTCATGCCGCCCCTGATCGCAGGCGGCGGCGTCAACATCCTCGGCGCGGGCATCCTCCCGCAGCAGCTCATCCTCATGGCGGTCCTCGCCGTGCTCGCCGGCGCGATGGCCTGGTTCTTCAAGACCGACCTCGGCCTCGCCGTCCTCGCGTCCTCACAGGACACACGGGCGGCGCAGGTCGTGGGCATCAGCCCCGTCGCGGTTTCGCGGCTCGTGTGGGGCATGGCCGCGCTCCTCGGCGGCATCGCCGGACTCCTATACGCGCCCGTCGGGATCTTCACACCCGGGTTCATGACCCTCACGATGCTCGTGCCCGCCTTCGCGGCCGCGGTGCTCGGCGGCATGACGAGCCTGCCCGGCGCGTTCATCGGCGGCCTCGCCATCGGCGTCGTACAGAACCTCGGCATCTACTACCTCGGCCAGCAACTCAAGGTCCCGGGAGCCGCCGAACTGGGCGTCTTCGCCCTTTTGATGCTAGTGCTCCTCATCCGCCCGCAGGGCCTGCTCGGGAAGGAGGCGTAAATGGCAACCGCAACCATGGTCATGGGACGCATCAAGGTCCAGCGCCGCTTCGGCCTCGCCCTCCGCGTCACCATCGTGATCGCCCTTCTGGCGCTCGCCGCGCTTCCGCTGGTCCTCGGCGGCGACGTGTGGGCCCAGCGCATCAGCCGCGCCGCGATCTACGCGATCATCGGGCTCTCCATCAACACGCTCACCGGCCACGCCGGTCAGATCTCCTTGGGACACCAGGCGTTCGTGGGCATCGGCGCATTCGCGGCGGCCTTCTTGGCGTCCCGGCTCGGCGCGCCCCTCGGCTTCGGCCTCGCCGCCGCAGCGGTCGCGGGCGCGCTCACCGCCGCGTTCGTCGGCATGGTCGCGTTGCGAGTCACCGGCCTCTACCTCGCGCTCGTGACCCTCGCATTCGGACTCACCGCCGAGACCACCATCTTCAACTGGCGCGAATTCACCGGCGGCGGCGCGGGCGCCTTCGCCCCCCGGCCCGCCGCCGTCTCCGGCGACCACGCCTTCGCGCTCTTGTGCCTCGGCGTGCTCGGCCTCGTCCTCTACATCGACTGGCGGCTCGTCTCGACCAAGGCCGGCCGCGCCCTGGCGGCCGTGCGCAACAACGAGCAGATCGCCTCCACGTTGGGGGTCAACGTGACAGGCTACAAGCTCGCCGCGTTCAGCCTCTCCGGCCTCGCCGCCGGACTCGCCGGAGGCCTCTTCGCCCACTGGAACCAGATCGTCCAGGCCATGGACTTCGAATTCCAAGTGGCGCTCGTGTGGGTCCTCATGACCGTCGTCGGCGGCCTGCGCTCACGACTCGGCGTCGTCCTCGCCTCCGCGTTCTTCGCGCTCCTGCCGCTGACGCTCCCGAACTTCCTCTCGAGCCTGCCGTGGCAGCCCTCGTTCCTCAACGAAGCGGTGTATCACGTACTACCGCCGTTCATCGTGGTCGTGATGCTCTTGATCGTGCTGCGGTTCTTCCCCGGAGGGTTCGGGCAGCTGTTGAGCCCCGTGACCCGTTGGATCTCTGGGAAAGGAGAGAAGTCATGAAGCGCCGCCACATGCTCAAAGTCGACGGCCTGATGCTCCGATTCGGCGGCCTCCAGGTGCTGAACGACCTGTCGCTCACCGTGCGCGAAGGCCAGATCGTCGGCCTCATCGGGCCCAACGGCGCGGGCAAGACCTCCTGCTTCAACTGCCTCACCGGGATTTACCAGCCCCAAGGCGGCAGGGTCTTCTTCGACGGGCGCGACGTCTCCGCGCTCCCCACCCACCGCCGCGCCCGCCTCGGCATGGCCCGCACCTGGCAGAACCTCGGCGTCATCGACGCTCTCACCGTCACCGAGAACGTCATGCTGGCGCAGCACCAGCGGACCGGATACTCGGCGCTGGCCGGGATGCTCGGTCTCGCCGGGACCTGGCACCGCGAACGCGAACTGCGCCGCGACGCCGCCGAGATCATCGACTACTTCGGACTCGAAGACGTAGCCCACGAGCGCACCGGCGAACTGCCGTACGGCGTCAGGAAGACCTGTGACATGGCGATGGCCCTCGCCTCGGATCCGAAGATGCTCCTGCTCGACGAGCCCGCCTCGGGTCTGAGTCCCGAAGAGGCCCTTGGCCTCGGCGATACTCTGCGGGAGTTGCGCGATCGACTCAAGATCACGATCCTCATGATCGAGCACCATGTGCCGCTCGTGGCCGAGGTCTGCGACTACGTGTACGTGCTCAACTTCGGCGAACTGCTCACCGAAGGCAAGCCCGAGGCGATCCAGCGCCACCCCGAGGTCATCGCCGCATACCTGGGCGGCGCGGCCGCCGAGGACGACACGACCCGGCTTCCGACCGCTGCGGAACCACCGGAATGGCCGATGCGCGTGGGAGCGGAAGGAGACTCGGATGGCGCTGCTTGAGGTCGAGAACCTGAGGGCCGGATACGGTTCGGTGCCGGTCCTGCACGGTGTGGACCTGAACGTCGAGGAGGGCTCGAACGCGGTCCTTTTGGGCCTCAACGGTGCCGGGAAGAGCACCACGCTCATGACCCTCGCGGGCCTGCTGCCGGTGACCGGCGGCCAGATCCGCTACGACGGCAAGCCCCTCACCGGCTCGCCCGGCGGACGCGTACGGGCCGGAATCGTGCTCGTTCCCGAAGGGCGCCATGTGTTCCCGGCCCTGACGGTGAAGCAGAACCTTCGGCTGGGCGGCTGGACGATCCGCCGCGACAGTCGCCGCGTGCGCCGCAACCTCATGGAGGTCTACCAGATCTTCCCGAGGCTGGAGGAACGCGCCGACCAGTTGGCCGGAACCCTCTCGGGCGGTGAACAGCAGATGCTCGCCATCGGACGAGGCTTGATGAGCTCGCCGAGGCTCCTCCTCATCGACGAGGCGTCATTGGGCCTGTCTCCCAAGCTCACTGAACAGGTCTTCGCAGCCGTGAAGCTCATCAACCAGCGCGGCGTCACCGTGCTGATGGTCGAACAGAACGCAGGAGTGCTGGCCCAGGCCGACACCGCGTTCTTGATGCAGCAGGGCCGAGTGACGATCACCGGCTCGGGCAGCCAAACCCTCGAAGACGACGTGGTGCGAGCGGCCTACTTCGGGACCTGAGAGAAGGGACTCTTCGTTGTGGGGCGTGGGTTGTTTCGGGCCGCGTTGGCGGTGTGGAGGCTGGATGGGGCTGGGGTCGACGCCCACCTCTGCGTTGCTGATCCCTGAACCCCAGCCCCGTCCGGCCCCGCGCCGACAACGCCGCGAACCAACCCTCACATGGGCGAGAAGAGCCTGAAAACGCCGGTGCGAACGGTGGCGTTGCAGTGTTAGCCTGCGCGGATGGCATTGACATGGCAAGCGACCTGCATCGACTGCGACGACCCCCGGGCACTCGGCGCTTGGTGGGCCGAGCTCCTCAGCTGGCGCGTGACGTACGAGAGCGACGACGAGGTCGTCATCGAGCCGCCGGCAGGCAGCCCGCTGGAGGACCTGGGCCCGGACATCCTCTTCCTCAAAGTGCCCGAAAAGAAGACGCTCAAGAACCGGTTGCACATCGACCTGCGGCCCGAAGACCAGGCCGCAGAGGTCGCCCGCGCCGAGACGCTGGGCGCAACCAGAGTGGACGTCGGCCAAGGCGACCCGACGTGGGTCGTCATGGCAGATCCCGAAGGAAACGAATTCTGCGTCCTGCGAACCTACACGCCAGAAGAACTCGCAGAATGGAAGGCCGCCAAGCCGACAACGTGACCGATCACGCCGGTCGCCCACTGCTGTTCCTCGACATCGACGGCACGCTTCTTCCGTTCGGCCGGGACCTGCAGTCCGTACCGGGAGCTGCAGTATCGGGCTCGTACCCGACGCGGCTCAATCCGAGGGCAGGGCTTCGACTGGCGGCGCTGCCGTGTGAGCTGGTCTGGGCCACGACCTGGGAAGACGACGCGAACGCTGAGATGGCGCCTCGGCTCGGACTACCATCGTTGGCGGTGGTGAACTGGCCGGAGCCCTCACCCGAGGGCGAACGCGAGGAGCAATGGTTCGGCCTGCATTGGAAAACCCGAACCCTGGTGGCATGGGCGGCCGGACGTTCCTTCGCCTGGGTTGACGACGAGATCACCGACGCCGACCGGGATTGGGTATCCACGCACCATCACGGCCGAGCCCTCCTGCATCGCGTCGACTCCGCCGAGGCTCTCACCGAAGCCGACTTCGTGGCCCTCGATGCGTGGCTACGAGCAACGTAGAAAAGAAGCGCCGGAACGACCTACGGTTCGATGCCGTAGTAGTCGCGGACGTCTGGCACCTTCGCCGCCGAAGCGCTGCGTCCGGCGCCGCCGGCAGTGTCTGACTAAGAGGCGGTCAAGGTCAGCGACAGGCTTCCGGTTCGCGGGAGCGGCACGTAGAGCCTCATGCCGTCGACGGCGTCGGTGCCTGACAGGTGCGTGTAGTCCTCGCCCGGGTGGTAGAACGGCCGCGGGCCGCTCGGGCCCTCGCCCTGGAGGGTCACGGTGATGCGGTCCGGCCCGCACCGGTACGAGCACTCCGCGCCGGTCGGCTCGAAGCCCTCCGGCACCTCGCGCGCGCCCTCGAACCTCCCACCCGACCGGAAGGCGAGTTCGAGCACCTGCCCCACCCGGCCGGGGTTCGCCGCGATGTCGAGCCGCACTTCCTTTTCGCCGATCTGAACCGCGATCTCGGTTTCGAGCGCGACACCCTCAGTCGGCCGGTGCGTGAAGTCCATCGCCGCCGAAAAGCGGCCTTCGTCGGTCAGTTCGTACACTCCATCGGCTTGCAGTCGCTCGATGGGCAGCGGGCCGTAATACGCCGCGCTCACCTGCTCCCGCAATACGAATCCGCCCTCGGTCGGCTCCATCTGATCCGCTCGGAACGGCCCGAGACCGAAGAAGTCCCGCGACAGCCGCACGGAATCCAGGACGGCCACACCGACGAACATCCGCAGGAACGTCGGATTCGACGCCAGCCCGGACCGGATGCGGCCCTGCCCGGCGTAGTCCGAGCCGCCGAACACCGAGACCGCGAAGTTCCCGTCCCGCACCACGGCCAGACCCGCCGAATCGAACACCGAGCGCGCGCGCTTTCGCGGCTCGGCCGCGGGCAGCGGCCCAGCCAGCGCCGGTTCGAGCAGGATCTCCGCCAGCACGTCCGCCGGATACACCGGCGGCGCCTCCAGGATCTCCTCGACAACGGCCGCGAAGTCGCCGCGATCCCGGGCGATTGCAAAGCGCCGGAACTGCATCAAGAAGGGCGCCAAACTGATCGTGCCGCGCTGGTCTTGGCGCCGGGAGTGGACGGTTTCGACCGTGCCGTCCGGCAGCGCCGTCGCCGCGATCGCCTCCAGGTTCCGGCACACCGCGTCGAGCAGCTCCGGCCGGTCAAGACCGATCCCGATGGCCGTCAACGACGGGTTCGACACGTGCAGCGCGTAGTTCGCGCTCCGCTCCGAGTACATCCCGTCCGGGGCGATGTCGATGCCCTCGGCCAGCCACTGGTCCACTCGCGCGACCAGGCGCTCGTCAGGCCAGTGCCGGTGCAACCGCGCCAGCGCCGCGCTCAGTTCCCACCGGTGGTTCGGTGTGTGGACACCGCCGAGACGGAGCGGCTCGGCGGCCGCGAGCGCGATCCGCTCCAACGCTCCCGCCAAGGGCTGCAATGCCTCCGGCGCCGTCGAGCTTTGCAGGAGCGCGTACGTGTCGCACAGGTCGTTGATGGTGAACGCGGTGTCCGGCGGCGAGCTCAGATTCTCGCTGTCGAACAGCCCGTTCTCGCCCTGCATTCCCGCCAAGTACTCGACGAGCCGAGCCGCGGCCGATGCCCCTTGCTCTGATCCGTAATGGACCGACTCGGGGTGGACGCCGCAGGCCACCAACGTCTTCGCCGCGCTCATCACCGCCCGGTGGTGCGGCACGCCCGCGAGGAGCGCGTCGACCCCGTCGAGCACCTCGCGGGCCCGCTCGTCTGCCGAGGCGGTTACCGCGGCGAGGAAAACCTCGTCAGTCCTTGAGTCCTGCATTGATGTCCTCGTTCATGACGTACTTCTGGAACACGATGAAGATCAGCACCAGCGGCAGGATCGACATCACCGACGCGGCCAGCAGCAGCGGCCAGTCGATGTTCTCGGCGCCCACGATCGACCGCAGCGCGATCTGCAGCGTGAACTTCCGCTCGTCGCCCACGACGATGAGCGGCCAGATGTAGTCGTTCCAGCGCCACTGGAACGAGAAGATCGCCAGCGTCATGATGATCGGCCGCGACATCGGCAGCATGATCCGGAAGAAGATCCCCACCTCGCGCGCCCCGTCGATCCGGGCCGCCTCGATGATGTCGTCCGGGATGGACACGAAGAACTGCCGGAACATGAACACGCCCGTGGCCGTCAGGATCGAGGGCACGACCAGGCCCGCCAGGGTGTCGTACATGCCCAGGTCGCGGATCACGATGAACGTGGGCGACAAGATGACCTCGGTCGGCAGCATCGTCGTGGCGAGGATGCAGATGAAGAAGATCCGGATCCAACGCGAGCTCTGATACTTCGCCAGCGCGTAACCGCACATGGCGCTGGCGATCACCGTCAGGACGGTGGTCGCCACGGCTACGGCGAGCGTGTTGGAGAAGTACAGCATGAAGTCGAACCGGTCCCAGGCCTTCTCGAACCCACCGACGGTGGGGTTCTCCGGCAGGATCGTGAGCGGGTATTGGAACAGCTCTGAGCCGGGCTTGAAGGCGCTCAGCAGGAACCACACCACCGGGAACGCGTACAGCCCGGCCAGCAGCCACATGAACGTGGAGAGCGGGACTGTGCTGCTCAGCTCGCGGACCCTGCGCTGCTTGCGTTTGGCCCTCGCGGTCGGTTCGGGTTTCGCGGTCAGGGTGCTCATGTGGTGCGCCTCCGGTTCACCCACATCTGGAGCAGGGCGATGGTCAGCAGGATGACCAGCAGGATCATCGAGACCGCACTGGCGTAGCCGATGTCGGCGCGCTGGAAGCCGGTTTCGTAGATGTACTGGATGAGGAAGGTGTTCGAGGTCCCAGGCCCGCCGCCGTTGAGGGCCTGCACCAGCGCGAACTCCTTCATGGCTCCCAATGAGGACAGCAGGACGACCAGGAACGAGGTCGGTGCGATCGAGGGCAGGGTGATGAAGCGGAACCGCTGCCAGGCGTTGGCTCCGTCGATCTCGGCGGCCTCGTAGTAGGCGCGCGGCACGTTCTTGAGCGCGGCGATGAAGATCAGCATGCTGAACGCCGTGCCGCCCCAGGTCGCGGCCATGACGACGACCATGAGGGCGAGGTCGGGGTCGGTCTGCCAGGCGAGCGGGTTCGCCCCGAGCTCGGTGATGACGTAGTTGACGAAGCCGAAGCTCTCGCCGAACGTCCACCGCCAGATCACACCCGCCACGATGGGGGAGATGAGCCACGGGAAGAAGAATATGAGCTTCGCCGCCGTCTTGCCTTTGGTGTAGTTCGAGACCAGGAGCGAGGCGATGGTCAGGGACATGACGTACATCAGCGGGACGCTGACGGCGGCGTACAGGAGGGTCCGGGTGAGCGACTGGTAGAAGGTCGGGTCGCCGAACAGTCGCTCGTAGTTCGCCAAACCGATGAAGTCGTAGTCCCCGATGCCGGAGTAGTCGGTGAAGGAGTAGATCAGGCCGAGGCTGCCGGGCCAGACGAAGAACACTCCGAACAGGACGATGCTGACGCCGGCGAGCGCCAGCGGCGCGAACCGGTACTGGACGCGGCGGCGCTTGCCGGGCCGC
>DATABR010000032.1:0-8060 GCA_036259435.1 Glycomyces sp.
GGCGGACCGGAAGGTCCGCCCGCCCACGCGTTTCCCTACGGCAGACGATCGACCGGCGCGACTTTGGTATCGCCCACGGCCGCACGGGCCGTCTTTCGTATCGCGAGGCGAGATTCTTGTGCTGCTTTGGATGTAGTACCCAGGTACGGCATTTTGCCAGTTCAGAAGGGGTGGCTACAGTAGCGTCGTTCGCATTCGACGGAAAGGCGGCGACCCGATGCCCACCGAACGCGCCCAAGAATCAGGCCGCACCATCGTGGCCGAACCGGCCTGGGCCGGCCCGGCCGTCCTCATCGGCTTCCCGCTCGTGGGAGCCGCGCTCCGTAAGCACGGCTACACGTGGCTGCCCGACGGCGACCCGTACGCCGCCGAGTTCCGCCGCTGGCGCCTCGAACCGGGTCCTCGGCGTCCCCGATACGGCCGTCCGCCCCGAATACCGTCGCACAACCCGGTCAATATGCGGATACGCCCGGCCCGGTGAGGTGCGACCATCGGAGGTCCGCACTGAACGAGGGATACTCCATGACCGTGCTGCTGCTCTTCGCCCTGGCGATCTTCGTCGCCGCGGTCGTTCCGGGACCCGACTTCGCGATGGTCGTGCGCAACACCGTCATGTCGGGGCGCGCGAGCGGGATGTGGACGGCGATCGGCATCGGCCTCGGTGTCTCGGTCTGGGTCGTCGCCGCCTCGGTCGGGATGGCCGCGCTCCTCGCGGCCTCGGCGATCGCGTTCGCCATCGTCAAGTTCGCGGGCGCGGCGTACCTCGTCTACCTCGGCGTACGCTCGATCCGCACCGCGATCAAGGAGCGGCGGGGGCCCGCCGCAGAGATCGAGCTCGGCCAGGGGATGAGCCGCTGGGAGGCGTTTCGCTCCGGTCTGCTTTGCAATGTGCTCAACCCCAAGGCCATGGTCTTCTTCCCCGCGCTCATGCCGCAGTTCATTGACTCCGGCTCCGAGTGGTCCCTGATCGCGGAGTTCGCGGCCGTCGCGATGGCCGTGTGCGCGGTGTGGTTCCTGGCGCTGGCCGCCATGATCGGGCTCATGCGCTCGCTGCTCGATCGGCCGCCCGTGCGCGCCTGGCTCACCGGCGCCACCGGCGCGGTGATGGTGGCGCTCGGGCTGCGTGTCGCGGCCGGTTGACCTGGTTCCGACGAGGGCACATCTCCGTTCGAGGGCGTCGTGCCGCGCACCGGGTCCGTCGAGACGCAGTAGCGGAGGCCAAGCGGCCGAAGGGTTCCCGGCTGGCGGGGAGCCGCGCGTCGGCCTGCCGCGGCGATGCGGTGAGATAGCACGGCGGCGGCCAGCCGACCGGCCCTTCGCACTTGCGGGAGTGCGGCGGGCGGGCAGACCGGCCGCCGTTTCGTGTGATCCGGGCCCTTATTCGGTGGCGGCCCCGCCTCAGCTCCCCGAAGATGAACGCCATGAGCACTTGGGAACTCGCATCCGAGATCGAGTCGTATTACGAGCGGGGCGAGGAACGCGAGCGCCTGACGCGAAACCCGCGGGGGCGACTGGAGTTCGCCCGCGTGCAGGACCTGCTGCGCCGCCTGCTCCCGGGTGAAGGACTGGACGTGCTCGACGTGGGCGGTGCGACCGGCGTCCACTCGAAGTGGCTCGCCGAGGACGGCCACCGGGTGACGCTCGTCGACCCCGTCGCGAGCCAGGTCGAAGTGGCCGCGGAGCTGCCCGGCGTCACGGCCGTCGTGGGCGACGCGCGCGAACTTCCTTGCGAGGACGCGAGTTTCGATGCGGTGCTGCTGATGGGTCCTCTGTACCACCTGACCGACCGCGAGCACCGCGTGCGGGCCATCGCAGAGGCTCGGCGGTGCGCGCGGCCCGGCGGGATCGTCGCGGCCGTGACGATCGGCCGGACCGCGGGCTGGAACGACTACCTGCTGTCGTTGTCCTACGGGATCGAAAAGGGATCCACCCCCGAGGGCAGCCTGCGCATCCTGCGCGATGGCGACCTTCGCCTCTTCGACCAGAACGTGTTCACCACCGCCTACCTGCACCACCCCGGCGAGGTCGCGTCCGAGTTCGCGGATGCGGGCCTCGGCGGCGCGGCGCAGTACGCCGTGCAGGGCTTCCCCGGCTACATTCCCGAGCTCGAGAAGCTCATCGACGACGAGGAGCACCGCGAGCACCTCATGGAGGGCCTGAGGGTCATCGAGGCCGAGCCCTCCCTGCTGGGCGTGAGCAACCACCTTCTGACCGTCGCCGAGATCCCCGCCTGACCGCCGGAATGCGGGAGCCGGTTCGCGCGGCGCCGATAGTGTCGGCCGCGAACCCCACTCCCACGCGGAGACGCCGGTCGTCCCTGAACGGATGGCCCGCCCGACGTTGGCCGCCGGCGCCTGGTCCGCGCCGGTGATCGTGCCGCTGTCGACTCCCGAAGGCCCGGTGCCGTTGAAGCGCACGCACCATCAGCGACTCGAATGTGCGGCACATTCGCCTTTGTCATCCTTGAAACGTTCCAGAAACTGGAACTGGAGGAGGCGTTCGAGGCACATCGGACGTACGCTGGAAGGCGTGGGTGATCACTCCGATACTTCCGGTAATGAGGCGTACCAGTGGCGCACCCGCCTCGTGCGGAGGCTGCGGTCGAGCGGCGTGATCCGGGACAAGGCGGTCGAGACGGCGATGCTCGCCGTGCCGCGCCACCGCTTCGTGCCCGAGGCCCCACTGCGCACCGCCTACGCCGACGACGTGTACGTCACCAAGCGCGACAGCGACGGCGAGGCGGTCAGCTCCGCCTCGCAACCGTCCATCGTGGCCGAGATGCTCGAGCAGCTCGACGTCCGGCCCGGCCACCGCGTGCTCGAGATCGGCGCGGGCACCGGCTACAACGCCGCGCTCCTCGACGCGCTCGTCGGCCCCGAAGGCGAAGTGACCACAGTCGACATCGACCTCGACACGGTGCAGCGTGCCCGCAAGGCGCTCGACGAAGTCGGCTGCGACCGCGTGCGGGTCGTCCAGGGCGACGGCGAGCTGGGCTTCCCCGACGGCGCGCCGTACGACCGTCTCATCGCCACCGTCGGCACCTGGGACCTGCCTCCGGCCTGGTGGCGGCAGCTCGCTGAGGGCGGCAGACTCGTCGCGCCCCTGAGCATCCGAGGCTGTGAACACTCGGTCGCCTTCGACTACGTCGGCGGCGTGATGCGCAGCCGGTCCATCGTGAGCTGCGGTTTCATGCCGATGCGCGGCCTCGGTGGCCAGGAGGGCCAGACCGTCGAGCTCTCCGAAGGCCGGATCCTGACCTTTCACGTCGATCGCGAGGTCGAGGCGGAAGGCGCGATCGGGGCGCTCGACGGGCACGGTACGACAGTATGGACACCCTTGCGGCTCAAGGCGAATGAGGACGCCTCGCAGCTGTCGCTGTGGCTGGCCTGCGCGTTCGCCGGATACGGGCGCATGAGCGCGCCGTTCGGCGATCACGGGCAGCGGCGGCTGCTGATGCGCTGGGCGAACCCGGCGGTGGTCGAGGGCCAGGACTTCGCGTACGTAGTGTGCCGCAAGGCAGGCGATGGGCACGAGATCGGCGTGCGCGGCCACGGCCCGGGCGGCTCGGCGCTCGCTGTGCGGGTGGCCGACGAGGTGCGCGTATGGGACCGTGAGTGTCGCGACGGCCTGCGTCTCCAGATCACGGCCCACAGGGCAGGTGACCAGGGCGCCGAGGATGCGAATGCAAAGCCCCGCTTCACCGTCCCGAAACGGCACACCAGGCTCGAGATCGGCATCACCCCGGAACGGGCGCAACTGCGTTAGCGACAGCTCGGTCACTCGTGGATCGTGCATGACGACCTGCGGGCCTGACCATGCCGCCCGCCGATCCGCGAGCGCCCGGCGGGCTTCCGCGGAGATTCATGCTGGGCCCGCGCTTCGACGCCGCGGCTGTCCGGCGCTCACCCTCGCCTCTTTCGGTTTCGCGTCGGTCCTAGGGTGGAGGCGTCGTCGCCCGCCGCGCCACCCCTCGGCGCATTCCCTCAGTCCCGGGTGACCCCGCGTAGTGGATTCATCGCGAATGGTCGCAGTGGACGCAATGCGGTAATACTGGCTGACACCCCGGAATCCTCCCGACCCACTCGCCTCCGCCCCGAGTCGGCCGGTCGAAGCCGTTCTCAGAAAGGACGCCATTAATGTCCGAACCGACGTTCAAACAACGGACGCGCTATTGGTTCGACAACACCATGTCGAAGGGCACGAAGGCGCTCATCGGTTGGCTCACGGTCATCACATTGGCGCTCACCGCGATCGGTGCGCTGTTCCTCCTGGTGGTCGGCGAGCGTACCGGTAGCGTCGGGGGTACTTTGTGGACTTCATTCATCCACATTCTCGATGCCGGAACGATCACCGGCGACCCGAGCGACAACTACCCGTTCATGATCATCATGTTCGCCACCACCATCGGCGGCCTGGTGATCCTGTCGTCACTCGTCGGTGTGCTCACTACCGGTCTCGACGCGAAACTCGAGGAGCTCCGAAAGGGCCGCTCGCTCGTTGTTGAGAAGGATCACACCGTCATCCTCGGATGGTCCGATCAGGTCTTCATCGTCATCTCGGAATTGGTGGAGGCCAACGAGAGTGAGAAGCGCGCGGTCATCGCGATCCTCGCCGACCGCGACAAGGTCGAGATGGAGGACGAGGTCCGCACGAAGATCGCCGACCTCAAGTCCACGCACGTCGTCTGCCGCACCGGCGACCCCGCCGACCCCGACAGCATCGCGCTCGTCAACCCCGGCCAGGCCAAGAGCATCATCGTCCTCACCTCCGCCGAGGACGATCCCGACGCGCAGCTCGTGCGCAGTCTCCTCGCCGTCACCCAGGGCGGCGGGGGCCTCAAGTGCCACGTGGTCGGCGCCGTCGCCGAGGGCCGCAACCTCCCCGCCGCCCGCCTCGCCGGCGGCCGCGCGGCGCACGTGGTCGACGCCAACGACCTCATGGCGCGCCTGATGGTGCAGACCTGCCGCCAGTCCGGCCTCTCCGTGGTCTACACCGACCTGCTCGACTTCGGCGGCGACGAGATCTACATGATCGAGGAGCCCGGCCTCGCGGGCCGCCCGCTGAGCCAGGCCATGCACTCCTACCGCACCTCGTCGTTTCTCGGCGTGCTCACCAAGGACGGCCGGTGCATCATCAACCCGCCGTCCTCCGCCCCGCTCCAGCCCGGCGACAAGCTCATCCTCATCGCCGCCGACGACTCGGCGATCCAGCTCGACGGCTCCCGGCCGATCATCGACGAGAACGTCATCGTCGCCCGCGCCGAGGCCGCGAGCCGCCCCGAGCGCACGCTCATCCTCGGTTGGAACGCCAAGACGCGCATGGTCCTCGAGCAGCTCGACCAGTACGTGGCCCCCGGTTCGGTCACCGACGTCGTGACCGACCACCCCGACGCGGCCGAGGCGGTCCGCAAGATCGGCCCCACCATGCGCGTCCAGGGTCTCAACTTCAAGGAGGACGACACCACCGACCGGCGCCTCCTCGAGAGCCTCAACCCCGGCTCGTACAACCACATCATCGCGCTGTGCTCGGACGACGTCGAGGGGCAGATCGCCGACTCGAAGACCCTCGTGACGCTGCTCCATCTGCGGGACATGGCCCAGCGGTCCAGCACCAAGTTCAAGGTCGTCTCAGAGATGGCCGACGACCGCAACCGCACACTCGCGCAGGTCACGCAGGCCGACGACTTCATCGTCAGCGACAAGCTCATCAGCCTGCTGCTGACCCAGACCGCCGAGAACCCGCACCTCTCGCAGGTGTTCGCGCAGTTGTTCAGCCCCGAGGGCTCGGAGATCTACCTCAAGCCCGCCGAGCACTATGTGCGCACGGGCGTGCCGGTCAACTTCTACACGGTCGCCGAATCGGCGCGCCGCCGCGGCGAGGCGGCCATCGGCTACCGGGTCTCGGCTCAGGCCCAGCAGGCGCCGAACTACGGCGTGCGCCTCAACCCGGACAAAGCGCAGCAGTTCATGCTCCAGCAGGGCGACAGGATCGTCGTCCTCGCCGAGGACTGAGCGGGCCGGGACGTCGACGGGAGGGGAAACGGCACGGAGGCGGTCACCTCGAGTGACGGCGTCGAGGCGGGCTTACGACCATAGTCGTAGGCGGATCTCGACTCTCGGCCGATGGCAGTGTCGGCCCTTCCGGGTAGCGTCGAATACACCGCAGCACCCAGCGGTCGCAACACCTACCCACCAGGCCGTACCCACCCAAGGCTGTACCCACTTAGGAAACCCGATGACCGACACCACCACACCGATCCCGGGCGCGGAGGACGCGCCGACCGCCCGGGCCCCGATCAGCCGATTGTGGGGCTATGCGCGCCAGCACATGCGCCTGCTCCTCATCGGCGGCGCTCTCTCCTTCGCCGGCGGCATCGTCGGCCTCGTCCAGCCGCTCATCGCGATGGACGTCATCGACACCCTCTCCAACGACGAATCCCTCACCCGCCCGCTGCTCTACCTCACAGCGGTCGTGGTCATCGGCGGCGCGCTGAGCGCCCTCGGCCCCTACCTCATGCAGATTGCCGGGCAGGACGTCGTCCTCACCGTGCGCAAGCAGCTCATCGGCCGCCTTGTGCGCCTCCAAGTCGCCGAAGTCGACCGCCTCAAGCCCGGCGACCTCGTCTCCCGGCTCAGCTCCGACACCAACCTCCTGCGCACCGTCGCCAGCACCACCGTCATCGGCGGCGTCACCGACACCTTCATGATCATCGGCGGCATCGCCCTCATGGCGTGGCTCGACCTGATCTTGTTCGGCACCACCATGGCCATGGTCGCCATGGTCACGGTGATGATGCTGTTCATCATGCCGCGCATCCAGAACGCCACCGTCGACTCCCAGAAGGCCCTGGGCGACATGGGATCGCTGCTGGAGCGCATCTTCAGCGCCTTCCGCACCGTCAAGGCCTCCGGCGCCGAGGACCACGAGATCGGCCGCCTCGACGGGGCCGCCACCATCGCCCGCGACAAGGGCGTCAAGGCGTCGCTGTGGGAAGCGCTCGCGGGCGTGGCCGCGTTCATGCCGGTGAACATCGCGTTCCTCATGGTCCTGGGTGTCGGCGGCGCTCGCGTCGCCTCCGGGTCCATGGAGGTCGGCACCCTGATCGGCTTCCTGCTGCTGCTGTTCTATCTGATGGGCCCGATCAACGGGCTCGTCGCCTCGCTCTCGCAGCTCCAGACCGGCCTGGCCGCGATCCACCGCATCGAGGAGGTCGCGAACCTCGATTCCGAAGAGCCCGAGGAGCATCAGGGCCTCCCGGCCGCTTCGCGCCTCCCCGCCGGCGTCGGCCCCGCGCAGGTCGTGTTCGAGGACGTGACCTTCCGGTACGCCGAGGACCTGCCGTTCGTGCACCACGGCGTCACGTTCGCCTCGAGCGGGCGCGGCCTCACCGCGTTGGTCGGACCTTCGGGCGCGGGCAAGACCACGGTCTTCTCGCTCATCGAGCGGTTCTACCCGGTCACCACCGGATCGGTGAAAGTGGACGGTGTAGACGTCGTCGACTGGCCGCTCGAGGAGCTGCGCGGTCTCATCGGTTACGTCGAACAGGACGCGCCCGTGCTCGACGGCACGCTCCGCGAGAACCTGATCATGGCCGCCCCCAAGGCAACAGATGACGAACTCGACGAGGTCGTGAAGGTGGCGCGGCTGACCGAGATGGTCGCCAAGCTCCCCGATGGCCTGGACTCGAAGATCGGCTACCGGGGCACGACGCTCTCGGGGGGCGAGCGCCAGCGCGTCGCCATCGCGCGGGCGCTGCTGCGCAAGCCGCGCCTGCTGCTGCTCGACGAGGCCACGTCCCAGTTGGACGCGGCGAACGAGGCCGCGCTCAAGCAGGTGATGCTCGACGCCGCCGAGCGCACGAACGTGCTCGTTGTGGCCCACCGCCTTTCGACGGTGACCAGCGCGGACCAGATCGTGGTCTTCGACGCCGGGCTCGTGCGGGCAGTCGGCAGCCACGCGGAGCTGGTCGAGAAGGACGATCTGTACCGCGAGCTGGCGGCCTCGCAACTGCTCACGGCCGCTTAGCAAAACACGCAAGGCCGGGCGGCGGACTCCTCGAG
>DATABR010000033.1:0-1811 GCA_036259435.1 Glycomyces sp.
CGCGGGCCTGACCTGCGCCCTGAACCTCCGCCAAGCCGGATTCCACGTCACGGTGGTCACCAAGGTCCACATCGACGACGGCTCCACCCGGTGGGCCCAGGGCGGCGTCGCCGCCGTCCTCGACCCGCTCGACTCCCCCGAGGCCCACGCGCGCGACACGCAGATCGCCGGCGTCGGCCTGTGCGACCCGGCCGCCGTGGACGTCACCGTCACCGAGGGCCCCGCGCGCGTCAGCGACCTCATCCACCTGGGCACCGAGTTCGACCGCGACCCCGACGGCTCGCTCCAGCTCACCCGCGAAGGCGGCCATCGGGCACGACGCATCGTGCACGCGGGCGGCGACGCGACCGGCGCCGAGATCCAGCGCGCCCTCCACACCGCGGTCCTGCGGGACCCCTGGATCCGCATCATCGAGCACGCCATGGTCCTCGACCTGCTCACCGACGCCCGCGGCCATGCGGCCGGGGTGAGCCTCCACGTGCTCGGCGAAGGCGTCGAATACGGCGTCGGCGGCGTCGAGGCCCGCGCGGTCGTGCTCGCCACAGGCGGACTCGGCCAGATCTTCCAGTCGACCACCAACCCCTCGGTGTCCATCGGCGACGGCGTCGCCTTGGCCCTGAGGGCCGGGGCGGCCGTGACCGATCTCGAGTTCGTCCAGTTCCATCCCACCGCTTTGTTCCTGGGAGGCACTCCCGCAGTGACCCAAGGACGGGGCGGTGTTCAGGACGGGCCGGGCCTCGGGGGCGGCTCCCGAAGCACCGAACCCGGTCCTGCCATCGAAGCTACCTTCGGGGACCGACAAGTCCTCCCGTCAGCGAACCACCCGAACCAGAGCCCGCTTCGCGGGCACCAGCAGCCGCTCATCACCGAAGCGATCAGAGGTGAGGGAGCACACCTCCGCGATTTCTCAGGCGACCGGTTCATGGTCGGCTTCCATGAACTCGCCGAACTCGCTCCCCGCGATGTCGTCGCCAAGGCCGCCACCGCCCGCATGCGGGCCGAAGGCCATCCGCACGTGTGGCTCGACGCGCGCCACCTCGGCCGCGAGATGCTCGAGGCGCGCTTCCCCACCGTCACCGCCTCATGCCGCGCCATGGGCGTCGACCCGGTCACCGACATGATCCCGGTCGCGCCGGCCGCCCACTACTCCTCGGGCGGCGTGCGCACCGACCTGTTCGGCCGCACCAGCGTGCCCGGCCTCTACGCCGCCGGTGAGGCCGCCTGCACCGGCCTGCACGGCGCCAACCGCCTCGCCTCCAACTCCCTGCTCGAAGCGCTCGTCTTCGCCCAGCGCATCGCCGACGACCTCGCCGAGCACAAGCCCAGCCCCGGCGTCCCGGAGATCCCCGAGGGCGAAGGCGACGTCTGCTCCACCACCTCCCGCGCCCCGCTCCAGGAGGCCATGACCGCCGGCGCCGGCGTCCTGCGCTCCGAAGCGTCACTTGAGGCCACCGCAGCGTCGCTGGCAGCCTTGGGGGACAATGTGTCCGGACGTCCGCGACCGGCCACATGGGAGGCTACGAACCTGCTGACCGTCGCCACCGCCGTCACCGCCGCCGCCCACCGGCGGCGCGAGACCCGAGGCAGCCACTGGCGCGAGGACCATCCCGACGCCGACGACGACTGGCTCGGGCACCTCAGCCTCTCCATCAGTTCCGACGGGGAGCTCGAAACCATCTGGGAGCCCATCGCATGAGCCGATTCGCCGAAGCACCCGGCGGGGCCGGACTGGACGAGCGGTTGCTCGCCCTCCGCCTCGACCCCGAGGACGTGTACGTCGCCGTCCAGGACTACCTGGACGAAGACCTCTC
>DATABR010000034.1:0-2793 GCA_036259435.1 Glycomyces sp.
CCACCGCAACCGGTGGGCGGCCCAGCGGCGTCTTAAGGTGAGAACGCACGCGAAACCTTCTCGCGCCACCACACCCAAAGGCCCGGATGAAACCACTGCTGACGCACCCCGCAGTCGAGAACGCACCGAATGAAGCGGCACCCTTCGAAGCCGCGCCCCGCCCCCGGACGGCACCGGTCGGCGCGCGCGCCCTCCAGGGGCTGCTCGTCGTGGCCACGACCGCGCTGGTCGCCATCTGGCTGTGGACCTGGCATGGCGTGCAGGCCTACGCGTGGCCCGGCATCGACAACGGGCTCGCCGAACGCGGCCTCTCCTACCTTTTGATCCTCGCCCCGGCCGTCCCGGTGAACCTGCTCGCGGCGATCTGGCTCGGCCGCGGCGGTCGCAGGGCCCAGCTCTACCTCGCCGCCGCGGGAGCGCTCGCCCTCGTGCAGGCCACGCTGCTCCTGACACCCGCGGCCATGCCCGGCGAGTCCATGAGCGCCGGCTCGACCGCCGTGGGCGTCCGCTATATCGCCACCATGGGGCCCCTCCTCTTCGCGGCCGCATCGATCGCCTCATCCGACCGCGTCCGCACCTGGCTCGGCGCGGACCCGGCCCGCGCCCGGCCCCGCCTCGTCGGCATAGAGACCGCCGTGTGGTGCCTCGCGCTGGCCCTCGCCCTCGGCACGGGAACCGAAATGCGCCAATGGGCCCAGGCCGCCGCCAAACCCGAAGCAGCGCAAGCCGAGTACACCGAGGACGGCACGTGGGCGCGCCTCGAACAGGCCGTCACCGACACCACCGACGCATTCCCCGCCTTCTCGGGCTTCGCCGCCCGCACCCTCGAAGTCGCTCCCTGCGGCTACCGCACGCCCGCAGGCCTGCCGACCTACCGCTACCAGCTCACCTACGAGCTGCGCACCGCCGACCCCGGCACCTACGAGGATCAGATCGCGACCCGCTGGAACGAAGGCGACTACCGGATCACCTACGACGGCGCGACCTTCGACGGCGCGCACCGCATCACCGCCGAACGCGCCTACCCCACCGAGGACGGCGCACACACCGTGACCCTCGGCTACACCGGCGGCGAAGCCGCGGCCCTCCACCTCGCGAGCCCCTGCGTCGAACGCACCGGCGTCCCCGAATGCCAACCGTCCCAAGGCGACCCGACCACGGACCAGATCTTCGGCATCACCTGCCCGAAGCAGGACTAGCGACTCGGCGCATCAGACGCGAACGGGACAACGCCGAACGCCAGGTTCCGGGAGCCTGAAAGTCGCCACGAGCAAACTCCTCCAGACACGGCCGCCTGAGTAGCGCTGCGCCGCTTGACGCCCACGGGCGACGGCTTTCGGGACCCCTCCCGCCGCGGGCCGGCTATAACCGCAATAGCGCTGGCAGCTCGTCGCTTTTCGGTGCGGCCCGAGCGTCTGTGGACAGCCGGCCTCGATCGGTTGCCTTTACCCCGAGGAGTCATCCCATGAGCCACGACACCGAACCGCGACTTACCCGAGCACCGGGATCGGCGATCGGCGCGATCGTCGTTCTCGCCATCACCGCCCTCTGGCACGGCGCCATCGGCGTACTCCTGGTCGAGGTGTATGCGCCTGTGGGCGCCCCGCTTGTCCTGGCCTGCATCTTCAATACGGTGCTCGCGATCGGAGTGGGCAAGCGCATGCGATGGGCGTGGACCACCGCGATGGTGTGGTGCGGGCTCGTGATCATCGGCACGGTCATCGTGAGCGCACAACCTGCTGTCGCAGAGTCGACTGGCGGACTTGGGCTTCCGGTGCTCTATGTCGTTCTCGGCATCCTTCTGGCCCGGCCGAACACTCTGGCATGGTGCGGCGGGCGGACGGGAAAGCAGCCGGGGCTCCTTGCAATCACTCACCTTGCCAAAGAGGAAGAGGAGGAAACGGTACTGACGTATAACGATGCGGTCGAGTTGACCGAGGGCTTGGAGGAGTACGGGCTCCTCGCCGGTTCGGTCGGCACCGTCATAGCCGTGCACGATGAGCCGACCGCGTTCGAGGTCGAGTTCATCGACGACAGAACCGAGACGACGGCACTGGTGACACTGGGGCCCGAGCAGCTGCGACTCGCCACCGAACCTCAGTGATGAGCTTTCGAGGACGCTCCGCATGTTCGAAAGAGTCCGGTGGGCGAGCGGCGGGGCCGCGCTCACCCACCAGCGATCACCCGTCACAACTACGAGTGATGGCCCCCCAAACTCGAACGGCCTCGGCCAAAATCGTGTCGGAATGCGAAGCGGCCCATTTGACCTGAAGCGGAGCGGCGACGCGCAAGCCCGGTTGTCCGGTATCCAGATAGATCACCGACCCGAGCACCTCGGACTCCTCACAAGGAGCAGCGAGCATCGAAATGCCGCTCCCACCCGATCATGTAAGAACTCGCCGGGCTGGTCGAGTAACCACCCTGCGAGGGCCGCCCGATCATGGGCGAACCGAACGCACCGGACGGAACCTGCCACGGAGCAGAGCGCGGGGGCGTGCGGTGGACCGGGGCGCCCAAATTCGGCCCCGCCGCCTTACCGCCGAAGAACGCGAGGAGCGCCCACAGCGACCGAAGAACGAACCCCCTGAAGGACTTCGGCTCAACGAAGTGAGCATCGTGGAACTACTGCGAACCCTCGCGAAAGCGCCCCCAAGCATCTTCGCGAGGCTTCCCGAAGTCGTAGCCGTAAGTCGACTGCGAACCCGGTGAAGGACGCCGCCGCCAAGGCAGCGAGGACTCATCCTCCGGCTCCGGCTATGGCTCGGGCTCCGGTGCAAGCGAGGGAGAAGGTCG
>DATABR010000035.1:0-8422 GCA_036259435.1 Glycomyces sp.
GTGGCCGCCGAACTCGGTGTCGCCCTCCCCTCGCGGTTCCAGCCGATCGACGAGATCGGCTTCGGGACCAACCGGATCGGCTGCCACCGAGTCGGTCCCGATGAGCAGGTCTCCGATCCGGGCCCGGCCTCGGAACGCCCCGCAGATACCGGCGTTGACGACCACGTCGTAGGCGCGGCCCATCTGGCTGTTCTCGGCGATGGTCCGGGCGGTGGCGGCCGCGGCGGCGGCCGGTCCGACGCCGCAGACGAGGACGTCCAGCTCATGGCGGAGCGAGCGCCCGACCTCGACGGCCTGGGCCTCCTCGACGACCGCGCACACGACGAGTATTCGCATGGGTCAAACCTACCGGGCGCCAGGCCCCGCCGGCCGCTGCCGCGACCGTGGTCCTTGCCTCGCAGCGGGCCGTGGGGTGGACGACACCCCTGCGGGCGGCGCAAAGCGGGATATTTTCGGCTGGTCGGCCATTAGAAGTGCGGACCCCCGGTCACAACCCTGACGCGGGGGTACGACAATTCGGGGCCCTTCGGCGGGAAGATGTGGCGTAACCCGCTTCCCACCCGGCGCACCGTCCGCCGGGTCCGCGTGGGAGCTGACCTATGCTTGAAGACGTGCCTGACAGCTCTATTGCCACCGCCAAGATCCGGACCCGCAAACCGCGCCTGGACCGGGTCCTCGCCGACGCCGACGACCTCGCCCGCGAGGCCGCCGAAGAGGCCGGCGACGGGATCGGCGAGCACCTGGGCGTCGAAGCCGAGACCGAACGGGTCGTCACCCACTACTTCGAGTGCACCCTGCCGGGCTACCGCGGCTGGCGGTGGGCCGTCGTGCTCACCCGCGCCCCGCGCGCCCGCGTCGCCACGGTCTCCGAATCCGCGCTGCTGCCCGGCCCGAACGCACTGCGTTCCCCCGCCTGGGTGCCGTGGTCCGAACGGCTCCAGGGCGGCGAGGTCGGCACCGGCGAAGTCCTCCCGACCGACGAAGACGACGATCGCCTCATGCCCGCCTACATGCTCTCGGACGACGAAGCTGTCGAGGACATCGCTTCTGAGCTGGGCCTCGGGCGCGAGCGCGTGATGAACCGCGAAGGACGCACCGAGACCGCGCAGCGCTGGTACGACGGGGACCGGGGCCCGCACGCGCCGATCGCCGAGGCCGCGCCCCCGCCCGCACGCTGCGGCACCTGCGGATTCTTCCTGCCGCTGGCCGGTTCGATGCGCCTGGCATTCGGCGCCTGCGCGAACCTGTACTCCTCCGAGGACGCCCGCGTCGTCTCCGCCGACCACGGCTGCGGCGCCCACTCCCAGATCAGCGAGTTCGTCGACACGACTCCGCAAGGCGTGGACAAGTCCGAGATCATCTACGACGACGAGGGCTCCGAGATCCTCTAGCCGCTCACGGCCGCCATCGGATGTGATCCGCACCCCGAAAACGTCGCGCTCCACCTTAAGGGCCGGGTTTTGTCATACCCCCGCGTCAGGGTTTTGACCGGGGGCCCGCCGTTCCAACGGCCGACCAGCCGAAAATGTCCCGCTTTGCGCTGCCCACAGCGCCTTAGCTTTGGCCTCGTTCTGCTCGACCGAAGTGGCGCTTGTCGGCCACCGCCATCGCGGCGGTGCCGAGGAGCCCGACGATCACGCCCACCAAGGCGCACGCGCCCCACCATTCGCGGCCCGAAGCCGCGAGTTCCTCGCGGAAAATCTGCGTCAGGATCAGCGCGATCGTCCACAGGAGAGTCCCGCCCGCGGCGATCGGCGTCATCCGCATCCGCACCGCCTCAGGGGCCGGCAGTTCCGGGGAGCGCTTGACTCGCTGGTACGCCTCGCGCGGGGTCGCCGACGAGCCGGACGAGGCCGGTGGTTGGGAAGTTCCGTCGGTGGACACGCTGCCAATGTACGCTGCGACAGTCCCCGCGACAATCGGTCACGCAGACACGAAATCGAGTCGCGTCGCTGCGCGCGGGGGCAGGAAACGGCGAGAAGCGTTCGCGCGAAGGTGTTCCGTTATCGGCACCCCGCCGGTTGTGGTCCGCCGGTAGGGTTGGGCGTACGCTCGGATGAGCTGGCAATGCGGCGCTGACGTAGACACGCGAGGGGTGGAAGGCATGAGGCCGGTACGGTTCGTAGCCCTCTCAGAGGACGGTCATGCGCTGGTGCTCGCCGACGAACTCGGGAGGCTGCTGGCGCTGCCGATCGACGAGCGCGTCGCCGCCGTCGTCGACGTCCCCGATGGCGGCCAGGCCCTCAGGGCCAAAGGGGAGAGTGCCCCGGGCAAGTCCGAGTCCCGGCGTCCCGTGTCACAGCGCCCCGCCGCCGTCAACCTCTCCCCCCGCGACATCCAGACCCGCATCCGCTCCGGCGAGAGCGCCGAGGACATCGCCGCTTCCGCGCAGGTCGCGGTCGATCGCGTCCTGCGCTACGCCGGACCGGTCCTCCAGGAGCGCGCGATGCTCGCCCAGGCCGCCCGCCGCTCGCGGCTGGCGACCTCGGAGCGCGGCGAGCGCATGTCCAATGTGGTCGACGTGAAGCTCGGGACGCACGGGGTCGACCCCGAAGCGGTCTCGTGGGACGCCTGGCGCACCGAGGACGGCTCGTGGCTCGTGCAGGCCTCGTGGTCCTCGGGCAAGACGACCGCCCGCGCGCGCTGGAAGCTCGACCGGGCCCGCCAGACGGTGACGCCGGACGACGAGATGGCGCAGTTCCTCTCGACGCCGCTGCCGCAGCAGGTCCCCGGTCTCAAGGAGACGGTCTCCGAACTGGGCGTGCGGTCGGGCGATCCGGTGCGGCCCTCGCGCGACCCGATGCACGGACTGCGCGAGGACGACTCCTCCCGGCCCGATCCGCTGCGGCGCGACCGCCTGCGCGAGGTCTTGGAGCGTCCGCTCGACGACATGCAGAGCCGCGGGAAGCGGGCCGCGCAGCTGGGTCTGCCCGGCACGTCCGCGCCGGAGCAGCGCGAGACGCCGGAAGTGCCCTCGCTCGCGGTGCTGCGCCCGGGCAAGCGCTCGGCGGCTGAAGACGACATGAACACGCCGCCGCTCGCCGCGGCCGGGTCGAAGCCGCGCAACCAGCTTCCCGGCTGGGACGATGTGTTGTTCGGCGGCGCCGGGAAGGATTAGTGGCGCGAGTAATGCCTTCGCGGCGGGGCGGGCCTTCGGGTTCGCCCCGCTCTGTCGTTGCGCGCCTTCAACGCGCGCGGTGCGCCGCCGGATTTCGGGCAGCGCAATGCGGGCCTGAAAAGGCTGGTCGGCCAACGAATTCGCGGGCCCCCGGTTCGATAACCCTGACAGAGGGGTCCGACAGTTTCGGGCCTCGGCGGTGAAGGGCGGAGGATCGGGACGGGACGCGAGGGATCGTCGGATTGCGAGAACTCGGTCATAGTTACTGGCTTGCCGACCGGTAAGTAAATATCATTGGATGCAATGTCCCCGGTCATCATCAGTCAGCTGCATCGCACGTTCCGTGCCCTCGCCTACCCCGGATTCCGCGTGTACGCGGCCGGACAGCTCCTGGGCACCCTCGCGTTCTGGCTCCAGACGACCGCCGTCAGCTGGCTCGTCCTCGAACTCTCCGGGAACTCCGGCACCGCCCTCGGCTGGACCCTCGCCCTCCAGTTCGGCCCCTATCTCTTCTTCGGCCTCCAGGGCGGCAAGATCGCCGACGGCTTCGACAAGCGGCGCATCCTGTTGCTGTGCTCCCTCGGCTCGGCCACCGTGACCGCCGGGCTCGCCGCGGTCGTGCTCACCGGGCACATCGAGCTGTGGATGGTCTTCCTCGGCATGTTCGCCTTCGGCTCGGTCTCGGTCATCGAGGGCCCGGCCCGCCAGGCCTTCTACTCCGAACTCGTCGACCGCGAAGCGCTCCCCAACGCCGTGAGCCTCGGCAGCGCGATCTTCAACACCAGCCGGATCGCCGGTCCCGCCCTCGCCGGCGTACTCATCGCCGTCACCTCGACCGGTACGGTCATCGCCCTGTGCGCGGTAGTGTTCCTCGGCCCGGCGCTGTCCTGCGCGATCCTGCTGCGCCGCAGCCTCTCCAACCCGGCGCGGCGCGCCACCGACGGCGGCGGCATCCGCGAGGCCCTGCGCTACACCGCCGCCCGCCCCGACCTCATCGCCGTGCTCATCGTCGCGCTGCTGGTCTCGGGCTTCACGTTCAATTTCGCGCTGACGCTCTCGATGCTCGCCCGCACCGAATTCGACACCGGCGCCGACAGCTACGGCCTGCTGCTCACCGCGCTCGCGGTGGGCGCGCTCGCCGGGGCGCTCGCGTCCGGGCGCCGCTCCGGGCGGCCCAGCCTGACCACGATGCTCACCGCCTCGGCGCTGCTCGGCGTCGGCACGCTGCTCGTCGGATTCGTCCCGAGCCTGTGGTCGGGGATGGCGCTCCTTGTGCCCACCGGCTTCGCGATGATCTACTACTCGCAGGCGGCCAACCAGCGCATCCAGTTGGGCGTCCGCCCGGACTTCCGCGGCCGGGTGCTGAGCCTGTACATGCTCGTGTTCCTCGGCTCGACGGCGATCTTCGCGCCAGTGGTCGGCTGGTTCATGGAAGTCTTCGGCGCGCGGGCGGGCCTGTGGCTCGGCGGTCTCGTCGCGATCGCGACCGCGGGTGTCGTGGCCCTCGCCAAGCGGGCCCAGGTGAAGCGCCGCGCGGTGGCGCTCCCGGGCAAGGCGATGCCCTAACCCGCGTTCTGTTCACTCTTGTCAGCTGAATTCCACTGGCTGAACGAGGCGCGGTGCGGGGCTCACTCGAGTTGTCCGAGTGCTCCTGGAGTGCCGGGAACCTCCTGGGTCTCCATCGCCTCAGCAGGGAACCCGAGTGTTACTTCCGCGAAATTGCCGTCCCATACAATGGGATTTCACTGAATTAACAGCAGGGGTTGCTGCGAGGATAGGTCACATCGTGACAGCCCCGACCGCGGCGCGTCGACACACCACTCCTCGCAGCGCGTGTCACTGACCCCCGAGTAGAGCCCCTGGAGGGAATCCAGTGAGTGCCTCCGCCACCGCGGTCCCGCAGACCGCGACCCAGGTGCGTACCGAGCGACTTTTCGTCGCGCTGCCGCTTCCGGACAACGCCGTCGCCGACCTCGCCGAAGTCGTCTCCGACCTCAACATCGCACGCCGCGGCATCCCCAGCCGCCCGGGCGCGGCAGGTCGCCGCCCCGCCTCCACGCGGCTCGTCCGCTCCGAGAACTGGCACCTGACCCTCGCCTTCCTCGGCGACGTCCCCGTCGACCGCTGCGCCGAGACCGCCGAGGTCATCGCCGCCGCGGCGAGCGAGACCGAGCCGATGCGGCTGTGCGTCTCCGGCGGCGGCCGGTTCGGCCGCGGACGCTACTCGGTGGTCTACGCCGGGCTCGACGGCGACGTGGCGGCCCTGGTCGGGCTCGTCCATCGCATCCGCGCCGGACTCATCGCCGACGGACTCCCGGTCGATCAGAAGCAGTACCGCCCCCACGTGACCCTCGCCCGCCCCGGCGACCGCGTCACCAACCAGCAGGCCGCCCAAGACCTGCTGACCCTGCGCCGCTACTACGGTCCCAGCTGGACCGCCGACGAGCTCGTGCTCTACCGGTCCGACTTCGGCAAAGGCCCGGTCGGCACCCAACCGCGGTACACGCCGGTCGCCTCGGCGCCCCTCGGAAGAATCTGAGCTTCACTCCGAAATGGGCGCCCGCATTCCCGGCGCCCGCTTCGGAAGGCCGGATTGTCGTACCCCCGTGTCACGGTGTTGAGACCGGGGGCCCGCGAATTCGTTGGCCGACCAGCCTTTTCAGGCCCGCTTTACGCCGCGCTCGAGGCCGCCTCACCGACAGATCCTGAAGGCCTCCCTCTCTGCCGGTCCACCGGCCTCAAGGGAGAAACCACTTCGCGATCTGTCCGAACGGCATGCTCTCGGCACCGGTGACCGGTAGAAAGAGGGCATGTCCCACAATGCCTCCGGCACCGGCCGCCACCGCTCTGCCGCGTCTTCGAGGACGCCGCTCGCGAGCTCGACCTTCGCCGGGCGGCCGCTCGCCCGAGTCTTCCTCCGCACCGCCGGCATCACCGCCCTCGCCTGCTGGGCCGTGCTCCTGGTCTGGGCCTCCTTCGGCACCGGGTCCAGTTCCGGGTCTTCGGGCTTCTACATGATCATCGGCACTGTCGCCTCGGGCCTCGCCGTCGCCATCGTCATCGCCATCGCGGCCACGCACTCGGGCCTGCGCACCATCATCGCCGCGCTCCTCGCGGCCGTCCTGGCCGCCGCCGCCGGATGGGTCGTCTACTCCTCCATGCCCGAAGCCGGCCCCGGCCAGTTCATCACCCACCGTGCCGGCGTCGCCGCCCTCGCCTACGGTTTCGGCGTCGTCGGCGGCGGCCTGCTCGCCCTCTCCGAATTCGTCGTCGAAGGCTACGCGGGCGGGCGCGCCCCCGCCCCCAGGCGGCTGCGCCGCAAAGTCCGCGTGTTCGCCGCCGCCCTCGTCGTCATCCTCGCCGCCATCCTGGCCCCCGCCATGTCCTACTGGGCCGAACTGGCCAACCAGGACGTGCGCGTCAGCGACGCCGCCGCCACCGAGACCAGCACGGACGCCCTCGCCGACCTCGCCGGTGTCGAACGCTTCACCGACACCACCTACGGGCTCCTGCGCACCGACCACCCTGCCGAGCCGACCCCGCAGGCCGTCACCATGCTCGACCCCCTCACCGGCGCCGTCATCTGGTACCACCGCCGCTGGAACTGGCTCGCCTCTCAAGACCCCGTCCTCTCCCAGGCTCAAGACCTCGTCGCCCTCTCCGGCCCCCGCGCCGACAACAACGGCGACTACCAGACCCGCGTCCTGAGCGCCCGCGACGGCGGCGAGGTCGCCACCGTCGGCTTCGACGGCTCCCCCGGCGCCCTCCTCGGTTTCGCCGAGGACCGCCTCCTCTACGCCAAGGACAAGAGCGAGATCTTCAGCGTCTACGACTTCGACGGCGATCTCCTGTGGAACGCCGAGATGCCCCCCGGATGCGAGGGCACCGCCGCCCAGGTCGCCGACTCCCGCGTCCTCATGCTCGCCGACTGCGTACCCGCCCCCGACCGGCCCGTCGCCCGCGACCACGTGCTCGCCTTCGACCTCGACGACGGCGAACCCGTCTGGGAACATGAGATCGACCAGCGCGCCGAGGTCGTGCCCGAGTCGTTCCTCGTCACCGAGGACACCACCGTCCTCGACAGTCGCATCCAGCACCGCGTCAGCGACGGGCCCTTCTCCGCCCGCCACTTCGAGCACGAGCTCATCGCCTACGCCGTCGCCGACGGCGCCGAGCACTGGCGCGTGGCCGGCCAGTCCTTCGGCTCCTCCACCTCTTCCGCCTGCGGCGGCACCCTGCACCTGTCCCAGCCCGTCGCCGTCCGCGCCGCCGGCAGGGCCGCGAGCGGCGACGGGAGACCGCAGGCGCGCGACGCCGAACGCCGCACCGTCCAGATCATCGAGTGCTACACCGCGAAGGACCGCGAAGGCTCCTGGCTCGGGGTCATGGCCTACGACGCCGACTCCGGCGAGCACCTCTACCGCACCTCGGTGCGTTTGGGCTTCACGCCGCTCGACCCTGAGGTCACGCGCGGATGGGGCGTCGTCCTCCCCGACAATCGGGCCGTGCTCGCCGCCGACCTCTCGCCCGACTCGACCCGTCCGGACTGTCGCCTCTACGAGGTCGTCGACGGCGTGGTCAGGGGGGTCGACTTCGCGGCCGAGCGGGCCGACGGCTCGAAGATCCCCGCGAACTGGTGCCACGACGCGCAGCTCAGCGCCGTCGGCACCGGCACGGCCATCAGCTATGCCGACCGGGACGGGACCCGCGCCATCGCGATTGTGTCGTGAAGGGCGGCGGTGAGTCTGCGCCGGTGCCCCGGCATGGGGTGTCGTGGTGAAACACGCGCAGTCAGCGCGGTGAACGGACGACCAACGCCCTGAATGATCAATCGGTGTGATTGTTTATGCGTCGTCCGAGCATGAGTGATGCGCGAAACTGCTGTAGGGTTCTTCGCATGTGTGGAATCGTTGGATACGTCGGCCGCCGCAGCGCCGTCGACGTCGTGCTCGACGGCCTTCGCCGTCTCGAATACCGCGGCTACGACTCGGCCGGCGTCGCGCTCGTCGCCGCGGGCGACCTCGAAGTCGACAAGCGGACGGGCAAACTCGCCAATCTCGAAGCGGCCCTTGCCGACCACCCCCTGCCCGAGTCCACCTGCGGCATCGGACACACCCGCTGGGCCACCCACGGCGTCCCCTCCGATCGCAACGCCCATCCCCACCTCTCCGCCGACGGGCGCATCGCCCTGATCCACAACGGCATCATCGAGAACTTCGGGCAGCTGCGCGCCGAGCTCGAAGCCGCGGGCATCGAGTTCCTCTCCGACACCGACACCGAGGTCGCCGCCCACCTCCTCGGCCG
>DATABR010000036.1:0-7953 GCA_036259435.1 Glycomyces sp.
CGAGGCCTAACACTCGCTGGAAGTCCAACTGCCGCACGCGACCGGTGTCACCTCGATGTCGTCGCCGAGGGCCACTTGCAGGAACGGCAGTTGGACTTCCAGCGAGTGTTCGGCCTCGTGGGGCAGCCTCGAGTATCCGACCACGTTGGTGGGTGCGGCTCGCACTTCGCCGAGCGGGGTCCGCCAGCGCGCGTAGGGCGCGGCGGCGTGCCCGCGGAGCGGGTGGTGGTGGGAGGGGCCGACGAGGACGACGCGTTTGACGCGGCCGCGGTGGGCGGCGAGGCGGGCGTAGACCTCGGCGGCCACGGGGCCGGAGTAGCGGTAGCCGGCGTGTGGCGCGATGTAGGCGGCGGCGAGCGGTTCGCTCACCGGGCCGACGGCGGCGATGAGCCGCTCGATGTCGGCGCGGAGCAGCCCGGGGTCGGCCGGGTAGAAGCGTCCGGTGACGGCCGGGGGCCGCACAATGTCTGATTTGGTCGAAGGCATCGCTGGTCTTCCGGTGGTGGTTCCTATGGTGTGCGGGACGGTTCTGGTCGGTGAGCCGTCTCGGGTGCCGGTGGTGTTGCTCGGTTGTGTGACGGTTCGGGAACGCGGATCGGTTGCCGTCTGGGACCCCAGTCTCCCGCCGGTCCGTCGAAAACCCCGGGAACGAGCGCACCGCAACCGTCGCAGTGTCCGCTATCCGACAATGCATATCGGTCAATTCGGTACCAATCGCGCACGATGAGAGCTGCGCCACAGTTCGTGCACGTGGTGGTCTGGCCGTCCGGGTCGTGCGCGTTGCCGGTGTAGACGTATCGCAGTCCCGCCTCGAGCGCGATGGCCCGCGCCCGCTGGAGTGTCGCGACCGGGGTCGGCGGCACGTCGCGCATCTTGAAGTCCGGGTGGAACGCCGTGAAGTGCAGCGGCACGTCCGGGCCCAGATGCTCGGCGATCCATTCGCTCTCGGCCGCGATCTCGGCGTCCGAGTCGTTGTGTCCGGGGATGAGCAGTGTGGTGATCTCGGTCCACACGTCGGTCTCGTGCACCAGGTATTCGAGTGTATCGAGGACTGTCCTCAGTGACGCGAAGGCGATCTTGCGGTAGAACGCTTCGGTGAACGCCTTGAGATCGATGTTCGCTGCGTCCATGTGGGCGTAGAGCTCTTGTCGCGCTTCGGGTCTGATGTACCCCGCCGAAACGGCGACGGCTTTGAGGCCGGCGTCGCGGGCCGCGTCCGCGCAATCGGCAGCGTATTCGAGGAACACCGTAGGGTCATTGTAGGTGAACGCGATCGACCTGCAACCCAGGCGCTTCGCGGTGGTGGCGAGCGTCTCGGGCTCGGCTTCGGAGGCGAGCGTGTCGATCTCGCGGGATTTGGAGATGTCCCAGTTCTGGCAGAACCGGCAGGCCAGGTTGCATCCGGCGGTGCCGAAGGACAGCACCGGCGTGCCGGGCAGGAAATGGTTGAGCGGCTTCTTCTCGATCGGATCGATGCAGAATCCCGAGGAGCGGCCGTAGGAGGTCAGGACGACCTGGTCGCCTTCGCGGGCCCGCACGAAGCACAGGCCCCGTTGGCCTTCGCGCAGGCGGCAGGCCCGCGGGCAGACCGTGCATTCGATCCGCCCGTCCTCGAGGGCGCGGTGGAACCGGGTGCCGACGGTGAAGGCGTCGGCACCGGCCGCTCGCGGCCTACGGGGAGTGAGGGGGGCCATACTGACTACCGTAGCGCCTGCGTCACCGGCGCCGCGCCTCGGTTCGGACACGAGGAAAGGGCCGCACTTCGGTGCGGCCCTTTCCTTTATTGCTCAGTTCGCGAGCCGGGGTCCGGCTCGGCGAGGACTAGTTCAAGCGCTCGCCCGAAGCGGCGTGGAAGACGTGCTCGTGGCCCGGCTCCGGCACGACGTACACGGTCTCGGCCAGACGCGGGACGTGGGCCGACTCGGTGCGGACGACGAAGCGCTCGGACTCGCCGTTGTAAGCGGCGTGACCGTAGACGTAGGCCTCCGAGCCCAGCTCCTCGACGAGGTCGACCTCGACCGGGATGCCGCCCGAGTCCTCCGTGCCGAGCTTGCAGTGCTCGGGGCGGATGCCGACGGTGACCTGCTGGTCGCCGCCGTCCTGGGTGGCCGCGTCGCGGATCTCGCGCGGGAGCGGGAGCGTGGTGTTGCCGAACAGGGCGCCGGCCTCGGTCAGGGAGACGGTCTTCAGGTTCATGGCCGGGGAGCCGATGAAGCCCGCCACGAAGGTGTTGCCCGGCTTTTCGTAGAGGGTGCGCGGGGTGTCGCACTGCTGCAGCAGGCCGTCCTTCATGACCGCGATCCGGTGACCCATGGTCATGGCCTCGATCTGGTCGTGGGTGACGTAGACCGTGGTGATGCCGAGGCGCTTCTGGAGCGAGGCGATCTGCGAACGGGTCTGGACGCGGAGCTTGGCGTCGAGGTTCGACAGCGGCTCGTCCATGAGGAACACCTGCGGCTCGCGCACGATGGCGCGGCCCATGGCGACGCGCTGGCGCTGACCACCGGAGAGGGCCTTCGGCTTGCGGTGCAGGTAGTCCTGGAGGTCGAGGAGCTTCGCGGCCTCGTCCACACGCTGCTTGATGTCGGACTTCGGCATGCGGCGCAGCTTGAGGGCGAACGCCATGTTGTCGAAGACGGACATGTGCGGGTAGAGCGCGTAGTTCTGGAAGACCATCGCGATGTCGCGGGACTTCGGGGGGAGGTTCGACACGTCGGTGTCGTTAATGAAGATCGAGCCTTCGTCGACCTCTTCGAGGCCGGCGAGCATCCGGAGCGAGGTGGACTTCCCGCAACCGGAGGGGCCGACGAGGACGAGGAATTCGCCGTCGTTGATCTCGATGTTGAGCTTGTCGACGGCGGGCTTCTCGGTGCCCGGGTAGATGCGCGTGGCACCCGAATACGTCACTGTGGCCATGATGGTCCCTTTCACTGGCAGGTACGTGCCAGACGATCCGTGGTAAAAGGCGGTTGTGGCATCACAGTGCGGGACCAGGCCTCAGGCGGCGCGAGCCTGCGCTGCGATGTGAGCTGCGCGATGCGAGCACCGCGAAGCGTGTGGTGAGCCTAGCGTCGCGGGAATGCCTTTGCCAAGCGGGTGCCGAACGTTTGTCCGGTTTCCGCTGAAGGTTTACCGAAACGTTATTCCACCCGTACGGCCTGCAGCAGGCGCTCGTCGCCCACCAAGTCGCAGATCCCGAACGGCAGCCGCCCCCACAGCGCCAGCGCGATATCGGATGCCGAACCGGCCGCCCGCGCCTGCAGCTCGGTGCGCGCGTCGGGCTGGTCGAGCAGCGCGACCCGGCCCTCGCGCAGGCGCACGAACCAGGACGCGTCGGCGTCCTGGGCGAACAGCTGCACGAGCCCCGACGCCGCGGGGTGGGCGCCGCGGCGGGCGCCGACCGGGATGAACGCTTCGAACACCTCGGTGATCGCCTCGGCCGCGAGCGCGGCGGGCACGGGCGCGGTGGCGCCCACGGCCATCTGGACGTCCCAGCGGGCCAAGCCGGTGGCGAGGGCGACGCGCCGGTGCCAGAACTCGGCCCGCCACGGCACCGGCGCCCACGTCCACGCGCGCGACTCGGGGCCGCGGGCCTCGATCGCGTCGAGCACGGCCGCGAGCGACTGGTCGAAGACGTCGAGCACGGCGGTGCCCTCGGCGGTGACCGGCGGTGGCTCGGGCAGGTCGCGGTCCTCGACCGGCGGCGTGAAGAGCGCGTCCACGGTCCACCGGTAGAGGCGGGCGAGTTCGAGGAGGAGGCCTGAGACGGTGGTTTCGGGCCGGGAGGGGGCGACGCGGGCCAGCACGTCGGGCTCGCAGATCGAGCGCAGCCCGGCGGCCTCGGTCTTCAGTTCCGTGAGGTAGTCGGTGATGCGCAGCTTAGCCATGGTGACCGCCGTTCCTCGTAGCCTCCGTAAAGCTTAGGCTTTTCGGTGTGACACACGCCAGCCCGCGTCCGAGCGCCCCGCATGAGAACCGCCCGACTTCCGGCGTCCTGCTCAGCGAGTACACGACGCTGAGAATAGGAGGTCCGGCCCGGGAACTGGTGGAGGCGCACGACTGGTCCGAGGCCGTCGCTGCGATCCGCGAAGCGGCGGGCCCGACCTTGGTGCTCGCCGGGGGCTCGAACGTCGTGATCGGCGACGCGGGCTTCGAGGGCACGGTGGTGCTCCTGCGCGGCGGGGGCGTCGAGCGCGTCGGCGAGGGCATCGTCCGGGTGCAGGCGGGGCAGGTGTGGGACGAGTTCGTCGCCTGGACCGTGACCGAAGGGTGTTCGGGCGTCGAATGCCTCAGCGGCATCCCAGGGTCGGCCGGGGCGACGCCGATTCAGAACGTGGGCGCGTACGGCCAGGAGGTCGCGCAGACCATCACCGCGGTGAAGGTGTGGGACCGCGAAAAGGACGACATCCGCGACTGGACCCCGGCCGAATGCGCGTTCGCCTACCGCCGCAGCGTCTTCAAGCACAAGGACCGGTACCTGGTGCTGAGCGTGGACTTCCGGCTGGAGGAGCGCCCGCTGTCGCAGCCGATCGCCTACGCGGAGCTGGCGAAGCGCGTCGGCGTGGACGTGGGCGAGCGGGTGCCGCTGGCCGAGGCGCGCCAGGCGGTGCTGGAGCTGCGCCGCGGCAAGGGCATGGTGCTGGAGGAAGCCGACCACGACACGTGGAGCGCGGGCTCGTTCTTCACCAACCCGGTGATCGGCGCGCACGTCTTCCACGAGCTGGCCGCACGCGCCGGAGGCGAGCCGCCGCACTGGTCCGTCGGCGACGGGCAGGTGAAGGTCTCGGCCGCTTGGCTGATCGGGGCCGCGGGTTTCGAAAAGGGCCACCGCAAGGGAAAAGCGAGCCTGTCGACCAAACACACGTTGGCGCTGACGAACCGGGGCGGCGCGAGCGCGGCCGACATCCTCGCGCTGGCAACCGAAGTGGCCGATGGAGTGGAGAAGGCCTTCGGCATCCGCCTCCACCCCGAACCGGTCATGATCAACGCGGCGTTCTAGCGGGCACCGGGCCGCAGGCGCATCGGTGCCGCTCCGGCGCTCATCGCTTCGTGGGCATCGCAGCACTACGGCCGCGGTCGAAACTGCCGGTCAGCGGAGCATCGCGGCCGCGTCGAGGGCCGCGTAAGTGGCGATGATGCGCGCCCCCGCTCGCTTGATACTCGTCAAGCTCTCCAGGATCGCGGCTTCACGGTCGATCCAGCCTCGTTCGGCCGCTGCGCAGATCTGGGCGTATTCGCCGCTGATGTGGTAGGCCGCCACCGGGACCGGGCTGCGCTCGGCCGCCGCTCGCACGATGTCGAGGTACGGCAGGGCGGGCTTCACCATCACGATGTCCGCGCCCTGCTCGATGTCGAGGTCGATCTCCAGGAGCGCTTCCGTGGCGTTCGCGCTGTCCTGCTGATACGTGCGGCGGTCGCCCTGGAGCTGGGAGTCGACCGCGTCACGGAAGGGGCCGTAGAACGCGCTGGCGTACTTCGCGGCGTACGCGAGCAGACCAGTGTCGGTGTGCCCCGCCGCGTCCAAAGCCGCACGCACGTAACCGATCTGGCCGTCCATCATCCCCGAAGCGCCCAGCAGGTCCGCTCCGGCTTCGGCCAGGGACTGGCCCATCTCGGCGTAGCGCACCAGCGTCGCGTCGTTGTCCACGGAGCCGTCGGCGCGCAGCACACCGCAGTGGCCGTGGTCGGTGAACTCGTCCAGGCACAGGTCCGGGATCACCACGAGGTCGTCGCCGATCTCCTCGCGGATCGCCCGCGTCGTGCGGTTCAGGATGCCGTTCGGATCCGTTGCGCCCGAACCGGTCGCGTCGCGCACCGCCGGGACGGCGAAGGGCATGAGCCCGCCGATCCCGGCCCGCGCGGCCTCGACGACGAGCTTGCGCACCGACTCGACGGAGTGCTGGAAGACCCCCGGCATCGAGGCGATCTCGACCGGCTCGTTCAGGCCCTCCTTGACGAAGAGCGGCAGCACCAGGTCGGACGGGTGCACGCGCGTCTCGGCCACGAGACGGCGGAGGGCCGCAGTGCGTCGCAGCCGCCGCGGACGGATCTGCGGGAACTCGGGCTTCGCTGCGTTCGGCACTGCGGCCTCCTTACGTAAGGTTCAACGGTATTCGGTTGTCCCTCAATGCGTTTCGCGACTAACGGCGGTTCTCAACGGAACCGCAGGGCCGTGGGGCCTTGGACCTTCTGGCCGCGGCGCGTCTTGATCGGGCCCTCGGCCAGGCGCTGCTTGAGCTCCGTGGCGTACTCGGCGAGCGCCTCGATGAGGTCGGGCACCGAGGCGTTGTCGGGCTTGGCGTCCACGCGCAGACCGAACTCGGTCGCGGTGTCGGCCGTCGCCGGGCCGATGCAGGCCACGACCGTGCGCTGGTGCGGTTTGCCCGCTATACCTACCAGGTTACGCACAGTGGAGGACGAGGTGAACAGCACCGCGTCGAAGCCGCCGGACTTGATGGCGTCGCGGATGTCGGCGGCGGGCGGCGAGGCGCGCACGGTGCGGTAGGCGGTGACGTCGTCGACCTCCCAGCCGCGCTCCGAAAGGCCCTGCACGAGCGTCTCGGTGGCGATGTCGGCGCGCGGCAGGAGCACCCGGCCGACCATGTCGAGGATCGGGTCATGCGGCGGGAAGACCTCGAGCAGGCCCTCCGAGGACTGCTGCCCGGTCGGGATCAGCTCGGGCTCGATGCCGAACTCGCGCACCGCGTTCGCGGTCGCCTCGCCGATGCAGGCGATGCGCAGGCCGCCGAAGGCGCGCGCGTCCAGGCCGTGCTCCTTGAACTTCTCCCAGATGGCCTTCACCGAGTTCTGGCTGGTGAAGACGATCCACGCGTAGCGGCCGTCGACGAGGCCCTTGATGGCCCGCTCCATCTGGGCGGGCGTGCGCGGCGGCTCGACGGCGATCGTCGGCACCTCGCACGGGATCGCACCATAGGCGCGCAGGCGCTCGGACATGATCCCGGCCTGCTCCTTGGTGCGCGGGATGAGGACCTTCCAGCCGTACAGCGGGCGGCCCTCCCACCAGGCGAGCTCGTGGCGGTCGTCGACGCCGGGGCCGATGGTGAGCACGACCTGCCCGGCATAGCCGAGGGCCGCCTCGACGAACGTGTCCACACTGGAGGTGGTGGTGTACTCGGTCTCGCCGGTCGCATCGCCCGTGACGGCCACCGCGGTCTCACCCGAAACGCCGCCCGCGAGCAGGATGTCGCGCAATGACGAGAGGTCGGAGACGTCGGCGGTCACGGTGAGGCTGCCGCGCTTGACGGCGTCGGCCAACAGCTGCGGCTCCAGCGAGGCGATGTCGTCGATGTCGATGACGGTGCGGACCTCACCGGGCGGCATCCCCGCGTACACGGCGACGGCCTGCGCGTGGCTCATGCCCGGGATGACCTCGAAACGGGCCTGCTCGGCCGAGGCGGCCTTGATCTCGGACTTCGCGAGCCGGTTCGGGTAGGCGTCGCCGACGATGAGACGGGCGATGTTCTCGCCCTCGCGGGTGGCAGCGGCCATGAGCTTGCCCTGGTCGCTCGGGGAGGACTCGATCAGCTTGATCTTGGAGGAGTCGCCGGTGAGTTCCTTCGCGGCCTCGATGAGCGACTGGGGCAGCGACCGGTCGTAGTAGACCCGGTCGGCCTCGCGGATCGCGTCGAGGGCGCGCTTGGTCAGCAGTCCCGGATCGCCTGGGCCGGTCCCGACGAAACGCACGCGGCCCACCGGCTTACGGGCACTGGTCATGTTCTCTCCATCAACTGTCGTCTAGAGCTTTGGGTGTTACTTCAAAAGTTGCTCGGCGCCAGCCGCGAGCAGGTCTTCGGCGAGCGCCCGCCCCACGGCGGCGGCCCGGTCGAGCAGGTCGGCGGTACCCGCCTCGCCCGTGTCGGGGAGGGCGGCGGTGGTCGAGAGCCGTTCGATGACGGAACCGTCCAAGGCGCCGACGGCCCCCCGCAGATACAG
>DATABR010000037.1:0-33484 GCA_036259435.1 Glycomyces sp.
TCTCGTTCGGTGCGGGCGAGTTGGTGTACCTGGGCGTCAACGTGGTCGTGGTGGTGCTGGGGGCGTTCCTGGTCGCGGACGGGTCGATGACGGTGGGGGAGTTGACCGCGTTCCTGTTCCTGGTCATCTTGTTCACGCAGCCGGTGGTGATCGGCACCGAGACGCTCAACGAGGCCCAGAACGCGGTTTCGGGCTGGCGTCGGGTGCTCGACATCATCGACACCGAACCCGACGTGGCCGACCCGGTGGACGGCGTCGCGCTTCCCGAAGGGCCCCTGGGTGTCCGCTTCGAAGGAGTGCGGTTCGCCTACCCTGGCGGCGAGGAGGTCCTGCACGGCATCGACGTGGAGATCCAGGCCCATACGAAGGTGGCGGTGGTCGGTGAGACCGGTTCGGGGAAGACCACGTTCGCGAAGCTGCTCACGCGTCTGATGGACCCGACTTCGGGCCGGGTGCTGATCGGCGGGGCGCCGCTCACCGACGTGACGTTCGCGTCGCTGCGCGGGCGGGTGACGATGGTGCCGCAGGAGGGCTTCCTGTTCAACGGGACGCTGGCGCACAACGTCCGCTTCGCCCGGCCCGAGTTGACGGACGCGGAGATTTATGTGGCCTTCGCCGAGCTGGGCCTGACCGACTGGTTGGAGACGCTCGCGGCGGGCCTCGACACCGAGTTGGGGGAGAGCGGCGCGAACTTGAGTGTCGGTGAGCGCCAATTGGTGTCGCTGGTGCGCGCTTATGTGGCCGATCCGGATCTGCTGGTTCTGGACGAGGCCACCAGCGCGGTGGATCCGGCGACGGAGCTCCGGTTGTCGGCGGCGCTGGACGCGGTGACGCGGGGGCGCACGACGGTGATCATCGCGCACCGGCTGTCCACTGCGGAGACTTCGGACGAGGTGCTGGTCTTCGACGCGGGCAACCTGGTGCAGCAGGGCCCCCACGGGGAACTGGCGACGCAGCCGGGGTCGGTCTACGCGGGCCTGCACGGCTCCTGGGTCGAGCAGACCCGCTCGAGTTGAGCGCCGGCCGCACGGCATGCGCAGGGCCGCTACGGAGCACCGTTGCGGCCCTGCGGGCGGCCCGTCCGCGTTTCGCACTCGGCCTGCCGCCGGACGTTCGGGGACCGGCTGCCTACGGCCGGAGTCGGAACAGCAGTTCCGGGCGCTCCCACGTGACGTGCGGCGGCGTGGGCGGCACGGTGCCGTTCCTTTCGGCCCCGACGCTCAAATAGAAGCCTTCGGCCGGGGGATTGGAGACGACGCGGACCACCCTCAGGTCTTCGCGCTTCGCGAGGTCGAGCATGTGCTCGATGAGGAGCCGTCCGATGCCCTTGCCCTGCAGGTCGTCGTCGACGAAGAGCAGGTTGAGTTCCGGGAGCGTGAAGCCGTGCTTCGCGAGGGTGGCGGGGTCGGTCAGGAGCGAGTAGAACCCCAGGAGGGTGTTGTCCTCCTCGACGGCCAGGTAGGTCGGGTGCAGGGCGAGGTAGTCGCCGGTGACCCGGTAGCCGTCGAGCATCGGGGCGTACTCGCCGTGGTAGGCGCTCGAGGCGTGCATGAGCGCGGTGATCCGGTCCGCGTCTTCGACGGCGGCCCTTTGGATCCGGAGGTTGGTCGCGGTCATGTCACGATGCTAGTCCAACCGGCGATGTATACCCCGGATGGGTATCGTGATCAGGGGATGAGCAGCAGCTTCCCGGTGGTCTTGCGCGACTCCAGGGCCTGGTGCGCCTCGGGGGCCTCTTCGAGGCGGAAGGTCTCGCCGACGCGTACGAGGAGGTTGTCGTCCTCGATCATCTGGAAGACCTCGCGCGCCCGCCAGAGGTACTCCTCGCGGGTGGCGGTGAAGTCATGCAAGGTGGGGCGGGTGAGGACGAGGGAGCCGCCCTTGTTGAGCGCCTGCGGATCCACCGGCGGCACGGGCCCGCTGGCCTGACCGAACAGGGCCATCACGCCGCGGCGGCGCAGTGCGGCGAGCCCTTCGTCGAACGTGGACTTGCCGACCCCGTCGAAGACGGCGGCGACGCCGTCGCCGCCGGTGAGCTCGCGGGCCTTCGCTCCGAAGCCCTCGTAGCGCAGCACGTGGTCGACGCCGTTCTGCCGCGCCAGTTCGGCCTTCGCGTCCGTGGAGACGGTGCCGACGACCGTGCCGCCCTTGAGTTTCACCATCTGTGTCAGCAGCAGCCCCATGCCGCCCGCGGCGGCGTGGACGATCACGGTGTCGCCCTCCTGCACGTCGTAGACGGCGTTGCACAGGTAGTGCGCGGTGAGTCCTTGGAGGATGACCGCGGCGGCGGTCTCGACCGCCACCTTCTCCGGCACGGGCACGAACTCGGCCGCGTCGCCCAGAACCAAGTCCGCATAGGACCCCGGCACGTTCTTCCACGCCACCTCGTCGCCGACCGCGAAACCCGAGACGCCCTCGCCGACGGCCGCGACATACCCGCCGCCCTCGAGCCCCGGCGTGAACGGCAGCGGCAGCCCGTAGAGGCCGACGCGGTGGTAGACGTCGATGAAGTTCACGCCCGCGGCGGCGACCCTGACCGCGATCTGGCCCGGACGCGGGCCCGGATCCTCGCCCTCCAGGAGCCGCATCACGCCCGGCCCGCCGGTCTGCTCCACCACGATCGCCTTCATGAGGTCTCCTTCCGACACAGGATCACCCCATAACCTAGCAGCGGCCCGCGCCCTCATTCGTCCGTGTGGGAGCGGCGGCCGCCGCCGGGTCCGTGGCGCAACCGCCCCCGGCCCCATCGGGACGAATCGGCGGTGCGGGAATCGACCTCCTCGCCCACGAGCTTGCGGATCGCCTCCCGGAAGCCCTTGTGCCGCAGGTGGCGCCGCAGCGGGCTCGCCGCCGGGTCCTCCATCAGCTCCTTCATCAGGGCCGCGCACAGCGTGAGCATGACGAGCACGAACGGCAGCGCCACGATGATCGTCGCGTTCTTCAGGCCCTGCAGTCCGCCGCTCAGCAGCAGCACCGCCGCCACGCCGCCGATCGTCACGCCCCAGAACACCACCAGGGGCTTCTTCGGCGCGAGCGAGCCGTGACTCGACAGTGATCCCAGGACCAGTGACGCCGAGTCGGCGCTGGTCACGAAGTAGTTCGCCACCAGCAGCATCGACACCCCCGAGATCAGGCTGTACAGCGGCAGCGAGTCCAGCATGGCGAACATCGCGTACTCCTCGCCCCGCGCCACCGCCCCGCTGTAGTCCGCGCCGGTGTTCGCCTGGTTCCAGATCGCCGTGCCGCCCATGATCGAGAACCACACCGTCGAGGCCGTCGACGGCACCAGCAGCACCCCGATGATGAACTGGCGGATCGTGCGACCCCGTGAGATCCGCGCGATGAACGTGCCCACGAACGGCGCCCATGACAGCCACCAGGCCCAGTAGAAGATCGTCCAGGACGCCATCCAGGTCTCGCCGCCGAACGCCCCCGTGATGCTCGAGAGCCGCACCAGTTCCGACAGATAGGTGCCCACCGACGCCGGCCACGCGTCGAGCAGGAACAGCGTCGGCCCTGCGAAGAACACGAACACCATGATCGCCGCCGCCAGCACCACGTTGGTGGTCGACAGCCACTTGACGCCCCGGTGGACGCCCGAGAACGCCGAGAACACGAACGCCGCCGTCAAAGCGCCGATCACGATGAGCTCCAACTGCGTCGAATCGGGCACCCCGGCGACGAGGTCGAGCCCCACCGCGACCTGGAGCGCGCCGATGCCCAGGCTCGCCGCGGTTCCGAACACGGTCGCGAAGATCCCCAGCAGGTCGATCGCCCTGCCCACGCCCGGACCCCAGCGCCGTCCGCCGGTGAGCGGCACGAACGCCTCGCTGAGGTTGTTGCCGCGCCCCTTGCGGAACGTGGAGTACGCCAGCGCGAGCCCCGCCACCGCGTAGATCGCCCACGGGTGCAGCACCCAGTGGAAGTAGCTGTAGATCAGCGCGCCGCGCTGCCGGTCGCTTTCGAAGAACGGCGAGGCCTCGTTCAATTCGAGCGTCGGGGGGACGTCGAGGTAGTGCGTCAGCGGCTCGGCCACGCCGAAAAACATCAGGCCGATGCCCATGCCGGCGGCGAACATCATCGCGATCCACGGCAGGGTCCCGAATTCGACCTCCTCGTCGTCGGAGGTGCCCAGCCGGATGTTGCCGAAGCGGCTGGCGGCGATGTAGACCGCCAGCACCAGGAAGACGTTGCCGGCGATGATGAACAGCCAACCGAAGTTGTCGATGATCCAGTTCAGCGCGTTGGTCGAGCCGCGCTCGAACTGGTCGGGGAAGATCGCGGCGCCCGCGATGACCGCGAGGATCACGGCCGCGGCGATGCCGAAGACGACCTTGTCCACCGCAAGTGTGGCCGGCCTCGGCTCCATGGCCCGGTCCCGCGTCGCCGCCGTCTCTTGTGGAGGCTCTTCGGGTGCGGCCTCGGTCGGTTCGGACTCGGTCATCAACGGCTCCATGCGATAGGCGACGGTCAGCGGCGCTGCGCATATCCTAGGGGAGCAATGGGGTGATAACGGATCAATCATCGCTTCGACGGTAGACCAACAGCACTATCTCCCCGATGGCGCGCGCCTCGACCAACTGGAGTGGCCGTTCGGGCGACTGCGGAAACATCGCCTCGTGGACGAATCGCGCCCCGCCCCGCTCACCGAGTAGGAACGGCGCCACGGCCAGGTGCACCTCGTCGACCAGATCGGCCGCGAGGAACGCCGTGTGCACGATGCCGCCGCCCTCCACCAGCAGCCGCGAGACGCCGCGCCCGGCCAGGTCCGCGACCACCTCCTCGGGGTGCACGCAGCGCTCTCCGGGCGTGGCCACCAGCTCCGCGTCCTGCGGGCCCAGCGCGCTCGTCCGCGCACCCGCCTGACTGGTGTAGACCACCACCGGGCCGGCCTCGCCGCTGTTGAACAGCCGCGCGCCCGGGTCCAGCTCGCCCGACGGGGAGATCACCACCCGCAGCGGCGACGGCGGCTTCCCCGCCGCGACCCGCTCGGCCCGGCGCTCCGCCGATCGCACCAGCAGCCGCGGGTCGTCCGCGCGCACCGTGCCCGCGCCGACGGCGATCGCGTCGACGCTCGCGCGCACGGCGTCCACCCGGTCGAAGTCTGCCTCGTTCGACAGCACGAGCCGCTCGGGGGCGTCGTCGTCGAGGAAGCCGTCGAGACTCATCGCGGCCGAAACGATCACATAAGGGCGCTCCATGCCCCCGAGAATCCCACGATGCACGCTCACCGGGGCCCCGGTGGCGGTCACAGCCGGGGGGCGATCACAATCGGTAGACGTGGAAGGCCGACAGACCAGCGACGACGTGATCGCAGACCTCACGTTCAACGCCGACGGGCTCGTCCCCGCGATCGTGCAGCAGCACGACACGGGCGAAGTCCTCATGCTCGCGTGGATGGACGCCGAGGCGCTGCGGCGCACCGTCGCCACCCGCAAGGCCACCTACTGGTCGCGCAGCCGCGCCGAGTACTGGGTCAAAGGCGCGACGTCCGGCCACCACCAGGCCGTCGTCTCGGTGTCGGTCGACTGCGACGGCGACACCGTGCTGCTGCAGGTGGACCAGACCGGTCCGGCCTGCCACACCGGCACCCGCACCTGCTTCACCGGAAGGGAGATCGCATGAGCGACCGGGCCGAGCCCGAGGCCGCCGACCAGCGCGCTGACGCTGAGGACACTGTCGAGCCCCGCGCCGCCGAGCGCACCCGCGTCCTTCTCGCCGGCGTCGTCGCGGCCGCACTCGCCGCGCTCGCCGCCTCCCGCGACTGGACCTCCACCACCGAGACCGACCACGCCGGGATCACCGCCACCACTGCCCAAACCGGCACCGACCTCGCCGCCTGGGCCCTGCCGTGCGCGCTCGCGGGCGGCGCGGCGTTCCTGGCGATGCTCGCCACCGCGGGCCGCGCCCGCCGCGTCCTCGGCGTCGTCGCCGCCCTCGCCGGGCTCGCGACCGCCCTCGCCGGGGCCCTCCATCTCGACGCCGGCGCATGGCCGATCACACTCGCCGCGGCCGGGCTCGCCCTGGCCGCCGCCGGGGCCGCCACCACGGCCCGCGCGGGCCTGTGGCCCGACTCCGGCACCCGCTACGAGGCCGCCCCGGAAGGGCAGGGCGCCATAGCAGAGGACCCTGTGTCGCTGTGGAACGCCCTCGACTCCGGCGAAGACCCCTCGTCGCCTAATATCACGGCATCGGCGCAGGAGAAGGGACGATCTTAGGTGAACGTGCTGGAGCAGATCATCACCGAAGTCCGCGCCGATCTCGAACGGCGTCAGACCGAGACCCCCATCGAAGCCATCCGCGAGGCCGCCGCGGCCGCCCGAGCCCCGCTCGACGGATACGCCGCCCTCAACGGCGGCGGCGTCAGCGTCATCGCCGAGGTCAAGCGGGCCTCGCCGTCCAAGGGCGCCCTCGCCGACATCCCCGACCCCGCCGTGCTCGCCGCGGAGTACGCCGCGGGCGGCGCGGCCGTGATCTCGGTGCTCACCGAGGCCAACTACTTCAAAGGCAGCCTGGACGACCTCGACGCCGTGCGCGCGAAGGTGCAGATCCCGGTGCTGCGCAAGGACTTCGTGGTCTCCCCCTACCAGGTCCTGGAGGCCCGCGCCCACGGCGCCGACCTCGTGCTCCTCATCGTGGCCGCGCTCGACCAGGACACCCTCGTGTCGCTCCACGAGCGCATTGAGGGTCTGGGCATGACCGCCCTGGTCGAGGTCCACACCGAGTACGAGGCCGACCGAGCGCTGCGGGCCGGGGCCAAAGTCATTGGCGTCAACGCCCGCGACCTGGCTACGCTCGAAGTCGACCGTTCGGTGTTCGAGCGCATCGCCCCCGGCCTGCCCCGCGACGTCGTGAAGGTCGCGGAGTCGGGCGTACGGGGCACCCGCGACCTCATCCGCTACGCCAGCGCCGGAGCCGACGCCGTGCTCGTCGGCGAGGGCGTGGTCAAGCAGAAGAGCCCGCGCGATGCCGTCGCCGAGCTGGTCACGGCCGGGTCCCACCCGGCCACACCGCGCCCGATCTGACCGACGGCGTGAAACAAACGCAGGTGAGGCTTGCGCGCGAGCGCGCCCGGGCCGAGCGAGTCAAGAAGGGGAGCGACAACCGTGCCTGATCCAGACGGCCCACACGCGTCGCCCCGCCCACACCCCGAACGGGAGAAAGCGATGCTTTCACTGCCTGATGCGAACGGTCACTGGGGCGAGTTCGGGGGCCGTTTCGTCCCCGAGGCCCTGATCGCCGCGCTCGACGAGCTCGAGGCCGCGCACACCGCAGCGCTGGCCGACCCGGCGTTCATGGCCGAGTTCGAGCAGCTTGGCCGCGAGTACGGGAACCTGCCGTCGCCGCTGTACTTCGCCGAGCGGCTCTCGGCCGAGGCCGGGGTCGAGATCTGGCTCAAGCGCGAGGACCTCAACCACACCGGCGCGCACAAGATCCGCAACGTGCTCGGCCAGGCGCTTTTGACCAAGCGCATGGGCAAGACCCGGATCATCGCCGAGACCGGTGCGGGCCAGCACGGGGTCGCCGCGGCGACCGCCGCGGCCTACTTCGGGCTCGAGTGCACCGTGTACATGGGCGAGGAGGACACCCGCCGGCAGGCGCTCAACGTCGCCCGGATGCGGCTGCTCGGCGCGGAGGTCGTCCCCGTCACGACCGGTTCGCGGACCCTCAAGGACGCGATGAACGAGGCCCTGCGCGAGTGGGTCGCCTCCGTGGACCACACGCACTACCTGATCGGTTCGGTCGGCGGGCCGCATCCGTTCCCGATGCTCGTGCGCGACTACTGCCGCGGGATCGGCGACGAGGCCCGCGCCCAGTTCCAGGGCCGCACCGGACAATTGCCGGACGTCGTCGCGGCGTGCGTCGGCGGCGGCTCGAACGCGATGGGGATCTTCACCGCGTTCCTCGACGACGAGCCCGTCAAGCTGTACGGCTTCGAGGCGGGCGGCGACGGGTACGACACCGGCCGCCACGCCGCGACGATCACGGCCGGGCAGGTCGGCGTCCTCCACGGCGCCCGCACGTTCGTCCTGCAGGACGAGGACGGTCAGACCGTCGAGTCGCACTCGATCTCGGCCGGGCTCGACTACCCGGGTGTGGGCCCCGAGCACGCCCACCTCGCCGCCTCCGGCCGCGCCGCCTACGAACCGGTGGACGACGCCGAGGCCATGGCGGCCTTGGAGAAGCTCGCCCGCACCGAGGGCATCATCTGCGCGATCGAGTCCGCGCACGGCCTCGCCGGCGCGCTGCGCCTCGCGAAATCCCTGGAGCCGGGCGCGAAGGTCCTGGTGAACCTGTCCGGGCGCGGCGACAAGGACATGGGCAACGTCGTCGAGTACTACGGCTTCGCCGGTGCTCCTGAAGGCAAGGGAGAGCACGCATGAGAGTCGCCGATGCGTTCGCGAAGACCAGAGCGGAGGACCGTGCCGCGGTCGTCGGCTACATTCCGGCGGGCTTTCCGACCCTGGCCGACTCGATCAAGGCCGTCGACATCATGATCGACCACGGGGCCGACATCATCGAGTTGGGCCTGCCCTACTCCGACCCGGTCATGGACGGTCCCGCGGTCCAGCAGGCCGCCGACCGGGCTCTCGGCGCCGGATTTCGCACCCGGCAGGTCTTCGAGGTGACCGAGGCGGTCGCCGGCCGCGTCCCGATCCTCGTCATGACCTACTGGAACCTGGTGGAGCGCTACGGCGTCGACCGGTTCGCGCGCGACTTCGCCGCCGCGGGCGGGGCCGGGCTCATCACGCCCGACCTCATCCCCGACGAGGCCCAGGAGTGGATCGCCGCCTCCGACGCGCACGACCTCGACCGCATCTTCCTGGTCGCGCCCTCCTCCACTGAGGAGCGGATCGCCTCCACCGTCGCGGCCTGCCGCGGCTTCGTGTACGCGCAGTCGGTCATGGGCGTCACCGGCGCCCGCGCCGCCACTTCCGCGGTCGCGCCGGCGCTCGTGGAGCGCACCCGCAAGCACACGGACCTGCCGATCGGCGTGGGTCTGGGCGTGCGCAGCGGCGACCAGGCGGCCGAGATCGGCGCCTACGGGGATGCGGTGATCGTCGGCTCCGCCATCGTCAACTGCTATCTGGACGCCGAGGACATCCCCACCGGCCACCAGAAGCTCGCCGAACTCATCGCGGACCTCGCCGCGGGCGTCCGGCGCTGAACGAAACGTGAACCCTATATCCTATAGGATTTTGATTTCGGCCTCGGTCGGCGCTCGTGCGCGGGCCGGGGCCGCGCCGTCCCTCCCTACCCGATAGGTTTATGCGTCGTGGACCTCGCTTATATCCCGAGCCCGTCGGAGTCCGTCTGGCATCTCGGCCCCATCCCGATCCGCGCCTACGCCCTCGCACTCATCGCGGGTATCGTCGCCGCCTGCTGGATCACCGAGGCGCGCATGCGCTCCCGCGGCGCCCCCAAGTGGGCGGTGCTCGACATCGCCGTGTGGGCGGTGCCGTTCGGCATCGTCGGCGGCCGCCTCTACCACGTCTTCACCAGCCCCGACGCCTACTTCGGCGCCGACGGCGACCCGTGGAAGATCCTCGCCGTCTGGGAAGGCGGCCTGGGCATCCCCGGCGCGATCCTCCTCGGCGGCGTCGGCGTGTGGTTCGCCTGCCGCCAACTCGGCCTGCCGTTCACCATGGTCGCCGACTCCATCGCCCCGGGCCTGCCGGTCGCCCAAGCGATCGGCCGCCTCGGCAACTGGTTCAACCAGGAGCTGTACGGCAAGCCGCTCGACACCTGGTGGGCCGTCGCGATCGATCAGAGCCACCGCATCCCCGGGTTCCAGCAGTACGCGACCTTCCACCCCACCTTCCTTTACGAAGCCCTGTGGAACGTCGGGGTCGCGATCGTGGTCTGGCTCGCCGACCGCAAAGCGAAGTTCGGGGCCGCGCGCGCCTTCGCGCTGTACGTCGCCCTCTACGGCGTCGGCCGCTTCTGGATCGAGGGCCTGCGCATCGACCCCGCCCAGGCCTTCGCCGGGCTGCGCCTCAACCAGTGGATGAGCGTCATCGTCATCGTCGCCGCCGTCATCTACCTGATCAGGGTGCGCGGCACCCGCCAGGTCTTCGTCATCGAAGGCGGCGAACGCGCCCTGGCCGACTGGGACTCCGAAGCCGCCGAGGCCGCCGGCTACGTCGACGGGGGACTCCCGCGCGGCACCGAGCTGGCCGAGACCGAATCGGGCAGCACCGCTGCAGACGAGCACCCTGAACCGGACGCCGAACCCGACCGGCCCGAAGACGACGTGATCCCCGACGACCCGTCCGGCGAGGACTCGCAGGCCGACGCGGGCCAACCGCGCAACGGCAGCTGACCGCCGCCGCTTCCCCCGGGCAGGTGCAGATGCAGAACCGTAGAGCCGTAGTCGTCGGCGCCGGCGTCGCCGGGCTCGCCAGCGCGATCGTCCTGTCCGGGCTCGGATGGAGGGTAGCGCTGCTGGAGCGGCGCGAACGCCTCAAGGGCGACGACCTCGGCATGATCCTGTGGGCCTCGGGCGTGCGTGCGCTGCGCGCGCTCGGGATCGACGCGACCCTCGACGTCGCCGGAACTCCGGTGGACCGCTTCGAGATCCGCAGCGAAGACCGCCTGTCGAGTTCGTTCTCGGCGGCACTGCTCGGCGCCGACGACGGCTCGCCGTCGGTGATGGTCCACAACGCGGTGCTGTACGAGGCGCTCGTGGCGCGCCTGGGCGACAACGTCGAGATCCACCCGGCCACGCAGGTCGACCGGATCGACATGGTCGACTTGGCGGCCGGGGACGCCTCGCGGCGCTGGGACGCCGAACTGATCGTCGCCGCCGACGGCATCGGCTCGCCGACCCGACCGCTCATCGCCCCCGCCTCGCCCACAGTGGACGCCGGAGTGGTGGCCTTCCGGGCGACGATCCCCGCGCACCGCGCCCCCGAGCGCAATACGGACGCGGTGGAGATCTACGGGCCCGACCGCCGCCGCTTCGGCTACGGCGACCTCGGGCACGCCGGGGCCTGCTGGTGGGCGACCGTGCCCGGCGGCATGCGCCCCGAGTCCCCGCAGATCCAGCACGAGCTCATCAACCGGTGGTTCGCCGACTGGCCCGGCCCGGTAGGGAAGTTCATCGCCGCGACCCGGCCTTCGGAGCTGGTGCAGCAGGCGGTCCGGTACGTGTGGCCGGTGCCCGCGAGGCTCCACCAGCCGGTCGGCCGCGGCGGCCTGGTGCTCCTGGGCGACGCCGCCCACGGTGTCGCGCCGATCCTGGCGCAAGGCGCGAGCCTCGCACTGGAGGACGCGGTGACCCTCGGCTGGGCGCTGCGGCGCAGCCCCGAATCGGTGCCCGAAGCCCTCGGCTCGTACGAGCGCGCGCGCCTGGCCCGGATCAAGCGCGTCGCGCGACTGTCACGGCGCGTCCACACCATCGCCTCGGGCGGCCGCGGCGTCACGAAGGGCCTGCTGCGGGCCGTCCCCGACTCGTGGGTGCAGAGCCAGGCCGCGTCACTCGCCGACTGGCAGCCCCCGCGCTGACCCGTCGCCGAGCGCGGCCACCCGGCTTCATCAGCGACTCGACGAACCGACCACGCGCCGACCGAACCCACTGCCGCGCAACGCGCGACCGCACCGCCCGATCCGCCCGCCGGAATGCCACTGGCACCGCCCGCACCCGGCCGCTAGGCTTTCGGGCCATGCAGATCCGCGACGCCGCCGAGTCCGACTGGCCCGCGATGTGGGCCTTCATGCGCCCGATCGTCGCCGCCGGCGAGACCTACCCGTGGCCGCCGGACACCACCGAATCCTGGGTCCGCGCCTACTGGATGGAACGCCCCGCCCCCGCCTCACGCCTGGTCGCCGCGATCGACGGCCGCGTCGCCGGAACCGTCGAGATCCACCCGAACCTGCCCGGCCAGGGCTCCCACGTGGCCAACGCCGGGTTCATGGTCGACCCGGCGTTCGGCCGCCGCGGCGTCGGCCGCGCCCTCGGCGAGGCCGCACTCGAACGCGCCGCCGCCGACGGCTTCCGCGCGATGCAGTTCAACGCCGTCGTCGCCACCAACACGCACGCCGTGAAACTGTGGCACTCCCTCGGCATGGCGACCCTCGCGATCATCCCGAACGGCTTCCGCCACCCCACCGAAGGCCTGGTCGGCATGCACCTCATGTTCCGTGAACTGTGAGCCTCGCCAAAGCTGTGTAGCATCACCAACGCTATGAACGAACTGCGCGAGTCCCTCCTGGCCCTCGGCGTCGCCGACCCCGAAGCGGCCGTCTGCGTCCACGCCCTCCTCGGCTCCGACCCCGCCCTCCTGGCGCAGGCCGGCGACCTGCCCCAGAGCCGAACCGAAACCGACGAATGGGTCAAGGCCACGTTCCTGCACCCCGAGGGCCCGTTCCTCGAGGCCGCCGCCTCCGCGGTCGCCGCCGTCCTCGGCGAGGACCCCGACAAGAGCACCGACGACGTCCTCGGGCACCTCACCACCCGGCCCCGCACCGTCTACGACCTGCGCGCCCTCACCGGCCTCACCGAAGCCGACCTTGCGGCGCTCCTCCCGCGCCTGGCCGAGGCCGGCCTCATCCGCGCCGACCCCAACCCGCTCGAACCCGACGACCCGTACTGGACCATGGAACACCGCTTCGCGCGCTTCCACTACGCCATGGTCGCCGCGCACCTGCCGCGCTGGCGGCGCGGCTACATCACCGACCGGCTGTGGGCCATGACCCGCGCCCGCTTCGACCGGTACGTATGCCGCCCCGAGTTCAACCGGCTCGCCCGCGAATGGGCCCTGAACGACCCGGCCGTCGCCGCGACCACACGCGTCACCGTCCCCGACCCGCGCTTCCGGCAACTGCGCACCCTCGAACTCGCCGCCTGGAACGACCAGGGCGCACCGGTCGCGCTCGGCACCGTCCGCTGGAAGTTCCCGATGGCCGAACGCCAGCTCAAACGCCTCCGCCACGTCAAACGCCTTCTCGGCGACCCCAAGGCGCGCCTCTACTGCATCGCCCCGCGCTTCGAGGCCGCGATCACCGCCGACCCCGACCCGAACCTGTTCGTCATCGGCCCCGCGCAACTGCTGCGCCGCGAGAAGCCGAAAGCCGAGGCGACCCCGCCCCGAGACGCCTCCGACAACGCCTCCGACAACGCCTCCGACAACGCCCCCGACCGTGCGCCCGAATCACCGCCCAAAGGTGACTTACACCCCATTTCCCGGCTGGTAGGGCCCGAACGGCGGCGGGTAGGCTGAAGGCTCTCTTTCCCCGTATCCGAAACCTTGAGGAGTGACGATGGCGGCAAGCGTGGACGCGGTAGTGGCGGGAGCCGGTGGGTTCATCGGCGGGCACCTGGTGGCGAGCCTCCTCGCCGAGGGCAAGACCGTTCGCGCCGTCGACGTCAAGCCCCTCGACGAGTGGTACCAGGTCCACGGCGACACCGAGAACCACCAGAAGGACCTCGCCGACCTCACCGCCTGCCGCGAGGCCGTCGGTGACGGCGCCGCCGAGATCTACAACCTCGCCTGCAACATGGGCGGCATGGGCTTCATCGAGAACAACAAGGCCCTGTGCATGCTCTCGGTCCTGCCCTCCACCCACATGCTCCAGGCCGCCAAGGACGCCGAGGTCGGCCGCTTCTTCTACTCCTCCTCCGCCTGCGTCTACGCCGGCTACAAGCAGACCGAGGCCAACATCGCCCCGCTGAAGGAAGAGGACGCCTACCCCGCCGACGCCGAAGACGGCTACGGCTGGGAGAAGCTGTTCTCCGAGCGCATGTGCCGCCACTTCCGCGAGGACTTCGGTCTCGAGACCCGCATCGCCCGATACCACAACATCTACGGCCCCGAAGGCACCTGGGACGGCGGTCGCGAGAAGGCCCCCGCCGCCACCTGCCGCAAGATCGCCCTCGCCGCCCTCACCGGCGAGACCGAGGTCGAGATCTGGGGCGACGGCGAGCAGACCCGCTCCTTCACCTACATCGACGACTGCGTCGAGGGCACCAAGATGCTCACCCGCGGCGACGTCACCGAGCCGCTCAACCTCGGCTCCTCCGAGATGACGACCATCAACAACCTGTACTACCTGGTCGCCGACATCGCCGGGATCGACATCAAGCTCAAGCACATCGACGGGGCCCTGGGCGTGCGCGGCCGCAACTCCGACAACACGCTCATTCAGAAGTACTACGGCTGGGAGCCGTCGATCAGCCTCCGCGAGGGTATGTCGAAGACCTACGCGTGGGTGTACGACCAGGTGAAAGCCAAGCACAACCTCTGATGGCCGATCCGAAACTCCGCCGCGTCGACGTCCTCGGCGTCGGCGTCTCCACGGTCAACCAGCCGATGGCGCTGGCCGAGGTGACCCGCTGGGTCGATGCGGCCGAACGCCATTACGTGTGCGTCACCGGCGTGCACGGCGTCATGGAATCGCAGCGCGACCCCGAGCTCCTCGCGATCCACAACGCCTCGGGGCTGACCACGCCCGACGGCATGCCGATGGTGTGGGCCGGGCACAAGGCCGGGGCCGAGTGGATGGACCGGGTCTACGGGCCCGACCTCATGCTCAACGTGCTCGCGCGCGCCGCCGAACGGGGCTGGTCCTCGTTCCTGTACGGCGGCAAGGAGGGCGTGCCCGAGCTGCTCGCCGAGAAGCTCGCCGAGCGCATCCCGGGCGTGAAGTTCGCCGGCATGTACTCGCCGCCGTTCCGCCCCCTCACCGAGGAGGAGGACGAAGCGATCGTCAAGCGCATCAACGACTCCGGCGCGCAGCTGGTGTGGGTGGGCCTGTCGACGCCGAAGCAGGAGCGGTGGATGGCCGCGCACCGCGACCGCCTGAACGCCCCGGCGATGTTCGGGGTGGGCGCCGCGTTCGACTTCCACGCCGGACTCGTGCCGCAGGCGCCGCCGTGGATGCAGCGCAACGGGCTCGAATGGCTGTACCGGCTCACCAAGGAGCCCAAGCGCCTGTGGCGCCGGTACTTCCAGAACAACCCGGCCTACCTGCGGGAGATCCGCAAACGCCCGCCGTTCCTGCGCGATTAGCGACGAAGCATCTGCGCTTGCCCGGCCCCGCTGGCGGAGCCGGGCAGCGCGCTCTTGTCGTACCCATCGGGCAGGGTTACCACCGGGGGCCCAACGGTGTCCGATTTGCCGGGACCCTCCGTTCACCTTTCGCTCCGCGCACCGATGTCGTATCCCGGTGTCAGGGTTAAGACCGGGGACGATGTCCGAATTGCGGAGACCCTCCGTTCACGTTTCGCCCGCCCCGCCCACCTGACCCGCACGGGCGAACGGCGCTAGGCTGTGGCCCATGGTCGACATTCCCAAAGAGGTCGCGCACACCTCGCTCCACCCCCGCATGGCCATCGTGTGGTCGGTCCTGTCGGCCGAGATCGAACGCTTCGCGGCGGGCACCGGCGCGACCCTGCGCATCCTCGACGTCGGCGGCGGCTCAGGCGGGTTCGCCGTGCCGCTGGCCGAACTCGGCCACGACGTCACCGTCGTCGAGCCCAGCGCCAACGCGCTCGCCTCGCTGCGCCAGCGCGCCGCGGACGCCGACGTCACCGACCGGGTGCGGGCCGTCCAAGCCGACGCCGACGAGCTGCCCGACGTGGCCGAACCCGGCACCGCCGACCTGGTGCTGTGCCACTCGGTGCTGGAGATGGTCGACTACCCCGATTCGGCGCTCGACGCGCTCACCAGGGTCTGCGCGCCCGGCGGCGCGGTGAGCATCCTCGTCGCCAACCGCATCGCCGCGGTCCTCGGCAAGGCCCTCTCGGGCCAGTTCTCGGCCGCGCTCGACCTGCTCGTGCACGTCGACGGGGTCGCCGACGGGCGCGACACCATCAAGCGCCGTTTCGAGACCGCCACGCTCACCGCGCTCGTGGGCGGCTCCGGGCTGGTCACCGAGCAGGTGCACGGCGTGGGCGTGGTCGGCGACCTCCTGCCCGCGTCAGTGGCCCACACCGAGACCGGCAGCGGCGAGGCCCTGCGCGAGTTCGAACTGGCCACGGCCGCGCGAGTGCCGTTCCGCGACATGGCGACCCACATCCACCTGCTGGCCCGCAAACCCATGCGCTGACCGGCGGCGGGGGCCCGGTCGCCAGTCTCGGCGTCTACGTCGAGACGCGTAGTCGCCGATACGTCCTCGGGTCGGTGCCAGAAGGGGCGCCGGACCGTAGCCTGGAGCCGTGACAACGCAGACCAGCGCCCGGGGCACGGTCCCGGCCCTCGCCTTCGACATCGGCCTCGCCGTGCTGCTCGCGCTCCTCACGAGCGGCATGACCGTCGGGGCCACCGCGGACCACGATCCGGGCCGTCTCGCGTTCGCCTTGATCTGGGTCGCGGCCGCGTTTCTGGCGGTGCGCCGCCGGTGGCCCGAGGTCGCCCTCGCGGGTTCGACGGCCGGGCTCTACGTATACCTCTACTTCGGACTGCCGGAGGGGCCGGTGTTCCTAATCCCTGCGGTCGCGGTCTTCTTCTACGCCTTCGCGCGGCCGCTCAAGACGCTCCTGGTGGTCCTCGCGGTGCTGCTGGTCGTGAACACCGCCTACATGATGTTCGTCCGGGACGAGGTCGACGGACTGTGGGTGAGCGCGAGTATCACCGTCGTCTGGCTGGGCATTCCCGCCACGGGCGGCCGGATCGTGCACGAGGCCCGCAATTCCAGGGCGCGCGAGAAGGCGGCCGAACGCGAGCGCTACCGGGCCGACGAGCGGGTCGAGATGGCCCGGGAGATCCACGACGTGGTGGGCCACAGCCTGGCCGTGGTGAGCATGAACGCCGGTGTGGCCCTGCATGTCCTGGACAAGCGGCCGGGCACCCCGCCGGAGGTGGTCGAGAACCTCCAGGCCATCCGCGACGCCTCGACCCGGGCGCTGCAAGACCTGCGCGCCACGCTCGCGCCGCTGCGCCAGGGGCGGCAGTCCGAGCTGCGGCCGACCGGCGCGATCGCGGACATACCGTCCCTCGTGGACGCTGTGCGCACCGGCGGGCTCGACGTCGAGTACACCGTCGCCGGTGACCCGGCTGTGGTGCCCGCGAACGTCGCAGCGACCGCCTACCGGGTGGTGCAGGAGTCGCTGACGAACGTCATCCGGCACGCCGAGGCCTCGAGGGCGATCGTGCGGATCGACTGCGGCCCCAATCGGATCCGGATTCTCGTGGAGGACGACGGGCGCGGCGGGCCGATCGACCCGAACCGGATCGGCCAGGGCGTCACGGGCATGATGGAGCGGGTCCTGACCGGCGGCGGCGACTTCAATGCCGCGCCCAGGCCCGGCGGGGGATTCGCCGTCAAAGCCGACATGCCTTACGCCCGCACGAAGGAAGAACGCTCATGATCGAACTCGTGATCGCCGACGACCAGAGCCTCATCAGGATGGCGTTGCGCAACCTCTTCAACAGCGAGGACGACATCCATGTCGCCGCCGAGGCCGAGAACGGGCAGGAGGCGTGGGAGTTCATCTCGCGGCTGCGACCGCAGGTGGCCCTGCTCGACATCCGCATGCCGGGCATCGACGGCTTGGAAGTGCTGCGGCGCATCAGCCGCGACGCGAACCTGGCGGGCACGCGGGTCGTGATGATCACCACGTTCGAGATCGACGATTACATCTTCGACGCGCTGTCCAACGGCGCGGCCGGGTTCGTGATGAAGGACGCGCCGCCGGAGGACCTGCTGCGGGCCGTGCGGCTCGCCGCGGCAGGGGATTCGCTGCTGAGCCCGGATGTGACGCGGAAGGTCATCGACGCGTACGCCGAACGCGGCACCGGCGGCGGCAAGCCCCACCCGAACCTGCCGGACTTGACCGAACGCGAACTGGAGATCCTCAGGTGGGTGGCGACCGGCCTGCCGAACGACGAGATCGGCGAGCGCCTGTTCATCAGCCCGGCGACGGTGCGCACCCACGTGGGCAAGCTCCTGTCCAAACTCGCCGCGCGGGACCGGGCGGGACTGGTGGCCATCGCCTACCGCTCGGGCCTCGACATCCCCGAAATCTGAACGATCCGACGGCGAGGCCGCGCCCGCATCGGCGTGCGGCTTTTCCGTGAGTGGTCCTCTGGCGCCGAACGTGAACGGAGAGTCCCGGCAAATCGGACACTGATGGGCCCCCAGTTCAACCCTGACGCGGGGGTACGACAACGCTCCGCCCACCGGTTCGGTTGGCTTCGAACGTGAACGGAGGGTCCTGACAAAACGGACATCGACGGGCCCCCGGTTCCAACCCTGACCGGCGGGTGTGACAATTCGCCGCCTGATTGTCCGATTGGGTGCTTGATGTGGGCGGATCGACACGAAACCGGCTAGCCTCGGGCCATGCCTTCGAGTCCGCACCTGGCGGCGATGCGGCCCGCCTACGGCACCGGCACGCTCGCCGATGTCATGCCGACCGCACTTGCGGCCCTTGGGGTCTCCGCGAAAGGCCTCAACCTGCGCAGCGCAGAGCTCGACGGAGTGCGGCGCGTGGCCGTGCTCCTTCTCGACGGCTTCGGCTACCACCTCCTCGGCCAGGCCGCCCAGGCCAGCGACACGATCGGCGCGATCCACCACGGCGAAATCGGCACCCTCACCTCCATCACCGCCACCGTCCCCTCCTCGACTCCGATCAGCCTGGCCTCCTTGGCATGCGGGATCCCGCCCGGCGAACACGGGATCGTGGGCTTCACCGTCCGCGACCCCGACTCCGGCGACCTCGTCACGCACATCCGCTGGGAAGGCGCCCCCGACCCCGAGACCTGGCAGCCCGAACCCACCTGCTTCGAACAGGCCGCCGCGGACGGCGTCGCCTGCACCGTCGTCTCGAACGGGACCTTCCGCGACACCGGCCTGACCCGGGCCATCTACCGGGGCGCCGACTGGCTGCCCGCGATCGCGCCGCACGAGGTCGCCGAAGGCACGCTCGCCGCGCTGGCGCGCGGCGACCGGAGCCTCGCCTACGCCTACCTGCCGGACGTCGACACCGCCGGTCATTTCCACGGCATCGGCTCGCCGGAATGGCTCGAGGCGATCGCGGAGGTCACCGAAGCGATCGACGGCATCCTCACCGGCCTGCCGAGCGACGCGGCGCTGCTGGTGACCGCCGACCACGGCATGGTGAACACGACCGACCGGCTCCACGTCGACCAGCGTCCCGACCTACTGCAAGGCGTCGAAGTGATCGCCGGTGACGGGCGGATGCGGTACCTGTACGCCGCGCCCGGCGCGGTCGAGGAGGTTCGCCAGGCCTGGACGGAGGCGGTGAACGGGCGCGCCGAACTCGTCCACCGCGACGAGGCGATCGACCGCGGCTGGTTCGGCCCGAAGGTCACCGAGTCCAGCCGCGAGCGCATCGGTGATCTGGTGGTCGCGTGCAAGGACACATTCGTCGTGGTGGGCGTCGAGGGCGAGCCGCCGCACGTGGCGAGGCTCATCGGCCAGCACGGCGGCCTGACCGCGGCGGAGATGGCGGTCCCCCTCTGGTCCTACCGGACCGGCTGAGCGCCAAAGCAACGCGAGGTAGCGACGGTCCGTCCCCCGGTGACGGGTGTGTCGGGATTGGTCGCCCCGGTCACAAGGGTGCACGCCGGGTCCGACAATTCCGGACGCGAGGGCTCAGGGTGCTTAGCGGTTGTCAGTCGATTGTCGGACCCTGTCGCTACGCTTCCGGTGTGGCCAGTGAGCTTCACCGATTCATCGGTCCCGGCCTGTCCGATGACGACCTCGGAATCATGCATGTCGACATGGACGCGTTTTTCGCGTCCGTCGAGATCGCCCGCGACCCCTCCCTTCGCGGCAAGCCCGTGATCGTCGCCGGGCTCGGCCCCCGCGGCGTCGTCGCGGCGGCCTCCTACGAGGCCCGCACCTATGGCGTCCACTCCGCCCTCCCCACCGCGATCGCGCGCCGCCGCTGCCCCCACGGCGTCTTCATGACGCCCACCACCTCCTACGGCGCGGTCTCGCGCGAGATCATGGCGATTTTCCGCGAGTACACCCCGCACGTCCAGCCGATCTCGGTCGACGAGGCCTTCCTCGACGTCTTCGGCGCCCGCCGGCTCATCGGCACGCCCACCGCGATCGCCCAAGCCATCCGCCAACGCGTGCACGCCGAGCACGGCATCACCTGCACCGTCGGCATCGCCTCCACCAAGTTCCTCGCGAAACTGGCCTCCGAGGCCGTCAAACCCGACGGGCTCGGCGTCGTCCCCGTCGACACCGAGCTCGAGTTCCTGCACCGCCTGCCGATCCGCGCCGTCTGGGGCATCGGCGAGAAGACCGCCGAGAAGCTCAACCGCCTCGGCATGCGCACGGTCGGCGACCTCGCCCGCCTCGACGTCGACAGCCTCGCCGCCGCGGTCGGCACCTCCAGCGCCGAGCATCTCTACGCGCTCGCGCGCAACATCGACCCCCGGCCGGTGCGGCCCGAGCGGGTGGAGAAGTCCATCAGCAATGAGACCACCTTCGATCGCGACGCGCCCGACGGTGCGGTGTGGGGGCCGGTGCTGCTCGAGCTGTCCCGCAAGGTCGCCTCCCGGGCGCGCGCCGCGGGCTGGGCGGGCCGCGGGGTCACCGTCAAGATCCGCTTCGGCGACTTCCGCACGATCACGCGTTCGAGGATGCTCGCCGCCCCGACCGACGTGGGCCGCGAGATCTACGCCGCAGCGCGAGAACTGGCGGATTTGGCCGCGACCGCACCGGTGCGGCTCATCGGCGTCAAACTCGACCACCTGGTGGAATCGGCCGCCGTGGGCCGTCAGGTCGCCCTCGGCGAGCCCGAGCACGGTTGGCGCGACATTGAAACGGTGATCGACGAGGCGAGCGCTAAATTCGGGAAGGGCGCTGTACGCTCGGCGGGCCGATTGGCGCGCCGTGACTCGCGTGTAGACACCCCGGAGTCGGGGAACCCGGGCCGATAGGTGCCGCCGAGCCAGGGGTCCCGCCAGGGGACACATGGAGGCCAGAACGGACTGATTCAAGGACGAACTGCCTTCCGCCTCGGGCGAAAGCCTCGTAGACTTGACAATAAGCAGTGGGACCGTCGGCTTGGCGGGGGTCCCGTCGAGCACTAGCGCAGGAGGAGTGTCGTGCCGCTCTCCGACCACGAGCAACGCCTGTTCGAGCAAATCGAGCAGTCCTTGTCCGAAGACCCGCAGTTCGCCTCTGCTGTGCGCGCCCACGATCCGGCGCACGTGACCCGGCGCAGGCTCATCCTGGCCGGGATCGTGACGGTCCTCGGCATCGGGACCGTGATCGGCACCGTGATCGCCGGGGGCGACGCGGCCATGTGGGGCGCGCCGGTCGGCGCCGTGCTCATGTTCGGCGGTTTGATCCTGGGCCTGTGGGCGCAGCGCCGTGGCACGAATGTGAAGCTCCAGGCGGTCGACGGCAAAGCCAGCCGACCCGTGGGCGGCGGTGGTTCGACGAAGGGCCGCCCGAAGCCGGGCGGGTTCACTTCACGCATGGAAGAGCGGTGGCGCCGTCGCCGCGACAACGGCGACATCTTCTGAACCACCGGCACTGCCGACCGAACGCCTGCGACAACCCCATACCGACTCGATCGACGGGCCGCGCCTGCGCCGGCCCGTCCTCGCATGCCCGGCGGAGGCCGGCGGGGCCGGTCTGCGGGGACGACCGTTCCCCGAGGTCGGGTGTGTCGGCGCGGAGGGTCCCTCCGGTTCAAGAGTGGCTCGGGGGTACGACATCGCGAGGAGTTGCGACTGCTCGACTTTCGGGGATGGGTCGGCGCGTGACTGCGGTGTCGATTGCGGAAATGACTCGGCCCGGCTGGGGGACCACCCCCGGCCGGGCCGATCGTCGTTGTGGGACGTTCCTTGCGGGACGGTAAGTTCTACCGGCCGCGGAGCATGGCTCGGCGGGCGCCCTTGCCGGCGTTGGCGCTGGTCGGGATGGGGCCCTTCGGGATCGCCATACCGATGCCGAGCGCGTCGAGGCGCTTGGCGATGTGGTTGGCGGCCTTGGAGTCGATGTTCTTCGGCAGTTTCATGAGGCGCTTGCGCACCTCGGTCACCGAGAAGTCGTCGTTCGGGGTCTCGCCGACCATGAACGTGTACACCGGGGTCGAGCCGACCACCCGCGAGATGCGCTTCTTCTCCTGGCCGAGGAGCTTTCGGACCTTGCCGCCGCCCTCGCCCAGGAGGACCACGCCGGCCTTGCCGACCGCGCGGTGCACCATCTGCGTCTCCGACAGGGCCGCCACACCGGGGGTGACCTGCCAGCCGCGGATGCCGTCGATGAGCGCGTACGCCGCGCCCGGCTTGCCGATCGCCTCCTTGTTCACCACCTTGCTGGTGCGCATGTTGAGCACGATCAACCCGGCCAGCAGCGCCACGAACAGCGCGCTGATGTACCACAGCAGGGAGAACTTCGCGAACACGACCAACGCGGTGACGATCACGAACGGCAGCAGGATCGCGGCGGCCTCGAGAGGCAGGAACAGCTTGTCCCGCTGGTTCGTGAACTTGACGGCCATGCCGATGGTCTTCAGGCGTGACCCGAACGACTCTTTCTCCTGCTGCTTTGCCATGACCTCAAGTCTAGTGTGCGATGTGCGCCGCTACGCGAGGGCTTCGGCCCGCGCATCGACCGCCTGCCGGTACAGCCGCCCGGCCCGGTACGAGGACCGCACGAGCGGGCCGCTCATGACCCCGGCGAAGCCGATCTCCTCGGCCTCAGTGGAGAGCTCCACGAACTCCTCGGGCTTGACCCACCGGTCCACCGGGTGGTGGCGCTTGGTCGGGCGCAGGTACTGCGTGATGGTGATGAGCTCGCACCCGGCCGCGTGCAGGTCCTTCAGCGCCTGTGAGATCTCCTCGCGGGTCTCGCCCATGCCGAGGATCAGGTTCGACTTGGTGACCAGGCCGTCCTCGCGCGCCTTGGTGATCACCTCGAGCGAGCGGTCGTAGCGGAACGCCGGGCGGATGCGCTTGAAGATGCGCGGCACGGTCTCGACGTTGTGCGCGAGCACCTCGGGGCGCGAGGAGAAGACCTCGGCGAGTTGCTCGGGGACCGCGTTGAAGTCGGGGATGAGCAGTTCGACGCCGCAGCCGGGGATCGCCTCGTGGATCTGGCGGACGGTCTCGGCGTAGAGCCACGCGCCGCCGTCGTCGAGGTCGTCGCGGGCCACGCCGGTGACGGTGGCGTACTTCAGGCCCATCGTCTTGACGGATTCGGCCACCTTCATCGGCTCCTGCTTGTCCAGCGGGCCGGGCTTGCCGGTGTCGATCTGGCAGAAGTCGCACCGGCGCGTGCACTGGGAACCGCCGATGAGGAACGTCGCCTCGCGGTCCTCCCAACATTCGTAGATGTTGGGGCACCCGGCTTCTTGGCAGACCGTGTGCAGCCCCTCGCTTTTGACGAGGCTTCGCAGCTCGGTGTACTCGGGGCCGGTCTTGGCCTTGACTTTGATCCAGGAGGGTTTCTTCTCGATCGGGGTCTCGGCGTTGCGCACTTCGAGGCGCAGCATCCGGCGTCCTTCAGGCTGTACGGAAGTCACCGGCCTAGCCTACGCCGCCCAGATGCGGGGCGGCAGGTGTCGCTCGGCACAGCGGCGGCGCCGGAGATTCATGGGATGACGTTTCCACTGCTCTAATGAGGTCGAGCGCGAGCAAGGGGAGCAGCAGTGGAACTCATTCACCAGGGCAAGGTCCGCGACGTCTACGCCGACGGGGACGACCTGATCCTCGTCGCCTCCGACCGCGTCAGCGTCTACGACGTGGTGCTGCCGACCCCCATCCCCGGCAAGGGCGCGCTCCTGACCGCGCTGAGCCTGTGGTGGTTCGACCGTCTCGCCGACATCGTGCCCAACCACGTCGTGTCCGCCGAAGACGTGCCCGCCGAGTTCGCCGGGCGCGCCGTGCGCGTCAAGCGCCTCGGCATGGTCAAGGTCGAAGCGGTCGTCCGCGGGTATCTGACGGGCTCCGGCCTCGCCGACTACAACGCCACGGGATCGGTTTGCGGCATCGCGCTGCCCGAAGGACTGGTCGACGGCTCGAAGCTCCCCGAGCCGATCTACACCCCCTCGTCCAAGGCCGACGTCGGCGACCACGACGAGCCGATCACCTACGAGCAGACCGTCGACCAGCTCGGGTCCGACCTCGCCGCCCGCATCCGCGACCGCACCCTCGCCGTCTACCGCCGCGGCTCCGAGATCGCCCTGGAAAAGGGCATCATCATCGCGGACACCAAGCTCGAGTTCGGGATCGACGCCGAAGGGACCCTGCGCCTGGCCGACGAGGCTCTCACCTCCGACTCCTCCCGTTTCTGGGACGCCGCCTCCTGGAAGCCCGGCCAGACCCAGCCCTCCTTCGACAAGCAGTACGTGCGCGACTGGGCCAAGTCCACCGGCTGGCGCCCCACCGGGCCCGAAGCCGCCGCCGCGGCTCCCGAGATCCCCGAAGCCGTCGTCGACGCCACGCGCGCCCGCTACATCGAGGCGTACGAGCTGCTCACGGGCGAGCACTGGCAATAGCCAAAACGTCGGAAACCGCTGCTCGCCGAAACGGCAACGCCTACAAGGGAACGGCACTTGGAAGGCAGCGTCCATCGGGCCGCCGCCGCTTCACCGGCTCGCGGTGACCCTCGGGACCCACATCCGCACCGCCCAGCCGCCGTCCGGCGTCGGCCCGGCCTCGAACCGGCCGCCGAGCAGCTCGGCGCGCTGGCGCAACCCCAGCAGACCGTGCCGGGAACCGGGCAGCTCCAGCACCGGCCGCGAACCGGCCGCGTTCGCGATCGAGACGTCCGCGCCGTCGTCCCGATTGAGGACCGCGACCTGCACCGCCGCGCCCGGCGCGTGCTTACGAGCGTTCGTGAGCGCCTCCTGCACCGTCCGGTAGATCGCGCGCTGGCAGGCCGGGTCGAGCCCGACGATCCGCTCCGTGCGCAGTTCCGCTTCGAGGCCGGATCCCGCGACCAGAGCGTCGAGCTGCTCGAGGGTCGGCTGCGGGGTCAGCTCGGTCGCGCGGATGCCCGAGGCCCGCAGCACTTGGACCATGTGCCGCAGCTCTTCGAGGGTGATGACGCTGAGGCGCCGGATGGTCGTGGCGATCATCCGGCTCTCCTCGTCGGTCGATTTGACCTGGAGCGCCCCAGCCTGCACGGCGATGAGGCTGACCTGGTGGGAGACCACGTCGTGCATCTCGCGGGCCAGCTGTGCCCGCTCGGCGGCGAGGGCCTGCTGGGTGAGCAGCAGTTGCTCGTGCTCGCGGGCCTCCTCGATCTCCGCGAGCCGGTCGGACAGGGACTGCCGGGTGTGCTGCAGGTAGCCGATGATCGCGGGGGTGGCCGACAGCAGCAGGTAGTAGGCGTTCTCGCGCAGCACCATCTCGGGAGGGGCGTTCCAGAAGAACGCGTCGATGAAGTCGTGATCGGCGTCCGGGTAGACCAGCGGGAGCGTCATTCCGGTGTTCCAGGACACGAAGGCGAGCGTGAGCAGGACGGTCCCCGCCGCCGGCGCCCAAGCGCGCCGGGAGCGTTCGGCGAGGCTGTACAGCGCGAACAGGGACGCGACCTTCTCGCCCACCAGCGCCGCCGCGGGCAGTGTCACCAGCAGCACCAGAAACGGGAAGCGGCGCCGGAAGGCCAGGGCCGCGACCCCGAGGATCGCGAACGTGGCCACGGGCTGGTTCTGGAGATCGATCACCAGGTACAGGTGGCCGGCCGCCACCGCGAGGACGAACGCGTCGTACGCCCATTGCGGCACCTGGTCCAGGCGCCGCGCCCAGGTCACTCGCCGTCCCTTTTGAGCAGCCCCGCGTCGTGCGCGGCCAGTGCCGCCTGCACTCGGTTGGACACCTGGAGTTTGGTGAGGATCGAGCTGACGTGGTCTTTGACGGTGCCCAGGCCGAGGAACAGCTCGGCCGAGATCTCCCCGTTCGACTTTCCTTCGGCCAGGAGCAGCAGGATCTCCCGCTCGCGTTCGGTGAGCCGCTCGATGCGGGGGTTGGGCTTGTTCTCGTCGGAGCGCTGCAGGTACCCGGCCACGACGGCTTGGGTGACCTTGGCCGAAAGCACCGCGCCCTCGGTGACCAGGGCCCGCACCTGGTAGGCGAGGTGCTCGGGCTCGGTGTCCTTGAGCAGGAACCCCGCGGCGCCCAGCCGGAGCGCGGCGTAGACGTACTCGTCGGTGTCGAACGTGGTCAGCGCGGCCGTCACCGGCGGGTGCGAGAGGTTCTTGAGCCGTTTGAGTACGGTGAGGCCGTCGACGTCGGGCATGCGGATGTCGAGGAGCACGACATCGGGGCGCAGCGTCAGGACCCGGTCCACCGCGTCGGCCCCGGTGACCGCGTCGACCACCTCGATGTCCTCGGCCGCGTTGAGGATATGGGTGAAGCCCGAACGGATCAGCGCCTCGTCGTCGACGATCAGCACTCGTATCACGTGCACCTCCCTGTTCCCTATTCGTTATATGAGCGCCCATCATCCCTGGAGTCCACAACCCGACGAACGGGGGGTACCCGACCGTCCGTCCGGCGGGTCCTTCAGCCCGTCCTTCGGCGGGCAGATTCGAGACTTTCAGAGTCCACCGGGGGAGACCAACGGTCCATTTGGGAGAGGGTCGTCCACCGGATTGGGTTCGGCACTTCGCAGGAGGCGCGACCTATTTATACGGACGAAGCTGGAGACCCCATCCGATCCACATCCCCCGCTGGAGGCACCATGTGCGGCTTCGCAGTTCGCGCCGGAGCGAGCACTGACACCGAGGCCGAGCGGTTCGCCGTGGCCCTAAGGCTCCTCGCCCACCGCGGCCCCGACGAGACCGCCGTCCTACCCGCGGGCGAGCGCGTCCTGATGGGCTTCAAACGGCTCTCGATCATCGACGTCGAAGGCTCCCACCAGCCGATGCGCCGCGGCGACGGCACCGATCCCGACCGCTACACGATCGTGTTCAACGGCGAGATCTACAACTACGTGGAACTGCGCGACGAACTCGTCCGCGTCCACGGCGAGACCTTCGCGACCCGCGGCGACACCGAGGTGATCCTCGCCGGCTTCCGCCACTGGGGCCCCGACGTCGTCCACCGACTTCGCGGCATGTTCGCGTTCGTGATCCACGACCGCGCCGCCGACCTGCTCTTCGCGGCCCGTGACCCCTTCGGCATCAAGCCGCTCTACTGGACCCGCTGGGACGGCAGCACCTGGTTCGCCAGCGAGAAGAAGTCCCTCCCCGGCCTGGGTCACCCCGACCTGATCGAACCCGACCAGGTCGCCCACTACGCGACGTTCCAGTACGCGCCCGAGCCCGCCACCCTCCACCGCCACGTGCACCGCCTCGAAGCCGGGCACTTCGCGATGTTCCGGCCCGGTGAAGAGCCCCGTCCGCAGCGGTACTTCCAGCCGATGTTCAAGCCCGGCCCCGTCAAGGACGCCGACCGGCTCCACGCCGAGATCCTCGCCGCCCTGCGCGATTCGGTGCGCATCCACATGCGTTCGGACGTGCCTGTCGGGGCGCTGCTCTCCAGCGGCATCGACTCGACCGCAGTCGTCGCGCTGGCCCGGGAGGTCAACCCGGCGCTGCTGACGTTCACGGCCCACTTCACCGACCCGGGCCTGTACGACGAGCTCGAGGTCGCCGCCGCTTCGGCCGCGGCGCTCGGGGTGCGGAACATCCCCGCGCCGGTCTCGGTCGAAGACGTGATGGCCGAACTGCCGAAGATCGTGTGGCACTTGGACGACCCGGTGGCCGACCCGGCGCTGGTGCCGCTGTACTTCACCGCGAAGAAGGCCGCCGAGTACGTCACGGTCGCCCTCGGCGGCGAAGGCGCCGACGAGCTGTTCGGCGGCTACACGATCTACCGCGAACCGCACTCGCTCAAGCGCCTCGAATCCCTGCCCAGCTCGGCCAAGGGACTGCTGCGCAAGGCTTCCGCGGCACTGCCCGAGGGCGTCAAGGGCAAGAGCTTCCTCGAACGCGGCACCGCCGAACTGCGGGAGCGGTTCGTGGGCAACGCGAAGATCTTCACCGGCGACTCCAAACGCCGACTGCTGCACCGCGAGGTCTCGGACTACCGCGCCGTCACCGACCCGATCTGGGACGAGTCGGCGCACCTGGACCCGACCACGCGCATGCAGTACCTCGACCTGAGCACCTGGATGAAGGGCGACATCCTCGTCAAGGCCGACCGGATGTCCATGGCCAACAGCCTGGAGATCCGCGTGCCGTTCCTCGACCGGGCCGTATGGGAGGTCGCCGCGCGCGTCCCGGTCGAGAACCGGCTGCAGGGACGCCAGACGAAGGTCGCGCTGCGCCGGGCCGTCTCCGGCATCGTGCCGCCGACGATCGTCGAACGCCCCAAGCTCGGCTTCCCGACCCCGCACCGCCAGTGGCTCGCCGGGCCCATGTTCGAGTGGGCCGACCACGTGATGGCCGCCAGCGGCGCCGGGCACCTGCTCGACCTCGAATACGCCCGCGGGCTCTTGCGCGCCCACCGCGCCGGGGAAGCGGACAACGCCCGCAAGGTGTGGGCGGTCATGGTCTTCTGCCTCTGGTACACCCAGCTCGACCGGCCGCCCCTGGGCTTCGATCGCGTCCGCGCGCCTCGCAAGGCCGCGACCGAGGGCTCGGACTCGCAGGACCTCATCGCCGCATGAGGTGACGGCGCAGTCGCATGGCACGTGCGGGCCGCGGCAGTGCTCCGCGGCCCGCACGGGCTATGACTTGAACAGGCCCTCTCCCACGAAGCCACCCTCACCCGCGCCCGGCGGCAGTGCGAAGACGGCGCTGCCCTCGGCGGTGATGAACTCGCTCAACCGGTCCGAGGCCGCCATTTTCTCCTGCGCGTCGATGAACGCCTGCGGATCGGCCTGGAACGACGCGAACAGCAGTCCGGCGTCGTACGGATGCTCGGCGTGCATGTGGCCGTCCAGGTGCCAGTCGGCGGCCGCGTCCGAGCTCACCTCCGCCTGCGTCAGGAACCCGTAGTCGTAGTTGTAGCCGCGCCGCACCATCGGCGCGTCGTGCACGACCGCGATGTGCGAATCCGCCGGCACGGCGGGCAGGCCCGACTCGTCGAGCGCCGTGAAGTCCGGGTGGTCGAACTCGCCGCCGCCGCTCAACGGCACGCCCGAATCCCGCTCGCGCCCGAACGTCAGGTTCTGGTCCTCGGCCGTGAGCGACGCCCAGTCCGGCAGCCGCATCCGGATCTTGCGGAACACCAGGTACGTGCCGCCCTCGAACCACGACGGCTCCGAATCCACCGCCCACACGCGCTCGTCGAAGGTTTCGGTGCCCGCCTGCGGGTTCGCGCTGCCGTCCTTGAACCCCATGAGGTTCCGCGGCGTCCCGCCGTCCGGCGCCGACGAGAAGCCCTGCTGCACCCAATGCAGCTCGCCCCGGCCCACTGCGCGCTTGCGCAGTTCGAGGAACGCGTTGCTCACCACCTGCTGATCGTCCCCGCATATCTGCACCAGCAGATCCCCGCCCGACCAGGCCGGATGCAGCTTGTCACCGTCGAAATCGGGCAGCTCCGCCAGCTTCGAGGGCCGCACCGGATCCAGCCCGGCCTTCGCGAACGCGGCCGGGCCGATCCCGAACGTGACCGTCAGCCGCGCGGGCGCCAGACCCGCCGCGACCGCCTCGGCGTCGAACTGGTCCGCGCCGTCGATCGCAGCCTTCGGCGGCGCCTCACCGGCGGCCAGCGCCGACGCCACCGCCGACCAGTCCTTCAGCAGCGCTTCGAGATTCGCGGCGACCGCTCCGGCGTCGAGTGCCGCACCGGTCCCCACCGCCGACTCAGCCAGATTGAACGCGGCGAACCGCGCGTGCCGCTGCATCGGCGTCGCGATCCCGGCCTGGCGCTCGCCGAAGAACGGCTCCGCGCCCGCGTCCTCTGCCGCGCCCTCGCCGTCATCCTTCGCGCCCGAGGCGACGGCCAGGCCCACGCCCGCGCCGACCGCGGCCGCCGCGGTTGTCGTCGCCAGCGCCGCCCGCCGCGACAGCGTCTTCCCTGACGCCGCCTCGCCGTCCTGCGGCGGGCGTTTGGACCGCTGCCACCAGCCGACGATGACATCGACGACCACGAACGCCGCCAACGAGATCCCCAGCAGCGGGAAGCACCAGCCCACACCGGCGGCCACCGCCGCGATCAGCGCGATGAGCGGCCACGGGAGCCTGCGCAGCGAGCCGCGCGGGTACGGGCGGCCCACAGGCTTGTCCTTGGGGCGGCGCTGCCACCACATGCGGTAGCCCCACACGATCACGCAGATGAGCGCGAGCATGGTCGCCGCCAGGAGCACCTGGTTCGCCAGACCGAACAGCAGGCCCATGTGCGCGGCGATGACCACGTTCGTCACCTGCGCCATGAAGGGCCAGTCCGCGAGCCGCAGCTCCTCGGACACCACCGGTGCGCCGTCTGCCGTGTCGACGATGACCTGGTCCTGCTCCAACGGCAGCGACCGCCGCGTTTCGGCCACCAGGTACTCGGTGCCCGCGCCGGTCGGCAGGGTGATCTGCAAGGGGCCGTTCATGTCCGCGTCGACGGCCGTGTCGTACACGCTGTCGAGCAGCGTCACCGCGAACGCCGAGGAGCCCGCCGCGCCCGAATGGTCGTGCTCAGCGTGGTCGTGCGCGGCGTGCTCGTCGGTGCTGACCGTGAGCGCGGGCGTGGTCCAGTCCAGTGCCGCCCGCAGCTCGTCGATGTGCGCGCCCGCGAGCCGCGACCAGGTCAGGCCCGTGACCGAGAGGAACAGCAGGACCGCGGCCAGCCACAGCCCGACCGGGGCATGCCACGCCAGCGTCCGGGCCCGGCCCGAACCGCGCGGCTTCGGGCGAAGCAGGCCGCCGTTCCTACGGCGCTTCGTCAGCCACAGGATCAGGCCGCCGAGCACCACCACCCACAGCCAGCTCGCCGCGAGCTCGCTGTAGAGGCGGCCCGGGTCGCCGAGGTGGAGGCTGCGGTGCAACGTCGAGATCCACTCGCGCACCGGCCCGGCCTGCGAGGACCCGTACGTGGTCGACTCGCCGAGCAGTTCGCCCGTGTACGGGTCGACGAAGACCTGCCGGGTCGCGCCCGACTCGCGGACGACGCCGTCGTCCACCAGCACCGCAGTGGACGCGTCCGCTTCGGCGGCGGGTCGCACCGCCTGCACCGCCCAATCCGGATGCGCCTCGGTCACGGCGTTCACCTGCGCGGCGAGGCTCAACGGCTCCTCGCCGACCTCGACCGTCTTCAAATCGGAGTAGAGCGCGTCCTCGACCGGATACGAGAGCGCGTAGGCCAGCCCGGTCACGGCCGAGACCAGCAAGAACGGGGCGATGAGGATCCCGGCGTAGAAATGCAGCCGGAGCAGCAGCTGCCTCAGGGCAGCCGAAATCGTGGGTTGGTCTCTTGTGCTTTGCAAATCGGTGCTTTTCAAAGACGTGGTTCGCTTTCCGAGCAGCCCGGAGGCGCGCCGCGCACCGGGCAGGGGTCAGCGCCGAAGGCACTGGGGGGGACGAAAGGACTCAGGAAGAAGCGAACCGCGGTGGACCGCGGTGGGAGATGGCGGTCCGCGCCGCCGGAAGCGGACGCGGCGTTTGTGTCCGCAGGGTGAGGCGCCGCGGCCGGACCGCGATGAGTGCGCCCGCGCCGAGTACGCGCACCGCACGCGCAACCCACAGTGTCAGCAGTTCCAGCAGTGCCGACAGCGCGGACTCGCCGCGCGCCAACCATGACGCCTGCGCCAGTGCGGCCGCGAAGTGGACCAGCAGCATGCTCGGCCCCGAGCCGTGCACGTGCCCGGCGGCTTCGGCGCCGAGCTGGAAGAGCTCGTGCAGTCCCCACTGCGCGAACAGACACAGGGGCGCAAGGGCGAGGAAGCCCCGCTGGCGGCCGCCGACCGCGTAGGCGGCCGCGAAGAGGAGCCCGAGGGCGGCCGTGAACTGGACTGGGCCGGGCGCGTGCCCGCCGCTCCAGAGGTGGAGCAGGAGCGAGGCGGACGCCGAGACGGCAGCGAACACGGCGGCCCGCAGCAGTCGGAACGGAGTCTGCCTCACTTGCACCGGCGTATTGTGTCACGCCGGTCGACAATGGCCGAACCCCCGCGTCGCCGATGCGACATGGGGCCTTCGGTGTGGTGTTACGCCCGTTTGGGGCCGTAGGTGAGTCGGCGCAGCAGCACTTCGAAGGGCCCGCGCGTGCCGGCCTTGTCGAGCAGGACCGCCACGACGATGGTGACGAGCCAGGCGCCGAACGCGACGCCGAAGGCCGCGAGATAGCCCATGTCCTCGCCGAGACCGAAGCCCCAGGCGGTGAGCAGGGGGGCCATGAGGACCGACTGGAGCAGGTAGCTGGTGAGCGACCGCTCGCCGACCGCGGCCAGCGCCCCGGGGATGCCGCGGCGGCCGAAGCCGCGGAGCTTGTGGGCCAGCAGCGCGAACCCGCAGATGTAGCCGAGCCCGGCGTACATGCCGCCCAGGAGCGTCAGGTAGACCGAGGCGACCCAGACCCCGTTCGAGGGCTCCCAAGCGCCGAGACCGATGAGCGCCACCGGGAGCGAACTGGCCACGTTCACGATCATGCCGGTGACGAAGACCTTCTTCAGCTGCGGCAGGTGCTCCTCGGGGTGGTCGATCCAGCCCGAGCGCTGCAGCATCATGCCGGCGGCCACGAGCGGTAGGAACATGGCGAGGAGGACGCTCAGGGCGACGATCACGGTCGAGGAGACCGCGCCCATGAGGATCTGCTGGACGTACGCCGGGATGTCGCCGAAGGACGGCGGCGCGCTGTTCCCGGTGTAGGCGAATGCCAGGACCGGGAGTCCGATGAGGACCAGGTAGGCCGAGGACCCCCACAGCCATTTCTTGAGCTGATTGTCGGAGAGGTGCACGAAGAAGAGCGCGATGAGGCCGGTGGCGCCGTAGGGCGCGAGGATGTCGCCGTAGAACAGGAACATCGAGTGCAGGGCGCCAAAGGCGATGAGCCACCACGAGCGGCGGCGCAGGATCTTGCGGACGCCCTTGGCCTCCATGCCGCGCGCGAACATGCGCGAGGCCATGACGGCGATGCCGAAGCCGTAGAGGATCGCGAACATGGGCCGGGACCGCTCGGCGATCACGAGTTGCTCGATGAAGTACGCGATGTGGTCGGCGCCGGACTGGCCGGTGAAGTGGTTGTAGCGGTCGAGGCTCATGCCCCACATGTGGATCGGGACGTTGGCGAGCGCGATGAACAGCAGCATGCCACCGCGGGCGATGTCGGGCGCGAGCGAGCGCTCGGCCCTGGAGATCGAGACGGGCGGACTCGGTGGGCCGGCGGTGGCGAGCGGGGTGGTGGACACGACGGGCTCCTTTGTGGGTCGTGACGGGTTTCGCGGTTTCCGCTCTCAGTCTAAGGAATCCGCACGGTCTTCACGGTAATGCTGACCCCCGTCGCGGTCTCCCGTCTCCGGTACCGTCCTCGTCCCACCGAGGTATCTTCACGTTCCAAAGATGTCGTACCCCAGGAGTATTTTTGCACCAGGGGTCCCTTTTCTGTCCGTTTTGTGATAGACGCGCCGAGGCGCTCCCGGACACTCCCGAAATTCGAACAACTGAAGGGCCCCA
>DATABR010000038.1:0-16125 GCA_036259435.1 Glycomyces sp.
ACGGTCGCCGCGGGGCACTTCTACGCGACCGGCGCGATGATCGCGGTCACCGCAGGCGTGGCCGTTTTCTGGACCTAGAAGACGGTCCCCCGGGTGCCGCGCCGATGTGCCGGATTGTGACACTTCGCGGGCTCCGGCGGCGGCGCGGGCGGTGAAGACGCGCGGCGTCGGCAGGGCCTTCGCGGCGGCGGCCTCCATCACGGCGGCCTCGACCTTGGCGATCGCGGCGGTCTCGACCAGGGCGATGGCGCTGCCGCCGAACCCGCCGCCGGTCATGCGCGCGCCCAAGGCGCCCGCGCCGAGCGCGGCGTCCACTGCCGAGTCGAGCTCGACCGAGGAGACCTCGTAATCATCGCGCAGGGACACGTGCGAGGCGGTGAGCAGCTCGCCGATCCCGGCCACCGACCCTCCCTTGAGGATCCCCACAGTGTTCAGGACGCGGTCGTTCTCCGTGAGGATGTGGTGCATCCGCCGGTTGAGGCGCTCGTCCTCGAGTTTGGCGTGCTGCGGCGCGTCGCGCAGGTACGCGACGCCGAGCAGGCGCGCGGCCTCCTCGCAGTCGGCGCGGCGGTCGGCGTACTCGCCGTCGGCGTGCCGGTGCGGGGCGTTGGTGTCGATGACCAGCATCGTCAGGCCTTCGGCGGCGAGGTCGAACGGCACCTGCTCCCGCGAGAGGTCCCGGCAGTCCATGAACATGACGTTGCCCTCGGTGCACAGCAGCGAGGCCGACTGGTCGAGCACGCCCGTGGGCGCGCCGACGTACTCGTTCTCGGCCTTCTGCGCGATCCGCGCGGCCTCGGCCCGGTCGATCTCGTGGCCGTAGAGGTCCGCGAGCGCGATCAGCGTCGCGCATTCGAGCGCAGCCGAAGAGGACAAGCCCGCACCGTGCGGCACGTCGGAGTGGATCGCCAGGCGCACCGGCGCGACCGGGTAGCCCGACTCGTTCAGGGCCCAGGCGACCCCTGCGAGGTAGGCGGCCCAGCCCTCGACGCCGTTCTCGGCGGAGGAGCCGAGGTCGGCGGTGCGGACGGTCGAACCCTCGCCGTAGGTGGAGTGGAACTCCCAGGAGTCCGACTTGGACACGGCGGCGACGGCGTAGAACGGCAGCGCGAAGGGCATCACGAAGCCCTCGTTGTAGTCCGTGTGCTCGCCGATGAGGTTGACGCGGCCGGGCGCGGCCCACAGGCCCTCGGGCTCGGACCCGAACGCGTCACGGAAGGCGGCGGCGGCAGTGCGCGCCAGCTCAGCGGCGTGGGTGTCAGGCGTGGACATGCTGGTAGTACTCCCAGGCGTCGGCGACCATGCGGTCGAGGCTGTCGCGGCTGGGCTTCCAGCCGAGTTCGGTCTTGGCGCGCTCCGAGGAGGCGACGAGTTCGGCGGGGTCCCCCGGGCGGCGAGGGCCGATGTTCACCGGGAAGTCCGTGCCGGTCACCCGCTTGACGGTGGCCACGACCTCCTTGTTGGAGAAGCCGTTTCCGTTGCCCAGGTTGTAGATCTTGTGCTCCCCGGCCTCGGCGGCCTTGAGGGCGAGCAGGTGCGCGTCGGCGAGGTCGGCGACGTGGATGTAGTCGCGGACGCAGGTCCCGTCCGGAGTCGGGTAGTCGTCCCCGAAGAGCCCGAACGACTCGCGCTTGCCCGCGGCGGCGTCGAACGCGATCGGGATGATGTGGGTCTCGGGGTCGTGGTTCTCGCCGTGCCAGAGACCGGCCTTGTCCTGATAGGCGCCCACGACGTTGAAGTACCGCAGGGAGACCGCGGCGAGGCCGTAGGCGGTTACCTCGGAGGCGATCGCCATGTCGCTCGAGAGCTTCGTCGCGCCGTAGGTCGAGGTCGGGGCCTTGACGGCCTCTTCCTTGATCGGGACCTCGGTCGGGTTGCCGTAGACGGCGGCCGTCGAGGAGAACACGAGGGTTTTCACGTTCGCCTCGCGCATCGCGTCGAGCAGCGCGAACGTGCCGGCCGTGTTGGCCTCCCAGTAGATGTCGGGCTTGCTCATCGATTCGCCCGCCGCGATGAGGCCCGCGAAGTGCAGCACCCCGTCGAAGGAGCCGTCGAGGACCTCGGCGGCCTGCTGGACCGGCTTCTGCACCAGCGTCGCCCCGGCGGGAACGCGCTCAGCGGCGCCCGTCGAGCAGTCGTCGAGCACGACCACGTCGTGGTTCTCCTCGAGCAGCATCGTGGCGACGATCGAACCGATGTAACCGGCGCCGCCGGTGACGAGGTATTTCACAGTGCTCCCTCAGGGCTGGAATTTTTCAATAGCTCGGCGGCCGCCTCGGGGCCCAGGTCGTTGACGAAACCACCCATGACCGACTCGGAGGAGGCCAGGAACTTGACTTTGCCCGCCGCGCGGCGGGTCGAGACCAGCTCGAGCCGCAGGCGCCCCAGCTCGCGGTCCTCGACGACCGGCACCTGGTGCCACCCCGCCATGTACGGCATCTCCTCACCGGGGAAGGCGGCATCACAGCGCTTGAGCAGGTCCAGGTACAGCGGCGCGAACGCCGCGATCGCCTCGTCGGTCAACTCCGACAGGTCGGCGAAGCGCTGGTGCGGGTAAACGTGGACCTCGAAGGGCCAACGCGCCGCGAAGGGCACGAACGCGGTCCAGTGGTCGTTCGCCGCGATGACGCGCGGGCCGCCGCGCTCGTACTCGAGGATGTCCTCGAAGAGGTCGCGACCCGTGTTGTCCATGTGGCGCTTGGCGGCCGCGAGGTGCTTGGCCGTCTGCGGCGTGACGTACGGGTAGCCGTAGATCTGGCCATGCGGGTGGTGGAGGGTCACGCCGATCTCGACGCCGCGGTTCTCGAAGCAGAAGACCTGGGCGATGTCGCCGCGCGCGTAGAGTTCGGCGGTGCGCTGGCCGAGGGCGCGGATGACGAGCTCGACGCGTTCGGGGCTGAGGTCGGCGAAGGAGGCGTCGTGTTCAGACGAGAAGCAGACGACCTCGCAGCGGCCGGTGGCCGGGACGGCGATCTCCATCTCGTGGCCCACGCTGGTCGGCGCGGTCGAACCGGACTCCTCCAACGTGCCTCCGAAACTCGGGAAGCGGTTCTCGAAGACGGCGACCTCGTAGTCGGGGGCGGGAATCTCGGTGAGCTCCCCCCCTTCGGAGGGGCACAGCGGGCAGGCGACGGGCAGCTGCGGGCGGGCATTGCGCCCGGCCGAGACGGCCACCCATTCGTCGCGCAGCACGTCGTACCGCATGTGTCCGGCCTTGACGCGGTCGCCGAGGTCGCGCTTGTCGGCGAAGCTGGCGCGGCCGCTCGCGGGGCCGTCGCTGTAGTAGAGGATCTGGCGGCCGTCGGCGAGGCTGCCCGACTCCATGTGGAACACGGTCATGGTCTCTTCTCGGTGGTGGTGCGTATCCCCGGGTCGGACACGGGTGCGAGCACGACCTGGTCGACGTGCTCGGCGAGTGTCCGGCGGGACTCCTCGTCGAGGAGGGAATCGGTGACGATGACGTCGGCGTCGTCCAGCGAGGCGATCGTGGCGATGCCGACGCCGTCGAACTTGGTGTGGTCGGCGACGACCACGAGGCGGCGGCCCTTGGCGGCGAGGGTCGTCAAGGTTTCGGCTTCGAGGAGGTTCGGGGTGGTGAAGCCGGCGCGCTCGGACATGCCGTGTACGCCGAGGAAGACGGTGTCGACGTTGACGCGTTCAAGTGAGGCGACGGCGAAGGGGCCGACGAGGGCGTCGGAGGGCGTGCGCACTCCACCGGTGAGGATCACGGTCTGGTCGGTGCGCCCGGCCCGGTAGAAGACGTCGGCGACCGGGACCGAGTTGGTGACGACGGTGAGGTCGGGGACGTCGGTGAGGCGGTGGGCGAGGGTCCAGGTGGTGGTGCCGGCGGAGAGGGCGATGGCCTGGCCGGGGCCGACGAGGGTGGCGGCTGCGTCGGCGATGGCCTGCTTCTCGTACTCTTGGCGGACCTGCTTGACGGCGAAGCCGGGCTCGGTGGTGGAGCCGAAGTCGACGGCGGTGGCGCCGCCGTGGACCTTGGCGACGAGGCCGCGCTCAGTGAGGGTCTCGAGGTCGCGGCGGATCGTCATGTCGGACACGCCGAACTCTTCGACCAGTTCCGCTACGCGGACCGCCCCGGTCCGGTGGACGCGTTCGGCGATCCGGCTCTGTCGCTGCTGGGCCAGCATGCGGCTCTCCTTCGCTCAAGATCCAACACAATTAAACATCAAGATCGGCGGCGCCGCAATACCGGGTGGCCGAGCTGTCTGCCCGGATGTCAGAATCGGTCCATGACCACTGCTGACCGGGGGCCCCGCGTCCTCTCTGGGATCCAACCCACCTCGGACTCGTTCCACCTCGGGAACTATCTGGGGGCGCTGCGGCAGTGGGTGGCCCTTCAGGACACCTCGGACGCCTTCTACATGGTCGTCGACCTCCACGCGATCACCGTCGATCACGACCCCAAGGTATTGCACCAGCGCTCGCGCGTCAGCGCCGCGCAGCTCCTCGCCCTGGGACTCGACCCCGAGCGCTGCACGCTGTTCGTGCAGTCGCAGGTGCCCGAGCACCCGATGCTGACCTGGATCCTCGGTGCGGAGACCGGATTCGGCGAGGCGAGCCGCATGACGCAGTTCAAGGACAAGTCGGCCAAACAAGAACGCACAACGGTGGGCTTGTTCACCTACCCGATCCTGCAGGCGGCCGACATCCTGCTCTACCAGACCGACCAGGTCCCGGTCGGCGAGGACCAGCGCCAGCACCTGGAGCTGACCCGCGACCTCGCGGCCCGCTTCAACACCACGTACGGCGCCACGTTCAAGGTGCCCGAGCCCTACATCGTCAAGGAGACCGCGACGATCAAGGACCTCGCCGAGCCCGAGAAGAAGATGTCGAAGTCCTCGGTCAGCCCGCGCGGATGCCTGTACCTGCTCGACGAGCCGGGCCAGATGCGCAAGAAGATCAAGAGCGCGGTCACCGACTCCGAGGCCGAGGTCAGATACGACCCGGAGCACAAGCCGGGCGTGTCGAACCTGATGAACATCTACGCGGCCTTGGGGAACACCACGGTCGAGAAGCTCGAGGCGGAGTACGCCGGCAAGGGCTACGGCGACTTCAAGGGCGACCTGGCCGAGGTCGTGGCCGACTACCTCGGCCCGATCGCGGCGAAGACGAAGGAGTACCTGGCGGACAAGGCCGAGCTGGACCGGATCCTCACCCAGGGCGCCGAGAAGGCCCGGCACGTCGCCTCGCGCACGCTCGCCAAGGCGTACAAGAAGGTCGGCTTCTACCCCCCGGCGGCGCTTTAGTGGTCGTACCTGCCCCGGCGCGGGGCGTCACCGTCGGCGTGGCGATCCCCGTGCCCTCACCGTGGCGCGAGGTGCTCGACGCCGCGCGCGCCGCCTCGGGCGACCCGCTCGGCTGGATCGTTCCCGCGCACCTCACCTTGCTGGGGCCCACCGAGATCGACGCGACGGCGCTCGACGACTACCGCGCGCACCTCGAAGGCGTGGCCGCGGCCTGCCCGGTGTTCAACCTGCACTTGAGAGGCACGGGGTCGTTCCGGCCGGTCACCGAGGTGGTGTTCGTGGCGGTAGTGGACGGGATCGCGATCTGCGAACAGCTGGAGTCGGCGATCCGCCAGGGCCCGGCGCGGCGCGAGCGGACCTTCCCGTACCACCCGCACATCACCATCGCGCAGAACGTGGGCACCGCGGCGCTCGACCGCGCCTTCAATGACCTTGCCGGTTTCGAGGCGAAGTTCCGGGTGGAGTCGTTCACCCTTTACACCCACCCGAGCCCGGGCGACTGGTCATCGGAAACCCTCACCGGCGCGCCGATCCCCTGGACCCCCAGAGCGGTCTACGAACTCGCCGGCTGATCGTCACCCGCTTCGTCGCCGAATGAGATCAAATACATCGATCGTTATCGATGTCAAGTGTTGCGGCTCTCCGCGCCCGCCACTCGCCATGACAGCCTCGGCACGAAGGGACACGGATGACGCGGACCGGCGCCATAGTTGTCGTCTTACAACCATAGAACCTTCACGTGGTAGTTGTATGTTGACAACTACCTCATGAAGGTGCCATGGTCGTCATATAGCAACTGTCGCCGCTATACCATGACACCGACAATTCCTCGGCATCAGGCGTTAGAAGTCGAAAAGGTCTTCGAAGACGCTCTTGCGCTTCTTCTTCTTGTAGTGGTAGTCGTCCTTGCGGCGGTGGTCGTCGTAGTGGCGGTCCCCGCCGCGGCGGTCGTCGTACCTGCGGTCGTCAGGGCGCCGATCGTCGTACCGGCGGTCGTCGTAGCGCGGCTCGTTCGGCGGCGGACCGGCGGGCACCACCGGAGCGGCACCGGTGTGGAACTTCTGCTCGAAGTTCATCAGGTGCTCGAGCTCGCCGCGGTCGAGGAAAATGCCCTTGCATTCAGAGCACTGCTCAACGACCACGCCGTTGCGCTCGTAGTGGTGCATCGGGTTCTGACATTTCGGACAGAGCATCTGCATCATGACCTCAACCTATCGTGAAACTCGCATGGATGCCCAACCGCGGTCGGACGGTCGGCCTGTGAATTCTCTCAGATGGAACGCGGCGAGTAAGAATCCCGGCCATCGCCGTTCGGCCCTAGGGATGGCAATACCGCGTTCGTGCGTACTGCGCCTCCGCTCCAGGCACTTCCTTAGTGTGTGAAGTGCCTCCGCTGCACACACTTCCTTCGTCAGTGCGTGAAGTGCCTCGTCCCCGTCAGGTACATGGTGACTCCGGCTTCCTTGGCGGCCGCGATGACCTCTTCGTCGCGGACCGATCCGCCCGGCTGCACGACGGCCTTGACGCCGCCGGCGAGGAGGATCTGCAGGCCGTCGGCGAACGGGAAGAACGCGTCGGAGGCCGCGACTGAACCGGTCGCGCGCTCGCCAGCGCGCTCGACCGCGAGCTTGGCCGAGTCGACGCGGTTGACCTGGCCCATGCCGACGCCGACCGAGGCGCCGCCGGAGGCGAGCAGAATCGCGTTCGACTTCACCGCGCGCACCGCGCGCCACGCGAACGCCAGGTCCGCGAGGGTCTGGTCGTCGGCGGCAGCGCCGGTGGCGAGGGTCCAGTTCGAGGGGTCGTCGCCGTCGGCGTCGATCCGGTCGGGCCGCTGCGCGAGCACGCCACCGGAGATCGGTTTGAGCTCCACCTCGGCGGGCGCCCACGCGGGGGCGCGCAGGAGGCGGATGTTCTTCTTCGCCGAGAGGATTTCGATCGCTTGATCGGTGAACGAGGGCGCGACGACGACCTCGGTGAAGATCGCGGCGATCTGCCCGGCGGCCTCGGCGTCGACTTCGCCGTTCGCGGCGATGACGCCGCCGAAGGCGCTCACCGGGTCGCACTCGTGGGCCTTGCGGTGGGCCTCGGCGATCGAACCGCCGACGGCGATGCCGCACGGATTGGCGTGCTTGATGATCGCGACGCACGGCTCGGTGAAGTCGTGCGCGGCCCGCCAGGCGGCGTCGGCGTCGGTGTAGTTGTTGAAGCTCATGGCCTTGCCGTGGAGCTGCTCGGCCTGGGCGAGCCCGGCCGCGCCGGGCGCGGCGTAGACGGCGGCGGCCTGGTGCGGGTTCTCGCCGTAGCGCAGGTCGGCCAGCTTGGCCATCGGCACGGCCTGGAAGTCGGGGAGCTCAGCGACCGTGGCCTGCTCGGCGAGCCAGGTGGCGACGGCCGCGTCGTAGGTCGCCAGGTGGGCGAAGGCTTTGGCGGCCAGGCGGAGCCGCTCGGCGGCGGTGGTGCCTTCGGTGGCGGCGGTGCGCACGAGGTCGTAGTCGGCGGGGTCGACCACGACGGCGACGTTGGCGTGGTTCTTGGCCGCGCCGCGGGTCATCGAGGGGCCGCCGACGTCGATCTTCTCGACGATGTCGTCGAAGCCCGCGCCGGAGGCGACGGTGTCCTGGAACGGATAGAGGTTGCCGACGAAGAGGTCGAACGCCTCGATGCCGAGCTCGGCGAGCTGCGCGCGGTGCGATTCGCGGCGCACGTCGGCGAGCATGCCGGCGTGGACCTTGGGGTGGAGGGTCTTGACGCGGTCGTCGAGGATCTCGGGGAATCCGGTGAGGTCTTCGACCTTGGTGACTGGGATGCCGGCCTCGGCGATCCGCGCGGCGGTCGAGCCGGTCGAGACGAGTTCGACGCCCGCTCGGTGAAGGTCTGAGGCGAGTTCGACGACGCCGGTCTTGTCGAACACGGAGATGAGGGCGCGCTTGATGCGCTTGCGCTCGGACATGAATGCACTGCTCCTGGTTGTCTAATGACTGCGGCCCAGGCGTTCGACCGCAGTAACAGGTTCAGCAGTGCCGCTCCCTGGTGGTGCTCCACCTGCGAACGTCTCGAAAGGTTGTCCCCTCAACAACGAGCTGCCCGGTCCGTGCCACGGGAAACCTCGAAAGACGTCACTCGCCAGTCGCGACGAGCCGAGCGTAACACGGCCGTTTCGGCCCGGGGCTCGGCGACCGCGCGTGAAGAGCGCCACCATCGACGGGAGATCAGCGCCCCGAGGAGGGCGCCGGTGGCGTTGAGCAAGACGTCGTCGACGGAGGCGACGCGCCCGGTGCCGAACGCGAACTGAGCGGTCTCGACAAGGGCGGCCCCCAGTGCGCCACCGAGGAAGACGGCGAGGAATCCGACGCGGAACCGGAGGGGCACAAAGACTCCGGCGAGGAAGAACAAAAGCAGGTTCCCGACAAGCTGCTCGGTGATCGTTCTCGGATCGGCCGAAGCGAGTTCGATCAGATCAGCGAACGGAACCAGCTGGACCCCACCGGAGCCGCCGCGGGGAGTGAGCACGAGAAAAAGCCAGGGCAAGGTTCCGGCGACGGCCCCGACCTCGGCGACGGAAAACCGCCAAGCGGTTCGGGAGGGCACCCCGCGCCTGATCCGAAACGATGCGAGTCCCCAAGCGGTGAGCAACCCCAACGGCACCAAGGCGAGCGAGACGAAGACGGTGGTGGTCTCAAGCGCGTTGACGGCGAGAGGAGGGGTCATGCGGCGATGCTAGCCGAACCTCACGCGGCAGCGCCCTTAGACGAGTACCGGTACTGAGACAGCGCCCAAGAGGCGGATCATTGTTGCCCTCGGGGAAGATCGGCTCCTCGCGCTGCGCGCGACGGCTGCACGGCTCGGTAGGACCGAAGCGGACCTGCGGCGAGAGGGCGTCGGCCTCCTCCTCGCCATGCACGGTGTATTGGCGGGCGCAGACAAGCCGCCCGCCGCCGACGCTCGCTAAGCCGTTCGGTACCCGATCGGCTGGACGATGCGGTTCACCGCGCGGTGCAGGTCCGACAGCTTCAGCGTGACCGTCTGGTCATTCACCTCAGCGGCCTTGGCCTCGGCCAAGGCGTCGCGGATGACCAGACTCGGACTCACGCTGCGGCGGTCGGCTTCGGCCGCGATCCACTCGGAGAGCTCCTGGTCTACGCGGACCGAGTACACGACCGAGACCGACCGCTTCGTGTCATCGATTCCCGCCCCGGACCAGTCGCGGGATTCGAGCGCCCGCAGCGCCTCTTCTCGTTTCGTCATGACTCGGTTCCTTCCCGGAAGATCCGCTCGATCCAGGCGATCTCGGCGGCGTCCATCAGCCTGGCGGACACAACGAGGAACTCGTTGTCCACCTCGTCCTCGATGAGCGAAACCGCGATCCACCGGTGGTGGCGATCCTCGGCGCCGATGCGCAGCACCGCCCCGATGTGTTCGCGAACCCTCGGCTTTCCGTGCAGCACGTCCTGCACGTCCGTCCAGTGGAGCCCGGCTGCCGCGATGGCGTCGTACGACGCCTCGTCGAATCGGTATCGTTCTTCCACGCTGTCGATGTTTACCAGTGTAAACGCCAAATAGGCGCAGCGACACCCCGTCGTGTAGGGAAGAGATTCGGTGCTTCGCGGCGGCTAGCCGAGGTGGACTCGGCGGCCTTCGACTTCCCAGCCGTCGCGCACCATGCGGCCGACCGCTTCGACCAGTTGGGCGCGTTCGGCTTCCTTGATGCGTTCGGTCAGGGTGTCGACGGTGTCGTCGTCTTCTACCGGGACGGCGCACTGGGCGATGATCGGGCCGGTGTCGACGCCCGAGTCGCAGATGAAGAGGGTCGCGCCCGCGAGTTTGACTCCCGTCGCGAGGGCCTCGCCGGGCCCGTTCATGCCCGGGAACGCCGGGAGCAGCGAGTTGTGCGTGTTGATGTAGCGGCCGGGGAACGCCTCGAGGAAGCGCGGGCCGCAGAGCTTGAGGAATCCGGCCGAGATCACGAGGTCGGGCTCGAAGGAGGCGACGTCGGCGGTGAGGGCCCGGTCCCAGGAGTCGCGGTCGGGGTAGTCCTTGACACGGTGGACGAAGGTCGCGATGCCGGCCTTCTGGGCGCGCTCGACGCCGTAGGTGCCTTCGCGGTCGGCGCCGACTGCGGCGATCTCGGCCCCGTACGCCGGGTCGGTGCAGGCGTCGATGAGGGCCTGGAGGTTCGAGCCGGAGCCGGAGACGAGGACGACGAGCTTAGCGGTCACGTGAGTACGGTAACGCGTCGTCGCGGGCGGGGGCCGGTTCGGGGATGACCACCGTGTCCCTCCGCACCAGCTCGGACTCGGCGGCGCGGCGGTGGACCGCGAACAGGCGCGCGACGAGCGCGGCCCCGATGAGGCCGATGAGGAACTGCAGCGCGCCGATCCCGGCGACGGCGAGCGGGTCGGGCCCGAGTTCGGCCATGAGGTTCGTGCCGGCCGCGCCGCCCGAGAGGTAGGCGAGCAGGCCGAGGACCCCGGCGGCGGACGCGGCGGCCACGGTCGCGGCGGTGGTGACGCGCGGGACGCGCAGATCGGGCGACCGGTAGGTGAGGACGACGCCGAAGACCGCCGCGAGCATGAGCGGCAGTCCGATGAGGATTGTCGCGTATTCGGGCAGGGGCGCGTTCGGGACGGCCGCGAAGACCGGGAAGGCCGGGAGCGGCCCGAGTTCGATCATTTCGGCCTGCACGGCGGTGCCCGCGCCGACGGCGAAGCCGGGCCCGGTGATGTACGCGGCGGCCCATACTGCGCAGTTCGGCAGGTAGAGCAGGGCGAGGAGGGCGACGATCCAGGACTCGGACCCGTAGAGGCGCAGCGTGTCGGCGACGACCGAGCCGCGGACGGCGAAAGCGACGCCGGTGGCGGCCGCGCCGCAGGCCAGGACCGCCCCGGCCGTGATCATGCCGGTGCGCAGGCCGCGCCGCAGCCACACCGAGGCGGTGTCCCAGGGCAGGACGCCGGCTTCGCGGGCGGCGCCGAAAGCCGTGGCCGCGACGATGAGCGGGACCGCGTGCAGCAGTGCGGGGAGCATGTCGACGCGGAAGGGACCGGTGGAGCACAGCGCGGCGACGCCCGCGAAGAGTCCGGTGTAGAAGATCGTGACGAGACCGGCGGCGGCGCGCACGGCGGCGGCGTCGCGGCCGCCGATGGCGCGGGTGGTCGCGGCGGCGGCCTTGGTGAGGCGCCAGGCGATGAGGACGGTGAGCGCAAGCGGGGCGATGCTCAGGTGGATCGGTCCGATGTCGACCGGCGCGCCGTGGCCCGACAGCCACGCGACCCCGGCGGCGGCCGCGACCGTGGCGACCGCGCCCTCGCGTCCGGCCTGCCACCAGCCGGCGATGACGACCACGAGGATCGGGGTGATGACGACCGTGGCGCACCAGACCGTCGTGGCGATCGCGGAGGCGAGGAGCGCTCGCGGACGTTTCGTTCTGCCGCGCTTGATGTTCGCGGCGGCGCCCTGCTCGCCGGAGCCGGCCGCGGAAAGCGCGGAGCCGCCCGTCGGCAGGCGCACGGTCGCCCGCTGCGCGGCCCCTGTGCTGCCAGCGCGTCGGTTCGGTCGTCGCTCCACGCCGACCAGTCTGTCACAACGGGGCACGTGGAGGACGGTTCCCATGGCGGGCGGGCGAATGCGAGGATGGCACCGGACGTCCGGCCGCGGGGCCGGCCCGAAGGAGGCAGCACATGGAAGGTCCGGGCGACTTCTACGCGACGGTGGACGTGGTCGACGTGGTCGACGGGGACACGTTCCGCGCGATTGTGGACGGCGAGAAGGTCCGCGTGCGGATCATGGGGATCAACTCCCCCGAGTCGGGCGGGTACCGCGACGAGGAGGACTGGGGCGCGGAGGCGAAGGCGTACGCCAGGAAGAAGCTCGAGGGCCGCACTGTCCACCTCTTCACCGACCCGGGCGACCCGGCGTACGACCAGTACGACCGGCTGCTGATGCACGTGGTGATGGAGAACGGCATGAACTACGCCGTCTTGGCCGTCGCCGAGGGCATGGCGCACACGTACATCCTGCGCCACCAGGAACTGACGATCGGCGACACGCTCCGCAAGGCCGAGAAGCTCGCGAAGGCCGAACGCAAGGGCATGTGGTCCGCGAAGGCCTACGACTGACAGTGAGAATTGATCATGGCACCGCGCGGGGGCCTGAGACGGCAATTCTTGTCGGACCCGCGCGTCATGATCGCCGCAGACTACGGTCCCCTGGGTGGGTGGGGGGTAGGGACGGTATACGGCCCGGGCCCTATACGGCTCAAGGGCGATCGACCACGACCACCCATGCGGCCTAGGCGCGTTCGAGGTAGTGGAGTACGGCCGCGACTCTGCGGTCGGTCTGGTCGTCCGGGGTCAGGCCGAGTTTGAGGAAGATGTTGCGGATGTGCTTGTGGACGGCGTTCTCGGTGATGAACAGCCGCTGCGCGATCGCCGTGTTCCCCAGGCCCTCGGCCATGACCGACAGGACCTCCTTCTCGCGCGGCGTGAGCCGCTCGACCGGGTCGTCGGCGCGGCGCTGCGCGAACAGCTGCGCCACCACTTCCGGGTCGATCGCGGTGCCGCCCTCGGCGACCCGCCGCAGCGCCTCCACGAACGCGTCCACGCGGCCAACGCGCTCCTTCAGCAAGTAACCGACGCTGCGGGCGCCGTCGGCGAGGAGGTCGGTCGCGAAGCTCTGCTCCACGTACGCCGAGAGCACCAGCACCGCGAGCCCTGGATGGGCGCGCCGCGCGGCCACGGCGGCCTTGATGCCCTCGTCGGTGTGGGTCGGCGGCATCCGCACGTCGACCACCGCCACATCCGGCCGGTGCTCCTCCACGGCGACGAGAAAGTCCTCGGGCCCGCCCACCGAGGCCACGACATCGAAACCCTCCCCTCGCAGCACGAGATTCAAGCCCTCGCGCAGGAGGAAGTCGTCCTCGGCGATCACGATCCGCATGGCAGCTCCACTCTGATGACGGTCGGCCCTCCGGAAGGGCTGTTCACGGTCGCGGTGCCATCGAGGGCCGCCACGCGCCGCGAGATCCCCGCGAGCCCCGACCCTCCGGCGGCGTCGGCCCCGCCGCGGCCGTCGTCGGACACGGTCACGGTGAGCGTATTCCCCTTGCGGCGCACCTCGACCGACGCACTCGTCGCGTACGAATGCTTCGCCACGTTCGTGAGCGACTCGGCGACCACGAAGTAGGCCGTGGCCTCGACGCTCGCCGGGCACCGGCCCGCCACGTCCACCTCCACGGTGCACGGCACGCCGCAGTCGGAGGCCAGCGCGCTGAGCGCCCCGGCGAGGCCGCGGTCCTCCAAGACCGGCGGCAGGATCGAGCGGACGACGGCCCGCAGTTCGGCGAGCGCGCCCTCCACCGTGTCCTGGGCACGTTCGAGGATCTGGTCGGCGCGGGCCGGGTCGCGGGTCACCTCGCGGCGGGCCGCGCCGATGAGGACGGCGACGCCGACGATGCGGTTCTGCGCCCCGTCGTGCAGCGCCCGTTCGATGCGGCGCAGCTCGACCGCGTGCGCGTCCAGCGCGGCGGCGCGGGTGGCGGTGAGGCGGGCGACGCGCTCGGACAGGTCCACCCCGGGGTCGGGGCCCAGGAGGCTCACGCCCGGGCGACCCTGGAGGTCGAGAAGCTTGGGGCCGAACAGGAGCCACAGCGCGAACACGGCGATGCCGGTGGCGCATCCGAGGATCGCGGCGTTGGCGGTTTCGGCCTCGATGAGGCCGCTGAGGAGCTGCTGTTCCGAGAGGGGCGCGAAGTACCACCACACCGGGTAGGTCACGTCGCGGACCGAGACGAACGGCATCTGGAGCAGCACCGCACCGAGGATCAGCCCCCACGTGGCGTGCACGGCGATCCACAAGAGGTCGCGGCGGGCGCTCGGGTCGGAGCGGACCTCCTTGAGCGTCCGGGCGGGTTCGGCGATCGGCTCGGTGTACGGCGACTTGACCTCGTGGCCGAGATGGCGCAGGCGGCGGCGCTCCAGCCCGGCCACGATCCGCACCCAATGCATCATCGGGGCCACGAGCGGCCGGCCGACGCCCAGCACCGCGAGTAGGGCGGTGAGCAGGAGCAGGGGCAGCGTGTACAGCGCGAGGATGCCGAATCCCGCGCCGACGGTCCCGTAGCCGGTGGCACGAAGGGACGCCAGGAGCAGCGACCGAATATCGGTCTTCTCCCCCTCCGGGCGCAGCTGCGCGTCGAGCCACACCCGCGCCCGCTCCAGTCTCCCGCCCGCCATGAGCGCCTCCGTTCCGGTTTCGCCCCGAAACCTACCCGGCGATGCCCGCTCCGTCAGTGCAGCTGGCTGTACCCCCCGCCCTGCACCTGGCCCCACCTCGGATTCGGCAGGCAACTGCATTGGGCCGCAGTTGTTTTCTCCATAGCGTCATCCTCATCCGATTCCGTTGGAGGGAACACCGTGAACGACCAGTACCGCATCAGCGGCGACACGCCGCCCGCCCCGGCCCCGATGGGCCATTACCAGCTGCTCACCGTGGCTCTGTGGATCGGGCTCCTCGCCGGGGCCGTGCTCAACACCGGCCTCCAGATGGCCGGGCTCCACCTTGTCGCAATCCCGTTCGGCGCGCTCGGCGCGGCCTGCGGCATCGCGCTCATCGTCCGCGCCGTCGTGGGAAGGCGAGGCCGATGAGCGCACTGACCGCGCCCCGGACCGAACTGCGCACCGACCCCGGCCGCCCTTCGGCGCTGCTGCTGCGAGAGGTCGTCAAGACCTACGACGGAGCCGTCCGCGCCCTCGACCGCGTCTCCCTCGAAGTGCACCGCGGCTCTTTTCTCGCGGTCATGGGGCCTTCGGGGTCGGGCAAGTCGACGCTGCTGCACTGCGCGGCCGGACTCGACGCGCCCACCTCCGGAGAGGTCTACATCGGAGGAACGGAGATCGGCGGGCTCTCCGAGACGCAGCGGACGCGGTGGCGGCGCAGCCGAGTCGGCTTCGTCTTCCAGGCGCACAACCTGCTGCCGTCGCTCACGGTGGAAGAGAACATCACGTTGTCGCTGCGCCAGTCCGGGGCCGCCGCCGACAGGCGCTGGCTCCAGAACCTGGTTGGGCGCGTGGGGATCGCAGACCTGCTGCACCGCCGCCCCGGGGAGCTGTCGGGCGGCCAGCAGCAAAGGGCCGCGATCGCCCGGTCCCTCGCGGCCCGGCCCGAGGTCGTCTTCGCCGACGAGCCGACCGGCGCCCTCGACTCCGCGACCGCCGCCGAGGTCCTCGACCTGCTGCGGGAACTGGTCGACGAATCGGGCCAGACGGTCGTCATGGTCACCTGCGACCCGGCTGCGGCCGCCCGCGCGCACGCCACGTGCGTCGTCGCCGACGGCCGCATCGACGCGTACCTGCCGAACCCCGACGCGGCCGATCTCGCACGGCGCCTGAGGAGCCTCGGGCGACGCTGACCATGACCTCACCCGTCCCTGCGGGTCGGCTCGACCCCGTCGCAGCGCAGCCCGGTGTGGCGGCCGGCGACGTCACGTTCACCGCCCGGACGCCCCTCGCGGACGGCGCGATCGAGGGGCACAGCTGGGTCACAGCCGAGCTCACCGGCGCCGCCGTGGACGGCCGCGCGTCCACCGGACCCGCCAGACCCGCCGAGATCGTGCTCACCACCCCGACCGCCGACGCTGCGCGCCCGGCCGTCGGCGGCCCCAAAGCGGTCCCCACACCCACCGGGACGACCCCGACCGGTGGACCAGCCTCATGGCGGCCCTCGCGGTGACCGGCTCCGGCCTCCTCGGCACCGCCGGCAGCCTCATCGCCGCCACGGCCGCCAGGCCTTCAAGATCCCGCCGGCCAAGCTGCTCGCGGCCGCCGATCGACCTTATCGGGGAACAGGAAACGCAGTGGGG